>CALFNL010000167.1 GCA_937902875.1 uncultured Bacteroidota bacterium | reverse complement strand
GCCAATTGGCGGATGGTTTTTTTGTGTTGAAGCAAATTATGCCCGATTAGTAGCTTATCTGGCTGGATAATGGCAGAAAGTTCAGCAAGTTTGTAGCTTGGGGTACTCATCTAAATACTTTTTTGGAATGGAAGTTCATATTCCTCTGGCTCTCCACAAAAGGATGGATTGGATTGGCAATATTGACATTCACAAATTGATCCCTGGTTAATAGTTGGTTGGGGAAGCTTTAGAAAAATCTCGTTCTGGTTCCCTGGGAAAGGCATTTGAAGAGAATTCTTCAAAAAAAGGATCAGCCTGGAATTCTATTCCTGTCTTTGCCGGTTGGCGCCCATCTCTCAAATCAATACTTCACTGCTAACTTTCATTTGCAATCTAATCCGGTTTCAACAATTGGAATCTTCAGGTCGAATTTCATTCCCGAACTTGATCCTGAACGGTTGTCGGCTTCCCGCCAGGAACACTAAATAGGTATCTCCCTGCCTCAATTTAAGCTCAGGAACCAGGGCCATGAACAAATCAGATTTTGGCAAAGAAAAAGAATTGGGACCTCAGAACTAATTTGAGAATTGAGTGTTGGAAGGGTATATCTCCATAAAAGACACTTATTCATGTTAAGGTTACGGTAATACCGTGTGGTGCATTCCCTTTATCAAAAGGAGGAAGCCGGGAGAATTGCATGGAATGCACCGGGTGTCTGGTCGATTGACAATGAGTTGGCCATCGGGTACAATTGAGCCAGGTTCGGGGAAAACGGAAGCCCTGATCATCCGTTTTTCTTTCTTCCTTGAAAAAATTGGCAGATGCTTATGGACAATTGAACTTATACCCCCTAATTGTGGCAAAATCTTCACACAATAGTTGCAACGATTCACTAATCAAATAAACTGCTATGTTGAAAACAGGAAGCGCAGCACCGGAATTTGAACTCTTCTCTAACCCGGATCAGAAACTGAAATTGAGTGAGCTGAAGGGTAAAAGGGTGATTCTTGCCTTCTATCCGGCGGATTGGAGCCCGGTATGCAGCGATCAGATGGCTCTATATAATGAGACTCTGAAGTTTTTTTTGAGACATGATGCTCAACTATTAGGCATTTCTGTTGACAGTAAATGGTGCCATATGGCATTTTCAGAGAATCATAATTTGCACTTCCCCTTATTAGCGGATTTTGAACCCAAAGGCATGGTGGCCAAATTGTATGAGGCATATGATATGAAGGAAGGTGAATGTCTCAGGGTGTTATATGTCTTGGATGAAAAAGGAATGATCCATTGGGGCTATAATTCTCCTGTAGGAATTAATCCCGGCGCCGATGGAATTCTCAAGGCATTGGAAGGCTTAGACAAATCATTAAATATCAAAGATGAGCTCTCATTTGACCCCACCCGTTAGCAGCAGGGACCATGTACAGGGAAACAAAAAAGCTCCGCTGACTCTGGTTGAATTTGGTGATTATCAGTGCATCTATTGTGGGCATGCATATCCAATTATAAAACAGGTGCAGCAGAAAATGGGGAATCGTCTCAAATTTGTTTTCAGGAATTTTCCTTTGTCTGAAGCCCATCCGGATGCATATAATGCAGCGGTAGCGGCAGAAGCGGCCGCACTGCAGAATAAATTCTGGGAAATGCACGATACCCTCTACGAGCACCAGGAGCAATTAGACTGGGAGCATTTATTTCTATACGCCAAAACCAGCGGATTGGATCTGGAGAGGTTTAAAGCAGATATTGAGGAAGAATCAGTTTCAGCCAGAGTGGAAGCCGACTTTGAAAGCGGGGTAAGAAGTGGCGTAAATGGTACCCCTTCTTTTTTTATTAATGAGGAAAAATATGATGGGGACTGGGGAGGTCATGATCTTTTTGATGCTTTGAATCGAAGTGAGAAATAATGTTCCGTAATAAGCCATTGTAAGTTTAATGGCGATTGTAATTGCCGGTAATTACCATTTTCAGATTCTCACAAAAATGAAAATTAATGAATTCTACCCTGGACACCTTAACGATTGCTGATGAGCCGTCTTTATTTACAAAAGTATATTTCAATGGAGCTGATGAGGCAAGGCCTGGGAAAGAGAGTAGAGCAAGTAGTTCTAAAGGTTAACACAGTGCGAGATTTGAATCTTGGAGTATTTCTCTCTCACGGTTCCAGTCAATGCCGGCTCATTATTTTTCTGGCGTTTTCCCCATAGATTTTCCGGAGTGTGCTATCCGTTAAGTTCAGGCCATACAGGGGCCAGTGATAATTAAAGCGGCCATCATAAAAATGTTCGTCTCCCGTTTCAAGTATCCGGAATGTGCTTCGGTACATTTCGATATTGTTTCCCATGTCTGTTCCATACACGATTCTATCCTGATATTTTTCGAGGAAGGCGTGTACAAACCTGGGTATGGGGGCAATTTCACCATAGCGGGCCGCAATGTCTGCATACAGATTTGGATACTTGTCGAACAATCTGCCTAAAACTTCCAGGTCAGAACAGCAATTGGCCAGGTGGCAGGCTATGAAAGTAGTCCGGGGATTGTTTTTCACCGCGTTTTCCAGGGTGCTGATCAATTGGTCGTGATACAGTTTTCCTTTTACGCTGAGATCAACATGCCAGGTAGCCGCATTCATCAAACCATCGTTAGTTGAATCGGCAGGCCGATACATCCATTCATCTTCCGCAACGTGTACACTCACGGGCAGGTGTAACTGTGCGCATTTTTCAAGCAGGGGTGTCATGCGTGGATCGTCTATATGCAAGCCATAACCAGGCTTAGGGCGTGAATAGAGTTCTCCCAGGCCTTTATCTCCCAACTCGCCCACTCCCCGGGCGCCCTTCTTATAACATCTTTCCAGTTCTTCCAACGCCTGCTTTGGCCAACCAGGCTTATCCAGACCGGTATAGTCAAATCCGCACCAGACCTCAAACCTGTTCTTATATCGTGCATACCTGGCGATAACGGAATCAAAAGTAGCCCCGGTGGAATAGGAGAGGATCATCGTTTTTTCAATGCCTGCATCATCCATGGTTTTCACCCAGGCATCAACCTCAGCATCAGATTTTAGATAGTCGTGGGAGTGCATATCAATGACCGGATATTTTGCCCTTTTGATTTCGGTCTGTGGCGTTTTGTAAATGGATACGGGTCGGTAATTTTTCAAACTGAGCTGATCAACTTCCTGGGAGAAAGATCTGGAACCTATGAATATCGACATAGCGAACCATGTACAAATGAAATAATGCAAGGATCTCATAATCTGAAAGTATTAAGCTGCACGATATTGTGATAGTAATTCAAAGTCTCCATGCTAAAGTTAAATGATATGGACAGACTATGCAAATGGCCACCAGGCCTGAGGACGAATGATCGCAAATCATATAGTTGTCCTTTGCGTATTGTTGAAGTGCAAGGCGAATTGGATATGTTTGCCCGGATTTGATTACAAGGTTCATGGCAAACTGAAACATTATAGCACAGCGGTCTTAGTCCAAAATGGTTTTAAAATCTTGTCT
>CALFNL010000166.1 GCA_937902875.1 uncultured Bacteroidota bacterium | reverse complement strand
CCATTGATAGTAAATGTCTCACAACCAGTACAGATTGTAGTCTTACTCGAAGTGATAGACAATGTTGGTGCAGGTCTTGAAATTGGAATAATGCTCTCTTGTCCGGCAACAAGGCCAGAACCACAAGCAGTATTTATTGGCCTTATTCTAATACCACTGCCGTCCCCATTGGACAAGTCTGAAGTAATATTGACGCTATTTCCACCCCCAATCCAGTTGCTACCGTTTGAAACATTGCCTCCGATTGACCAACCTGACGGAAGCAAATATTGATAGTTTGTTATTGTGCCAAAACACAATGCAGGACTTTGAAATTCTGTTTTGTACTGCACATTTAGATAACTTATAGAAAATGTTTGAATTTGACAACGATCTGCGGTGATTGATGGTGGATTTGGCAAGATAGGTGTACATGATCCGTGAAACAAAGACTTTATGCGCTTAAATTCAAAATCTTTAGTTACCTCGCCGTTGGAATTTGAATATTTTACTCTAAATACTTGGCTTATGTTTACATCTGTAAAACGCCCTTTAAAATTAAAAGTGGTGTTACCACCTGAAGTTGTAATATTATAAGCCCCTTGTATCAATATCGGGTTATTAGTCCAAGGTGTGACCATGGGACCCACTCCAGGAACTACAACAGTAAATGTTATATCTACGCCAGGGCAGAATTCTGTAGTTTCCAGTGGCGAAATTGTTTGAGAATTTGCTGTTAAATTTAAAATCAAATAAAATAATATTGAATAGTACTTTTTCATAAGAGTAATTTTATTTTTCTAAATGAACCTGAAAGCCTATACCAATTTGGAACCCGTCTCGTATATCTTTGTAGCTGCCTTTTAAAGCGTCAATGTTTGAACTATAACCTAACAGGAATTCTAAACCAACAGAAGTATTAAAATAGACTACGGGACCGGCCATAAATGAATAAATGGTTATGGAACCCTTGTCTGCCCCTGCAGAATAAGTACCCAATTGCAACGAGCCTTCTGTAAGTATATTAAACTGCTTTTCAACACCGAGAAAATAGTATCTGGCAAGCGGTCCCGCCGAAAAACGCTTAATATCAGTACTTCCCCCGCCAGGAGGAAAGGTTCTACTCTTTGTCCAATTGAATGAAGACTTTATCCCCACAGCAAATTTGTCGATAATAAAATGTCCGACATTCGGAGAAAGAGTTAAGTCAACATATCTCGAATCATACGTAATTGACTCTGCGGAAAGAGTACTATTCCTTGACGAAAAGCTGCCGGTACCACCAACAAGCCAATTGCCCTTTGTTATTTGAGAATTCCCAGAGGAGCAAATAATTGAAAGAAACAAGGGAAAAATTAGATGTTTCATAGTAAGTGATTTTTAAATGAAGCAATTATGAAATTTAAGGAAAACTAAGTCTCAATTGTCTCGATGTGCATTGGGGGACATTTCATCCCGTTTTGGCGCTTTCTAATCCTTCGCGACTTAAGGTTGCGGCCAATTTGAGATAGAAATTCTTCATAAGATATTTTTAATTCCTGGTTTTCCAATGTGATGTGATAGATTATGCCTGAAGGAAGGCAAGTAAAAATGATCTGATTTTACATATTTGAATAGGTAAATGAATAACCAATGCCGGTATGAAAATTCCTTCAACGCTACAAAAAATATGTGACAATTCCGAAATCAGCAACTGGTATCTACGGAATTAAGCATTTCCACAGATATGAAATATAAACAAACTCTTAAAGAATTTGGCGCAAGCGTGCCGGACTCACTCACTTTATGGTTCGTCTCACGAACCACCATGAATTCCATGCGCTATGTCTTTGATTGAGAATTCTATTTGTGTGACTATTGGTTTGTGGTGACATGAGCCAGAGTACCTGATAAATAAAAAATCCCAACTTATATGGCTGGGATTTTCAAATTGTCAAAAATTTATTTGGTTAATAGCTCGCACATTCGTTTAATTCTTTTTCTGAATAAGCGAGACCATATTGTTTCAGCACATCGTCTGGAACACCATTCCACTGGTTAGGAGTATTGCCTTTATATCCAATATCGGCAATACCTATTTTCGAGGAATAGAATCCGCTGGCGGTGAGGTCGCGCATGCGGGTGAAAAAAGCAACCCCGGGTGCGAGTTCCGAATTTCCCTTGGTCTTTTCCGGATAGGCGATCAGGTCCACCATTTCTGTTTTCTGCTGGGGACTGCAATCAATAAACGCTTTGCCATAGCGATTCATGCATTGCACATCCAGCCAGCGAAGTCCCCCGCGCAATGGAACCTGGTTATGCGGCATATCTATGGCAATAAAATCTATGAATGCGGGCACACCTGCCTCAGACGCGGAGCCACTCACTTCGTCTTTGGGAATAATGATATCGCAGAGCACCGTAATGGTTGCTAATTCATGCTCGTTGAAAAAATGCTGGGCGATCAGTTTGCTGTCGCGTTCCGCTTCTTCAACTGTGCGGTCAATGGTGAATCCCGAGGGCGTTTCTGCCGAAGCGGATTCTGATTTCTTATCCATCAGTTTGCAGGCATCCAGCAATACCGAAGTTGAAACAGTGCCAAAAGCCAGCGCTTTGAGAGATTTTCTTCTGTCCATTAGATATTTTTTAGACAAATAATTATAATGATGATTGCGGGATCAACGGGCCTCATTCAGCATTCCGAATGATCGTAAATATTGCCTCATTTAAATCGTATTCTTTTTCAAACCGTCAATGATATATTCGCTCGCGCGCATGGAGAGGGCCATGATGGTCCAGGTGATATTCTTATCCGCCTGTGAAACAAAAGGTCCGCCATCCACCACAAAAAGATTCTTGCATTCGTGAGCCTGGTTCCACTTGTTGAGCGCGGAACTTGCCGCATCTTCACCCATCCGCACGGTTCCGGCTTCGTGAATGATTTCTCCGGGTTTGGAAAGTCCCCAGTTATTGCTGTCATTATCCGTATCGCCCCAGGTAATTACGGCCCCCATATTATGCATGACCTCCTTAAAAGTCTCCTTCATGTGCTTGGCCTGCTTAATTTCATAGTCGCTGTATTTTGTGTTGAAACGCAATACAGGGATCCCGAATTTATCCACTGTGTCAGGATCAATCTCGCAATAGTTGTCTGCTCTCGCAATGGCTTCTCCGCGTCCTGCCATGCCAACTCCCGCACCATAAAAGAAACGATAATCTTCTTTCAATGATTTCCCATAGCCACCCGCTTCTTTCTTTTTTCCGTTCACTTCATGCTTGCCGTTCATTCCCTCTATGCCCCCGCCAAAACCATATGACGGCATATCCATGCCACCCCAATATTCAATATGATATCCTCGCGGGAAGTCAAGCTTCTGATTGTCGAGCCACCAGGGTGAATAGACATGCATGCCACCCACTCCATCCTCATTATAACGTTTGCGGCCGAATAACTGTGGAAGGTAACCACCCATGGCAGCACCCGTTGAATCGTGGAGGTATTTGCCAACTACTCCGCTGCCGTTTGCGAGTCCGTTTGGATGCCTGGCAGATTTGGAATTCAGTAATAAACGGGCTGATTCGCAGGCGCTGGCCGCCACTATCACCACTTTGCCCCTTACCTGGTATTCCTGCATATCGTCTTTGTTCACATAAGAAACCGCGGTTGCCCTTCCTTCACTGTCTGTGATCACTTCACGGGCCATGGCATTGCAAAGCACATCAATATTGCCGGTCTTCAGTGCCGGTTGTATGAATACGGATGAAGAGGAGAAGTCGGCATAGTACTGGCAGCCACGATTGCACTGTCCGCAATACACACAAACTCCCCTTTCGTCATTGATCTTCTTGGTGAGCATCGACATGCGGCCAGGAATCACTTTCACGCCGCTCCTGGAAGCGGCATTCTTTATGAAAAGCTCGTGTAGCCTGGGTTTGGGAGGAGGTAAGAAGAATCCATCGGGATCATTTTCCAATCCCTCATTGGTTCCAAATACACCCACCAACTGATCCAGCTTGTCATAATAAGGTTTGATATCATCATAGGAGATGGGCCAGTTTTCACCGAGCCCGTCAATACTCTTCCTTTTAAAATCTCTTGGCCCGAAACGCAGAGAAATTCTTCCCCAATGATTGGTGCGTCCTCCCAGCATGCGCGCGCGCCACCAGAGCCATTTGTCGTCACCCTTATGCGTGTAGGGCTCTCCATCAATCTGCCAGCCTCCATAGCAGGCATCGAAATCTCCAAAGGGCCTGGTCTTGGTGCCAGCGCCCCGTCTTGGCGATTCATAAGGCCATTTGAACTGGGTAATATTTTTCTTGGGATCGTACATAGGGCCGGCTTCCAAGAGGCAAATTTTTAGCCCGGCTTTTGACAATTCGTAAGCAGCCATACCCCCTCCGGCTCCGGAGCCAATAATGACCGCATCATATAGGGTAGGTTGTTTTTTGATCTGTAATTCGCCCATAGCGCTGAATAATTTTGTGATATGTTTTGTGGAGCCTAAATGTAAGATTTTATCGATTATACCGGATTGAATTTTTTATTTTCGGCGCTGGTTATAGTTATTCCTGAGCAAAAAGAAATGAGCGACACTGAAATGATATGCGTGGAAAATTCCAGTTTTCCTGAATTAATATCGCGTTCGCATCTCGCCAGGGCCGCAACTTGTTTTGATCTGGGTTTATAAATTTTCTTTATGTCAATCATCATCGGCGTTGATATTGGGACCACACATATAAAAGCCATCGCATATAGCGAGGCCGGTGAATTGCTGCATGAAGAGAGAGTGATTTGTAAAACCATTAAGCCGGCGCCCGACAGGGCGGAACAGGATCCGGAAATAATTTTTCAATCTTTGATAAGCTTATTGCAAACCGTATTCATATCCCTGAGAAATGAATCCCTGGCGGGAGTTTGTTTCAGCGCGGGCATGCACAGTATCATGGCAGTCGATCAGGCCGGTGAACCAATTACGAACGCAATTCTATGGGGAGATACCAGGAGCATCCGGCAAGCCAGGACATTAAAAGACAATGGACTGGCCGCTGAAATTGGAGCGCGTTCCGGAGTGCCCATCCATCCTTCACTTCCCCTCTGCAAGATCATGTGGCTGAGGGAACAGGAACCTGAAATATTTTCCAGGTCTTATAAATTCATCTCACTCAAAGAATATGTCTTTCTTAAATTATTCGGTAAATATGTTGTTGATCATTCCATTGCCGCGGCAACAGGATTTTTAGACTTGCACACACTGCAATGGAATGAATTGGCATTGAAGACCGCGGGTATCCGCAAGGATCAACTATCCCATTTGGTTAGTACCACTCATTCAGAGAACTTATTGTTGAATAAATACCGGGATTATTTCAACCTGAAGCAGGTAACGCCATTCATCATTGGATCCAGCGATGGATGTCTTGCCAATATTGGAACCGGAGTATGGAACCCGGGTAAAGCCGCCCTCACCATCGGCACCAGTGGCGCGGTGCGAACCACAGGAAGCAGGCCCCTCTTTCATCCCAAACAAAGCTTATTTTGTTATCCCCTCACTGAAGATCTTTTCGTTACCGGAGGCGCCACCAATAACGGCGGCTATGTTTTGCAGTGGTATGCCAGGAATTTTCTGCAGCGTGAATTGGTTAGCGAAGAAGACTATGATTGGTTTGTGAAGGAAGCGCATAAGGTTCCGGCAGGAGCGGAGGGACTTATTTTTTTGCCCTATCTTCAGGGAGAGAGAGCACCGATCTGGGACGCGGAAGCAAGAGGAGTATTTTTCGGGCTGAATGCATTGCATAGGCAGCAGAATATGATGAGAGCGGTGATTGAAGGCGTAAGCTTTGCCTTGTATCAAGTGTTTCAATCGCTGGAGGAATCCTCGGGTCATATTGGAACCATCTGCGCCAGCGGAGGATTCGTGCAGTCTCCCTTATGGGTACAGATGCTCGCCGATATATTTAACAGGAGAATAATGGTCACCAATATTGCCGATGCTTCTTCAATAGGCGCCGCGCTCCTGGGATTTTACGCCCTGGGTGCCATTAAGAGCTGGGATGAAGTGAAAGATAGAATCCCCGAAGGGAAAATATATTATGCCATACCATCGCAACATGCAGACTATATGAAGTATTTTGAGATTTACCGGAATTTATACCCTGCACTTAGAACAGAATTTCAGAAACTGGGGTCATTGGTCAGGGGTCATTAGTGAGTAGCCGCTTGTCCGCCTACCGCGTCCGCCGAAGGTTTACCGTAGGCGGAAAGCGGATTGTTTTATTGCAAAATTTCAAAGAACTGGTTTCAAAATAAAAACTAAACTGATAAAAAAAGTTATGAAAAGGGCTTCCACATTGATCTGCTTGTTTTTTACAATTCTATTTTCTGCTTCCGCTCAAACTGACACTACATTCGCAGAAAGACTGGGCTTTCCAAAGGGCGCAAAAGTGGTAATCATGCATGTGGATGATATGGGCATGTCGTATGAGTCCAATCAGGGCGGCATTAAAGCAATGACCCAGGGTGTTGCCACTTCCTGCAGCGTGATGATGCCCTGTTCCTGGGTTCCCGGTTTTGTGCATTACCTTAAACAACACCCGGGCATAGACGCAGGATTGCACCTCACCCTCACTTCCGAATGGAAAGATTATCGCTGGGGACCCTTGAGCGGAAAATCAAAAACACCCGGACTGGTTGACACGGAAGGTGACCTCTGGCCGAGTGTGCCCGCTGTGGTAATGCATGCAAGCGCCGATGAGGTAGAAACCGAAATCAGGGCCCAAATAGAGCGGGCCCACACAATAGGATTCGAACCCAAGCACGTGGATTCCC
>CALFNL010000165.1 GCA_937902875.1 uncultured Bacteroidota bacterium | reverse complement strand
CTTTGCTGCTGGATTTGGCTGGCATAACAATAAACTTTATCCGCCAAAAATAATTAATAGACTAATCAGTGAAAACGTGTAGTTCACCGGAGGGTTACATACCAACCGACACCCGCTTCTTCGCCCACCAACTTCACATTTTCCTGGCCCCTGACGGCATGCGCAAAAAGTGTTGAGGCAGAAAAAGTAGGTCCATTGATCAATACATATACTTTTCCATTGTAGTGCCATTTCTCCCTGGGGCGAAAACTGTGATTTTCCCAATAACGAAAATGGTAACGACCATCTTCTTCCTTCCTGGTGAATAGCAAGAGCACAAAAGAATTGACGAAGCTTGACTGAAAATTTTTTCTATAGGGGCCGAATTTCTTCTTTACAGCCGCTGCCGTATCGGATACTTTGAAGGGTGTGTTCCGTATATACCTGGCAAGCTTGGTATAATTGGTGATCTTTCCGCCTCCGTTGGCCCTGATATCAATAACCAGGTTTGGGACACTATCCTTCCTGAGCGTCTTAAAACTTCTTCTAAAAAAATTCCCCAGTCTGCCTTTGCCGGAAAAACTGTTTAATGTTATCGTCGCCAATGCATGCGCAGAATCTATTTCGAAGGACCTGATATTTTCTTTGTTTTCCTTCTTCAGGCGTTTTCTCCCCGGCTCGGCAATCTTCGGTTGGGGAATCTTTTGAAGCGTATCAACATAAGGATCAAACCAGGGCACGATGGTTGATGCGGGTCGACCCAGGCTATCGATATAACTCACCAGGTATTTACGTGAGAGTCCAAATATGTTACGATGATAATAAGGAAACGCCGCGCTTAGCCTAATATAGTTCACATTTTCTGCGTAACCGTCTGCCGGCATGAATTGGAAAAGGGAATCGATGATTTGCCGGTTACTAAAACCATTAATACCCGTTACCAAAACCCCCCTTTTCAAGATGGAATCATCGTGATTTAGATTGGTGGTTATCACAGCCGTATCATTCCAGATCTTCATGTACAAAGGGAAGGAAGGCAACTGAATCCCAGACATGTACGTATTATATCTTTTGGAATAGTTGAAGCTGGTATGTCCGCAGCGTATCCTGGTAGTGAGTGGCGCCAGTATCCTGAATCCAAATTGCTGCTGCGTCATGGAATCGGTTATTGCGGCATCATACTTATTAAAATAATAATCCATGCTGTCTTTTGGCGTGTACCAGTAGAGGGATGGATGGAATTTTTCCAGGATCTCCCGAAGCAGGCGGAAATCACTATGAAGTTGATCGGCAGAATATTTGTGAGCAGGAGTGAAGGCCTTTTTTCCGGTGCTGCAAGCGGATGCTATTAGCATGAACCCAATAATCACACAAGAGTAATAGCACCTTCTTCTCATACAGGTAATAAATATAAATCCGAAAAATCAAATGAGGGCTTTTTACTCCTGTTAAATCGCTCAATTGCGCTTTATCGCCGTTTAATCGATACAATTTCAACCATGGATATGGGCTGCGCGCACATGCAGTAGAATTTTTTGGAAGAGGGCTCAAAACTAACTGAAACCCGAAGGCTGTCGATCATATATTGGCGGGGAAGATTTGTGGGAATCTCAAAGTGATCCCTGGTCAAAGAAATTGTCCAACCCAGGCCATCGGCCGCTGGATCGCCCCTCCAGACTACAAGAGCCTCTCTCAAATCGAGGTTGTCGGTTTTCCGGCAAGCCCAGATAATGCCTAAACAGGGCAGGATAATCACCAGGCAGATCCTGAACAAAAGGCTTCTTCTCATCCAGCGTGTTTTTAGAATTGACAGCATGGGGGCAGGGAACGTTGCATTCGGGGCAAATCCAGGACCGGAAAGAGTTTATTTCTTAAATGCATTCCAGCCCTGGGCGGTAAGAGGATGTTTATTGCCTCCGCGGGTAATTATATGGGCGCCCTGGTCGGCGTCGGTGACATGGCCAACTACGCTGATCTGTTCATTGGTCAACAACTTTTCATATTCATCCTGCCCAATCGTGAACAGGAGTTCATAATCCTCCCCACCGCTCAATGCGCAGGCAGTGGGGTCCAGTTCCAATTTAAATGCGAAAAGGCGGGCGTCTTCATGAATCGGAATCTTGTCTTCATAAATCACACAGCCAACATTGCTCTGTTTGCAGATATGCAGCAGATCACTGCTCAGCCCGTCACTCACATCCATCATGCTGGTAGGCGTAATCTGGTTCTGCTGTAGGAATTCAATAATGTCTTTTCTGGCTTCTGGTTTCAGCAAACGGCGGATAATATAGTCCTGGTTTTCGAGGTCGGGTTGCACCGAAGGGCTTTCCAGGAAGATCCGTTTTTCTCTTTCCATCAAAAGCAGACCCAGATATGCTGCCCCCAAATCACCACTAACGCAAATGAGATCGCCTTTTTTGGCTCCATCTCTTTTCACAAATTTATCAGGAGCCACTTCGCCGATTGCAACTACGCTGATGATAAATCCTTTGTTAGAGCTACTCGTATCTCCGCCTACCAGATCCACATTATATTTTTCGCAGGCAGTATAAATGCCGTCATAAAATTCATCAAGTGCCTCTACACTGAAGCGGTTGCTGATACCGAGGCTCACAGTAATTTGAGCAGGAGTGGCGTTCATCGCATAAATATCGCTAAGGTTCACCACCACACTCTTGTACCCAAGATGCCTGAGCGGCGTATAAGTGAGGTCGAAATGAACATCTTCAATAAGAAGGTCGGTTGTAACGACGATTTGTTTCCCGAAATGATCCAGAACGGCAGCATCATCGCCCACGCTCAGAATGGTAGACGCATGATGGGTTTCGTTATTCCTGGTGAGGTGATCAATCAGGCCGAATTCTCCGAGAGAAGATATTTCTGTTCTGGGTTCTGACATTTGCTTTCAATTATTGATGCTTCATATTCTTTCAGGAGATTCTTCCATTCACCCAGTCCAGCATCTCCTCATGAATTTTTCCATTCGTTGCCAGGAGATGGGGCTGGTATGGAGAATAATAATTTCCCTCAAAATCTGTTACTTTACCGCCGGCCTCTTCCACGAGAAGGAATCCCGCGGCACTATCCCAGGCACTGAGTTTATGTTCATAAAATCCGTCAAACCGGCCTGCGGCTACCCAACAGAGATCAATAGCCGCAGAACCCAGCCTCCTCACAGGAATGCCCCTGCGGATTAAACTTGAAAACACTTCCAGGGGACCGTTGGGCATATCAAGATAAGTATAGGGGAAACCGGTTACCAGGCATGATTTGGATACTTCCGTCTTGTCACTCACCCGGATCTTCTTACCGTTAAGTGTAGCGCCCATTTTCCTTTCGGCGAAGAAAAGTTCTTTCAGAAAAGGATTGTAAACAGCTCCCAGGATCATTTTTCTTTCATACTCCACTCCAATACTGGTGCAGCAAATGGGAATGCCATTGGCAAAATTCACAGTGCCGTCAATAGGATCAATGATCCATTTGTAAGGCGAATCCATCTTAATTTCTCCCACTTCCTCACTCAGAATAAAATGATCGGGAAAATTCCTCTTAATTGTATCAATGATCAGTTTTTCTGAGGCATGATCTATCTCGGTAACCAGGTTATTGATGCCCTCTTTATTGGAAACCTTGAACGAACTGTTGATTGACTCAAGCAACAATTTGCCAGCGGCCTCCGTTGCCTCCATTAAAGTTGATTTTAGCATGGCGCAAAGATAGGATGAGGGGCATGATTGGCTGAGGAAAAATTTAGTTTCAGCCTTTGAAGGGCAGTAGTTCTTTGCCTTCTGAATTCATGCATTTACCAAGGGTAGATAGCAGGTGACTATCCGTTTACGACTTTCATACCCGATTCGGCATAGCGCAGGCCCGCTGCAATTCCTTTGGGGGCTATGCTATCAATGGCTTCCATATCCGCAGGGGATAGTTTTACCTGCAATGCTCCTAAATTTTCTTCCAGGTATTTTACGTGCTTGGTACCAGGAATTGGAAAAATATTATTCCCACGGGCTATTACCCAGGCCAGCGCCAATTGTGAAGGAGTGCAGCCCTTTTCCCGGGCCATCGATTCGATCCTGTTTACCAGTTCAAGATTTTTTTGAAAATTATCTCCCTGAAATCTGGGTGAGGATCTCCTGAAATCATCAGCGGCAAGGTCCTCGAAATTCCTAATCTTGCCTGTCAGGAATCCTCTGCCCAGCGGGCTATATGCCACGAATCCAATTCCCAATTCCTTACATAATGCCAGTATCCCGTCTTCCGGATCCCGGCTCCAGAGAGAATATTCACTTTGCACTGCGGAAACCGGATGAACTTTCATGGCTCGTTTAAGGGTAGCAGGAGACACTTCTGAAAGTCCGATTGCCCTGATCTTGCCTTCAGTAACGAGGTTGCCCATGGCACCTACTGTTTCCTCGATTGGTGTATCGGGATCCACCCGGTGCAGGTAATAGAGATCGATTACATCAACCTGCAATCTTTTCAGACTGCCTTCGCAGGATTTTTTAACATAGTCGGGTTTCCCATTCAATCCACGCATTTTCGGATTGGCGGGATCCCTGACGATTCCGAATTTGGTAGCCAGGGTCAATTGCTTCCTTTTTCCTTTAATAGCCCTGCCCACCAGTTCTTCATTAGTATAGGGACCGTACACGTCGGCCGTGTCCAGGAAATTTATTCCCAATTCCATGGCACGGTGAATGGTGCGGACCGATTCCGCCTCACTGGCCGGGCCGTAGAATTCACTCATGCCCATGCAACCCAATCCGATTTGCGATGCCTTAAGCCCTTGCGAACCCAGTGATCTGATTTCCATGTATCAAAAATTTATGGTGAAAGTGAAATTGCAGCGAATCAATAAAGGTCTGGACTTTATCTAATATGGATAACAGTTTGGATGATTAGTTTGTTAAGCTTTTGTATTTTCAGGCTGTGGAACTCCAGCTATCCGTCATTATTGTCAATTACAACGTCAAATACTTTTTGGAACAATGCCTTCATTCCATATGCAAGGCCGGCCGCCAGATTAGTATGGAAACAATTGTTGTTGACAATCTTTCTTCAGACGGTAGCAGGGAATACCTTCAGCCACAGTTTCCCCAGGTTAAATTTATCTGGAATGAAACAAACACGGGTTTTGCCAGGGCATGCAACAGGGGATTGATGGAAGCGAATGGGCGATATATTCTTTTTCTCAATCCAGACACTATTGTAACCGAAGATTGCTTTGAAAACTGTATTCGTTTTTTTGAAACCCATTCCGATGCAGGCGCGCTGGGATTAAGGATGCTGGATGGGTCGGGAAAATTTCTGAAGGAAAGTAAGAGAGCCTTTCCCTCGCCCTCCACATCGTTCTATAAACTGATTGGGTTGGCGAGACTGTTTCCGCATTCGCGAATATTTGACCATTATCATCTGGGTAATTTGAGCGAGCGTGAAACGCATGAAATTGACGTGCTGGCGGGAGCCTTTATGATGATACGCAAGGAAGTGCTGCACAAAGTAGGGCCCTTTGATGAGAGCTTCTTCATGTATGGCGAAGACATAGACCTCAGCTACCGCGTCAGGAAGGCAGGCTTCAGGAATTATTATTTGGGCAATTTGAGCATCCTGCATTTCAAAGGCGAGAGTACGCGAAAAGGCAGTCTGAACTATGTGCGCCTGTTTTACCAGGCAATGAGCATTTTCGTGAATAAACATTATGGCGCCAGCCGGGCTGGATTATTTAATTTTTTCATTCAGCTTGCTATCGGCCTTCGGGCGGCATTTTCCGCCCTGGGCCGGTTCATCAGGTGGATCGGACTGCCTGCCCTGGATGCGGCCCTGATCCTGCTTTCATTTTATGGAATGAAGATACTGTGGGGAGACTATGTGTTGCATGATGACGGGTATAATCTGGCTTTGCTGCGTTTAGCCTTTCCCGTGTTTACCGTGATCTTTCTGGTATCGGCATATTATGCAGGATTATACGATCGTCCATTTAAGTTTTCCAAACTGGTGCGCGCATCCTGTATTGCGGGTGTTGTGCTGTTGGCTGTCTATTCCCTGCTTCCCGAGCGCTACCGTTTTTCGAGAGCCATTGTATTATTGACTCCTGCGGTTGCTTTGGGGCTTATGACTATTTTGCGCTGGCTCCTCATTCAGTGGAGGGTGCTTGAAAAAACAGACGAGGCCGGCGAATTTAAGCGTACCCTGGTTGCGGGCTCCAAAATCGAATATGAGCGAGTGTTGCAACTCATGCATGAAGCAAGACTGGGGAAGCGGATACTGGGCAGGATATCGAATACGGCTGGAGAGCGCGATGCGGTTGGGGACATGCAGCATTTGCAAATCATATTGAAGACCATGCCGGCAAAAGAAATCATATTTTGCGAGGGAGAACAATCATTCAGATCCATTATTGAAAGGATGCAGGAACTCGATCGGGGCATGCGGGTGAGGATACACGCAGCGGGAAGCAATAGTATAGTAGGGAGTGATTATAAGGACAGTTCAGGAGAAACAATTTCACGGGAAAGGAAATTCAGACTGGCACAGGCGGGTGCCAGGCGAATGAAGAGGCTGACTGATGTGCTGTTGTGTGGCTTATTCTGCCTGAGTTTCCCCATTCATTTTATATTTCAAAAACGACCCATAGGATTCTGGCACAACGTGTTGCAAGTGCTTTGGGGTAAAAAGACTTGGGTGGGATATGCGTCGCGCGATGGCAGGCTTCCGAACCTGAGACCGGCCGTGGTAGCCTGCAATGGATTTCCTATGGGGATGAATAAAATTGCTGAAGAAAGCATGCAAAAATTGGACTATGCCT
>CALFNL010000164.1 GCA_937902875.1 uncultured Bacteroidota bacterium | reverse complement strand
GACCTGGATTGACCTTGACGACGAAGGACACCGGATTGATTTTTTAAAGGAAGGTAAACGCTTCATTCTTAAGCGTGATCAGAGTGGATGGAAAATGTTGTACCTCTATGACCTCACGGGTAAGCTCCTAAACCCCATCACTAATGGAAAATACACGGTCACCTCAGTCAATTTTGTTGACGAAAAAAATCAGGTGGTATATTTCACCTGCCGCAAAGACAATTCCGCGAGATTTGATTTTTATAAAGTGAAGTTGAATGGAACCGGACTGCAAAGGCTCACATTTGGTGATTATTCGCATCAATGCGATCTGTCAACCCTCGGGTCATATTTCATTACCACTTATTCGAATGTGTCGGAACCTCAACGTATGGCCCTGGTTGACAATAAAGGAAAAATCATCAGGGAATTGGGGAGCAGCAAGGGGCCGGAATTTGACGCTTATAATATTGCCAAAACAGAAATGGAGAGGGTAAAGAGCGAGGATGGATTGTATGAACTTCCGATGAAAATAACCTGGCCGCTGAATATGGAGGCAGGTAAGAAATACACTGTGCTCATCAATAGTTATTGCGGGCCAAATGCAGGAACGGTTTACGATAAATTTGCATTTAATGGGCAGCAGCAGTGGTGGGCGAAGGAAGGTTTGATAGTGGTATCGATGGATCACAGGGCCAGTGGCCATTTTGGAAAAGAAGGCGTGAATTATATGTACCGCAACCTGGGATATTGGGAAATGAAAGACTGGATACAGTGTGTGAAATGGCTGATTGATCATGGCGCAGATAAAGAAAAAATTTGCATTAGCGGTTTTAGTTATGGCGGCTATATGACCTGCTATGCTCTTACTTATGGCGCTGATTATTTCAAATACGGACTCGCAGGGGGCAGTGTGGTTGATTGGAGTCTTTATGATTCGCACTATACGGAAAGATATATGGATACCCCGAAGGATAATCCCGAGGGTTATAAGAGTAGCTCCGTATTGAACTATGTTGACAAATACAAGGGACTATTGAGGATATATCATGGCACTTCAGACGATAATGTTCACCTGCAGAATAGCCTGCAACTGATTAAGAAACTGGAAGAAGCAAAAAAACACTTTGAATTCATGTTATATCCAGGCGGGAAACACGGGTGGGGAGGTAATCAGTCATTACATTCCACCAACGAAAACAATCTCTTCATATACAAAAATCTTCTGGGCCGGGATATGCCTGCCATAATGTGGCGATAATCCTGGTTCAGGCATTAATTATTCAGGAAAGACTCCGGGAGGCCGGAGTCTTTTCCATTAAAAAGTTAGCCGGCACCTGCCTAAACTTACACACCAGCTTTGCACAATGCCCGTCCAGACGGGATCTGCGTTATGTTCTTCCAACTTCATTTTATACATTAGGGTAACCAAAAACCAATCAAAATGAATAACGCAACTCTTGCCAGAATTGGCACCGTTCTATATGCCCTGATAATAGGCACTTTTGGAGTGCTCCATTATATGAATGCTTCTGGAATGGCGCCATTGGTACCCACCTTCATACCGCCTGCCGGCACATTCTGGATCTATATTACCGGCACCTGCCTTATCTTGGCAGCTATCTCAATTTTGATCAATAAATATTCAAGGCTTGCTGGAATATTATTGGGCATCATGCTCCTCATTTTTGTACTCACCATTCATTTGCCGAATCATTTGCATGGGGATAGCGGCGCCTTGTCGATGATCTTGAAAGATACAGGCCTGGCAGGTTGCGCATTCATAATTGCCAGCAGGGGGAAATGATTATTTCTGATTTCCGGTGAAGTGTTCCGCATTTAAGGAATGCGGAACTATTCTTATAGAAAGAGATCGGTGTATAATTGGGCGCCGGGAACAACGGAATAGTGAGACAGATCGGTGATGCCCTCTTTTGCGAGCAGTTCCTCGTCAATAAAAAAATTACCGGTACATTCTTCAGAAGGTTTTGAAAAAATATAATAGGCCGCGTCGGCAATTATTTCCGGCTTTCTACTCATCTTAATCAAAGCATCACCTCCCAGGAGATTCTGAACCGCGGCTGTTGCTATGGTGGTCCTGGGCCAGAGCGTATTGGCAGCGATCTTATCTTTTTTTAATTCAGCGGCCAGCCCCAGGGCAATCATGCTCATATTGTATTTGCTGATGGTGTAGGCGAGATGGCTGGCAAACCATTTTGGCTGAAGATTCAAAGGTGGCGAGAGCATGAGGATATGCGGATTGTTCCCTTTTCGCAGGTGGGGAATGCATGCCTTACTCACGAAGAAAGTTCCCCTCACATTGATGGAATGCATGAGGTCGAATCGTTTGGGTTCCGTTTGTTCTGTGGGCGTGAGCGAAATGGCCGAAGCGTTGTTCACCAAAATATCGATCCCCCCGAAAGTTTCAATGGTTTTCTTTACCGCGGATTCGATCTGGTCTTCGGATCGTATATCGCAGGGTATGGCCAATGCCTTTCCGCCGGCCTGTTCAATTTCGGCGGCAGCAGAATAAATGGTGCCACCCAATTTCGGGTTTTCTTGTACCGATTTGGAAGCTACTGCAATATTTGCGCCTTCTCTGGCCAACCTAAGCGCGATGGCTTTTCCAATTCCACGACTGGCGCCGGTAATGAAAACCGTTTTCCCTTTAAATGACATTGTGGAGGATTTATGTTCATCAAATCTAACCAAAAAAGATAAGCGGGAGCATCCCTTTCCATTGCCGCATATCAAAGGAAAAGATCCAGGCGTTTGATCGCTGAAATTTTTCGCGAATTATCGGAAAAGCCTGCCTGATTTTAATGCGCGTCTGCGGGCATCATCACATTCTTCTTAAATTTCTGCAGGTACACGAGAGGGATACAACACAATACAAAATATCCCACTAAAAGGTAAATATCATTGTAAGTGACCAGCATAGTTTGCCGGGCAATCGTTCCTTCAATGGCTCGATAGGCCATTTGTTGTGCGTCACTGGCATTGAAACCTTTTGCCATGAAGCCGTTAAGCAGGAACTGATACCTTTCCTGGTAAGCAGGATTATATGAATTCACGTGTTCGAGCAGGAGGTTTCGGTTTATGCCGCTCTTCAAATGGATGACGGTTGTGAGTATGGCTATGCCGAATGATCCACCCAACTGACGCATCATATTATTCAGCCCGGTGCCCTGTCCGATATCTTTTCCATGAAGATCCTGTATGGCTAAAGTGGTGAGTGGCACAAAGAGAATACTCATGCCAATGCCTCTCACTACTAATGGCAGGAAGAAATCAGAGGTGCCTGATTCCAGATTGGAATTCGCCATCATATAGCTGAAAACAAAAAACAGGATGAATCCTCCGGTCGCCAATATCTGCCCCGGCACGCCTTTCTTCAACATAACTCCCACGAAAGGCATCATGCAGATGGTGGCCAAACCACCGGGGAATAACAGCTCACCCGTTTGCTGGGCAGAAAATCCAAGGAGATTCTGGCAGAATACCGGAAAGATGAATACGGATCCGTAGAGGGCGAATCCCAGAGCGAAGGAAGTGAAAATGCCGACGGTGAAACTTCTGTATTTTAATATATTAAAATTCACTACCGGATGATCAGTACTCAGCTCTCTCCATATAAAACCGACGCTCCCAAGTGCGGTAGCCAGCGCAAGCGCAAAAATATAGGGTGTGGAAAACCAGTCCTCGGATTCGCCTTTTTCCAATACCACCTGAAGGCTACCCACGCTGATGGCTAGTAGTATTATGCCCCACCAGTCGATAGGTTTGCCCTTTGCATATTTTGGCGATTCTCGTACGAATGTGGAAACGAAAAATGCGGCAACGGCGCCAATTGGAATATTTACATAAAAAATCCAGGGCCAACTGAAATGATCTGTAATGTATCCTCCAATGGTGGGTCCTACAGTGGGGCCCACTACCGCACCGAGACCAAAGAGTGCTGTAGCCATGCCTAATTCTTCTCGCGGCCATGTTTCCATGAGAATGGCTTGTGCCGTTGAGAGCAGCCCCCCACCGGCAAGCCCCTGCAGTATCCTGAAAGCGACGAGTTCTGTGAGGCTATGCGCATTCCCGCAAAGGAATGATGCGAATGTGAAAACCAGTATGGACGTGATGAAATAATTCTTTCTTCCGAAACGGTCACCCAGCCATCCCGACATGGGTAATATGATCACGTTGGCTACGGCATAGCTTGTTACAACCCAACCGGCATCTTCCAATGTGGCGCCCAGGTTACCCATGATCTGGGGCAGGGCCACATTCACGATAGTCGTATCAATCAATTCCAGGAGAGATGCCGTGATTACCGTTAATGTGATGATCCATTTCCGAATTCCATGTTCAGCCATGAGGCAACATTTTTTTACTCAAATAATTCATTGCAAAAGACTCTGGGATCATTTGGTATGTACCACAACTTTTACGCTCATTCCCGGTCGAAGAAGCATCTTGAAAGCAGAATCAGACTCCAGGTTGATGCGTACCGGCACGCGCTGCACTACTTTCACAAAATTTCCTGTGGCATTGTCGGGCGGGAGCAGTGAAAATTTCGCGCCCGTTGCTCCGGCAAAAGATTGTACGATTCCCTGAATGGTTTTGTGAGGAAACGCGTCCACCACCAGGTCAACCTTTTCACCTAATTTCAAATGTTCCATTTGGGTCTCTTTGAAATTGGCTGTTATATAGAGGTTCTTTTCATTCACGATGGCTAACAATGGCTGTCCCGCCTGCACCAATTGCCCTACCTGAATATTTCTTTTGGAGGCAATTCCATCTGAAGGAGAAATTAGCACGATATAGGATAGTTGCAGTTTGGCAAAATCAACATCGGCCTGCCGGGTTGCGATATTGGAAGCGGTTGCCTGTACCTGTTGTTCATTAGTGCTCACACGCCTGTTTATGATTGGCATTTGGCTTTGAACGGCGGCTACATTGGCTTCGGCAGATTCTTTTTCTGCTTTTACGGCATCGTACTGGGCCTTAGTGATGGCGTGGTCGTCATAGAGATTTTTATATCGGTTAAAGTCCTCCGTGGCCTTCCAAAGCCTCACCTTGGCCGCCTCGATATTTGCCTGGGCGGTTGCGATATTTGCCTTGGCTTCGGTTACGGCATACCGTGACACATTTACGGATTGCCGGGCAGAAATGAGCATGGCTTGGGCCTGCTGCAACTTTATCCGGTAGTCCCGGTCATCCAAAATAGCGAGCGTGTCGCCGGCTTTCACATATTGGTTGTCTGCAAATCTTATTTCCTTCACGTAGCCACTCACCCTGGCAATGACCGGACTAATATCGGCATCTACCTGTGCATTGTCAGTAACTTCATGGCCTTGGAAATAGATATATTCCCGCAGCGTAAAGGCCAGTGCGCCAATTAACACGAGTGCCAGAATAATCGGGAAGATGATTTTTCTCCCTTTTCCCTTCTTTTTTTGATCGCTCATACAGATTGCATTTATTGCTACTTATTTAATGAGTTTGCGGTTGAATATGCCCGGTAGCATTTAAGAGATTATAATATGCCAGAGTGGCGTCGGCCTTGGCCAGTTCCAGGCTAATGCGCTGGCCATAGAGGATTGTCAAAGCGTCGATTTGGTCGGTAGTTGTAGCGAGGTTGTTGCGGAATTTCGATAACATGATCCTCTCATTTTCGGTTGCTTCCACCACAGATTCCTCCAGCACACCAATCCTTTGCAAGGCCTGCTGGTATTTCATATAGTCTGCATACACTTCCGTTTTTATGGCATCCGAGAATGCATCCCGCCTCGTGGCCACCTCCTGTTGCTGGATCCTGGCTTCCTGAACCTTTTGCCGGGTCTTGTATAAACTCGAGATATCCCAACTCACATTCAATCCAATTACAAATGGAGCGAGGAAGCTACCCGACTTGGGAATAAGGTCCTTGGATGGGTTAATGTAATAGAGGCTTCCGCCCAGACCCACGGTAGGAAGTTTCGCATCCCTGATCTTTTTGATATTCACACTGTCCAATTGATTCTGATAATCCAATGAACCCAGTTCCTTGCGATCCGAGAGAACCTGCCGCAGGTAGTCATCAATGGGAGTATTTGAATCGAGTTCATGGCTCAGGGGCTCCACATTAAGGCCGGTGCTGTCTGGCAATCCTAACAAGATGTTCAGACTATAATTGGCGATCTTCCGGTTGCTTTCGAGTTCAAAAACCGTGAGCTGGATATTGGATTTCTGCAACTGAAACCTGAGTACGTCATTCCGGGTAGCCAAACCCTGGCCCTCATATTTCCTGATTTCTGTGAGTCTGTTGTCCACATCTTCGAGGTTTTGTGCAGCCACCTTCTGACTCTGCCGAATCTTATAATAATTGATGTAAGCTTCAATGATAGTGTAAATCACATCATCCCTGTCTCTATCGGAATCGAGCCGGCTCATTTTTACCAGAAGGTCGGCCGATTGCTTTGCATAACGTATTTGATTACCTGCAAATATCGGCTCATTGATGCTGAGGGTGGACTGGTATAGTGTGAGGTCGAAAGGAAATTCCAGGGCTTTTGGCGTTTGACCTCCGGCGTCTGGGAGGTTGAATTTTTTGGTCAGCATCAGCGCATGGCTATAGCCCGCACTCCATTTGGCGCTGGGCAATGTCAACTGCCTGGCCTGTTCCACTTTCGTTAAGGCTTCTTCAATCTTCTGCTGCGACAGCTTCAGTTGCCTACTGTTTTGGATCCCCATTTGAATGGCTTCATCCAGCTTGATAGTCCTGGTTTGGCCAGAGGCAAAGATTCCGGTGATGAGATATAATAATACAATCCCTACCTGCTTTTTCATGCTTGTTCTTTTTATGCTTCGTTTCTGATGTCTAAGTGCGCTCTCAGCAATTGCTTCAAATGGGTTTTGAGCCGAACTATGACTTTTTTCCGATAGACTTCTTCATCTGTCTTGTCAATATTCAGGAGGCTGCAATAAAAGTTTTTTAAAAGGGTCAATTGAGAAATGGTTCCCATCACACTACCCATGGTAAACTCTATATCTACTTTCCGGAAAAACTTTTTCTTCTGGCCATCCTGAATGATCTTCCTGATTTGTTCCAGATTCCTGAGTTTCATTTTGGTGATCAGTTCCCTGATTTCCGGAGAACTTAATTGGCCGGAATGAACACTGATGATATTGTGAAACTTATTGTTGCTGATGATCTTTTCCACGTAGAAATCCACGAGCCGGTCTATTTTATCCCAGGGGTTCAGTGATTGATCCTTATTCAACTCTTCCAGAGTGTCAAATGTGTAACCAGACCTGTATTCTATCAACGCTTCGAGCAATTTTTCCTTGGAGCCAAAATAATATGATATCATCGCCAGATTCACGCCCGCATGCTGGGCAATGTCTCTGACTGAAGTGCCATCAAATCCTTTTTCGGCGAAAAGTTCTTCGGCCGTTAGAAGGATTTCAGTTTTTTTGTCTGCCATAAATGAAATTTGCGGGCACGAAGTTAAACACTTGTTTGATTTAAACAAACGTTTAATTAATATTTTTACAAAGTTTTTTTAATTAAGAGTTTCCCATCGGTATGGGAAAGAGCATGAATCTTCAATAAAATAATTGGTTTCCACCTGGTTAAATCAGGTAGCCAGTTCAGGATGGGATCCTGTAATATTTAGTTTCAACTGCTTTGGATTCTTTTCCCCGGGGACTGATATTAAATGCGATAATGACCAATTCATCCTGATTCTGCCATTCAATTTCAGTGCGCCATCCCCATTCTTCTCCTGCCGCATTGTTGGATCCAAGAACAGAAAAATAATCTGTATCAGGATCGGCTTGTGCAAACATGATGCCGGTACTCATGTGAAAGCTGTCCACCCAGGCAGATTAAAATTTTCCGCTGCCAGTATTGTATCCATAAATTGCAATTCCTTCGAATGGTTTGCCCATCATGGCACCTGCATATTCATGCGGGATGAACCTGCCGCCCAATATTGACTTCATGGTTCAGCGCATGGGGGATTCGTCGGCCAACACCCCCTCTTCAAACCATGTGCGGGTGGTGCCCTGCCAATTACCCACCAGGGCTTGCAGTTTCTGATGAATGCCTGTTTGGATAGAATTTTCAAATGTTTCCTTACCCATATTCAAGCTCTTAAAAAATACCTGTTCAATTTTCAAAAAATGGAATCAGTTCAGCTTCAAAGTAATTTCTTGTTGTAGAGGTCGGTGTCGAGCCCCACAATTATTTTACCCTTGTGTTCAATCAGAGGCCTCTTGATCAGGCTTGTATTCTT
This sequence comes from uncultured Bacteroidota bacterium, assembly GCA_937902875.1. Taxonomy (GTDB): domain Bacteria; phylum Bacteroidota; class Bacteroidia; order Chitinophagales; family Chitinophagaceae; genus PSRI01. The sequence continues at coordinate 9,313 of CALFNL010000164.1, read as the reverse complement.
CACCATTAATTCTATGGCGCCTGCCTTTCCATTGGCTTTCGCCTGTTGTTCAATAGGCAGGCCTCTCCAGGTAGTGCTTTTTCTGTTGAGCAAAGATTGCCACCCAACCTGCTCTGCCCATTCCTGAAGCCTTGCGGCGCTTATACCTGATAGCTTGTAGTTGTGAAATTCAAATTGCAACCCGTTTTTCTTCAGCCATCGCAAAGCCATTTTTGTTGAATCACAGCCCGGAATACCATAAATCGTCATACCTGATTTGTTTCGGTAAAATTAATCATTCCCCGGAAGCATACACCTGAATCCAACGGTTGCATTTCTTTCAAAACCCTGCGATACCCGCAAGAGGTATTGCCGGTAATTCAATTCCCGTGGACCTCCCTGAACATACCACCAGCTTGAGGAAGGTTTGAAATAACTCCCTCCTTTCATGATGATGTAGCGATAAGGACCGCACAAATAGAGGTCATTGGTGATTTGCCAAACAGAACCTACCAGATCCTGCAAGCCGTAAGGATTTGCGCCTTTCGGATATTTTCCCACTGCATACAAACTGCCATCACCCAGATTACAGTATGAAGAATCTATCCCTTCAATGGAAGTTACTGTTAGTGTTTCCGTAACCTGCTGCTCCTTTCTTGTAACAGGAGTCGCTTGTTTCCAGGGCCATTCATTCAAGGCAGCAGTCTGGGCCGCGTACTGCCATTCCAATTCAGTGGGGAGACTCTTGCCCGACCATTTTGCATATGCTTTCGCGTCTTCATAACTCACATACACAACGGGAAAGTTTTCCTCTCCCCTGGGAATTTTTCCATTTTTCCAGTGCTTCAAAAAATTGCTGGTGTCTGAAGGCCGGTATTTTGAAGCCTGCAGGAATTTCCTGAACTGGATATTGGTCACCGGATATTTGTTCATGTAGAATGAAGGCATATTAAAACTACTATCCACATCCTGCTTTGGATAGGGAATGAATGCATCACCATGCGACTCTTTAAAAATGAATTTTCCGGCGGGGATCCTCACGAGTTCCTCCCCGCTACTGCCGTTCATCCTTGACTGAAGCTTAGTGAAACGAGGCGTCATTCTCCTGGGGGTTCCAGGAGGTATTGTTACTACGATTTCATCCAGCAGAATATTATTCTCCATTAGCTGGATTACAAAATCGCCTTCCTGGCTTCCAAAGAATTCACTCATGCGGATTTGGATATTGCCGGCCTTCATTTCCAGGGGCTTCCCGGAATAATCGGGCAGTCCTGCCCATATTCTAAGCTGGCTGCCCTGGGAACTTTGCAGGCTCAACAGGTCACCATCCAGTGTTGACTGGAGCAGTTTTGGCAATTGAGCTATGCAATCCACTTCCCCTTCGTTGTTTGTGCCAAGCCATTTTTGGTGAAATGCATTTGTTTCCGCTTCAATATACCATTCGTCGTGTATCCCTTTGGGTTGTAACATGCGGTGATGCCAGAGATCCACGAAATGAAAGCCATTTCTTGGCTGCACCCTGAACAAATAGCCTTTGTATCCCCCAGGAATGATGCTGTAAATGGTGTAAACTGTCTTATCTCCTGCCTTCCATTGGTTCACCCAAATGCTGTCTGTGGTAGTTTGAATGAGTGGTGTATATCCGGGCGATACAAAATTGGGACTGTTTTCGCGCAGGATACGCGAAGTTCTGCCAAGGTATTTGTATTGTTCGTGGAGCCAGGCTGGTTGTGCGGGCGAAAACATATTCAATTCTGTACCGTAGCCATTAAAAAATGCAAGGGCGAATTCCCTTTGGATTGGCTCTTTTTGTATTTCAGCCACCCTGAATATGGCGAATTGAGGCTTGATGAATTTATTGAGATTCAACATGGGTGGATAATACAGCGCATTGTGCACCCTGCCGGCTACAATGCCCGGCATATCCTTCACCACGGCCATTCCCTCGCTGTACATGATAACGCCGGGGCTCACCCGATCCGCCGCCTGCTGCAATTCCCTGCTGGAAGATCCCCTGGTGTCGAGAACCACGCCATTGGCGGATGTGGACCTGATCAGGTTGGCGAGTCCCGCCAGGTGGCCTTCGCACCTGGTACTTTCGTCCCATGGGTTATAGCAAATGAACAGTTTGGTTCCCGATTTGCGGAGATCCATCGCCATTTTACGAATTTGCCTTGTACCTCCCGGCAGATCACGGAAAAGGTCAAATTGATTTCTTTGGTCGAGCCCGAGTGAAGGCCAGGTGGGCCAGAGTCCTATCACATCATCTCCTCCATACAATTGCTTTTCATTATCTCCATTCAAAATATTCTTATTGTCTTTGTAGTCCAAATAGGATTTGTCCCATGCCATCAGGAGGCGGATAATATAAGCGTGACGGATCCATTCCAAATCCTTTCGGTTGAAGAGGCTGTCTTCAAAAATCTTCAGGTCATATAAATATCGTTGACGGAAAATCAAATTCACTCCTTCCTGCCAATCGCCCGTGAAGAGGTCGGCATATATGGCATAGCTTACCGAACCTCCCGGGTACAATATGGTTTCGAATCTTCTCCTTTCCCCCTTTTGAATCTTTGTTGGTTCTCTCCTGGCGAGCGCGCAGGCATTCCGGCCATTATTCAATTTGATGCTGCCATAGCCAAGTTCCCATGCATTGTCCGGACAAATCACGTTGACAGGGATTTTGCCGGGGAGGAATAGATAGGTTCTGGAAAGCTCATCATCTCCCTTACCCGTAATATGCACCTGCGAGTCTGATGCACCAAATGGTACAAGATTTGAAATCGTTATCGTGTCGGGTGAAATATTCCTGAATGTTGCGATGGCTTTGAATCCCGGAGCAAAATCCGGTTCTGGAGAACAGCTTATTTCTAAATGATCATTCTTTTGCCCGGATGTCCATAGTGTGTGGTTCATTTCATAGCTAAAGAGAGGAAGGTCTCTGCCGGCTTGAAAAATTTCACCATCATTCGAACTAAAACCTTCTACCATATTGGTGGCGCCCAATTTCAATTCTTTCAGTCCCTGCGCGCTTATTCGCGAGGCTATAAAAAAGAGGCTGGCGAAAAAGATCAGTTTTCTCATGAATAAATTTGGAATTTGATGGCTTCAAGATACAAATTCACGGTTGAAATGAGCTTTCGGTATTCAATCTCTGGAAAGATCATTCAGGCAGGAATAACATTTCCCTGAGGCATTTGAAAAGACATTCGGGGTGAGATAGCAACTTGAATTCATGGATTGCTGATTTCGTTTTTACAGGAAGCTCCTATGGAGCAGCTGTTTCTGGAAATCGCCGAAAAAAACAGCCGGGATATATTGGAACCAGAACTGAAAATTCCAAAATTCCTGAATGAACTCCCCGCTTCCCCTGTTTATATGAGCGCCCTTTTATTGAAAATTTGCAGAATCAGTTGCCGGAAAAGCTAAATTTGTAATGGATGATTCTCCATTGAATAATCATAACCATCAATTTTTTATCATGAGCAGGAAAAATATCATCAGTCGTCAGAAATTCATTCAGCAATTTGGAATGGCCGGTGCTGCGTGGGTACTCTCCCCGAAATCATTTGAAGGCATGGGCAAGATTGAATCCGGCAAAAAAATAAGGGTGGCTGTGATTGGATGTGGCAGTGTATCCAACAGGTATTTACCGCATTTGTCTGAATCTCCTTATGTGGAATTGGTGAGTACCTGCGACATCATATACGATCGGGCTATACAGCAGGCCAAAGCCTTCAATGTTCCGAATCATTATCCGCATATCGATAAGATGCTTGCAGGCGCCCCATTCGACCTGATGGTGAATCTTACGGATATGCAGGTGCATGGCGCACTGAACAGGCAGGCCTTACTGGCGGCAAAGCATGTATGGAGTGAAAAACCCATGGCCAATACTTATAAAGAGGGAAGGGCATTGCTCGACCTCGCAAAGAGCAAAGGGCTTCGCATCTGGGGCGCGCCCGCCGTTGTGAACAGCCCTCAATTTGCATTCATGTCAAAGGCCATCCAGGATGGCAAATTAGGAAGGATTTCATCTGCGCATGCGCATTACGGTCACCTCGGCCCTACCTGGTCGGCATTCTTCTACGAAAAGGGGGGTGGCAGCCTTCCTGATTTGGGGGTATATAATCTGGCTACCCTCACCGGTTTGCTGGGACCTGCAAAATCGGTGATAGCCATGACCAGCATTGTTACACCCACACGCGTTACCGATAACAAGGGAGAAATTAAGGTAGAAGCCGAGGACAACGCGATTGTGGTGATGGACCATGGGAATGGCATTCTATCGAATGTGCAATGCGGCTTCAATTATTTTGATCCATATGGTCATGATGGCAAGGGCCAGGATAGACCCACCATATCAATATGGGGCACCAAAGGGAATATGGCTTTGGTAGGCTACGACTGGGCGCCATTTGGTGTGGACCTGGCAATTTCATACACTGAAAAACCCATCCGATATGCTGAAGATCCGGGCACTTATGTGTGGCAGCAGGGAGCTTCGGTAATTGCGGAATCTTTGGCTACAGGCCAGGAACCATTGATTGCCGCGGAACATGCATTACATGTGCTGGAAATTATTGAAGCAGCCAGGGATTCACAAGCAAATGGGAAAAGGATCCACTTGCAATCGACATTCAAATGGCCTGTTGTGTGAAAAGTTCTGGAAAGCGTTTGATGTATTGAATCTGGAACCTGGGAAAATAATTCCTTCTGCAGAAATTTTAAGCCAGATCCAAATATGGCTTATTCTCCAGTATTTTTTCTATATTCTCCATCACCTCGGCTGTGAGTTTGCTAACTGCATCAAGCGCGTTCAGGTTCTCCAGCAGTTGCTCTTTCTTAGTGGCGCCCAGGATCGCCGTGGTTACATGAGGGTTGCTGATGACCCAGGCAATGGCAAGAGTTGCGAGCGGAAGCGCCAGTTTATTTGCCAGGTCAGACAGTTTTTTCACCTTCCGGATCTTTTCATCCTGCATCCATCTGTCTTTTAACCAGTCGAATCCCTTTATGGAAAGCCTCGACCCTTCGGGAATTCCTTCGTTGTACTTACCCGTTAGGAAGCCTGCAGCCAGGGGACTCCAGACCGTGGTGCCGAGCCCCATATTCTTGAACACCGGCAAATAATCCTGTTCCATTTTAAAGCGCTCGAACATATTGTACTGAGGCTGCTCCACTGAAGGGCCGATGAGTTTGAATTCCTGTGCCACGCGATGCGCTTCCATGATCTCGGCTCCGCTCCATTGGCTGGTTCCCCAATAAAGTATCTTCCCCTGCTGAATCAAATGGTTCATCGTCCAAACCACTTCTTCAATGGGAACCTGAGGATCGGGACGATGGCAGAAATATAGATCCAGGTATTCCACCTGCAGCCTTTGCAATGCTTCATTACACGCTTCCGTTAAATGTTTTCGACTCAGGCCCGTTTGATTGGGCTTGTTATTCTTACCCCGCCAGCCAAAAAATGCTTTTGAAGAAATGACAAAGGAGCTCCGGTGCCAGGATTTTTTTCGCAAGATGCGTCCCATCATTTTCTCGCTCTCACCTAACGCATAGGCTTCGGCGTTATCAAAGAAATTGATGCCCTTGTCGTAAGCAATACCCATCAATTCATCCGCGAGATTGTCGTCTATTTGCTTGTGGAAGGTTACCCAGCTACCGAAGGAAAGAACACTGAGTTGAAGTCCGGTGTGGCCCATGATGCGGTATTCCATGATGTTCAGAAATTATGAGTTATTATGAATCTGTTAGCAAGAGAATGCGAAATTAAAGTAAGTTGATGAAGATCACTCCGGAAATTGGGAGGCTGGCACTCTGAAAATACTGTTGGTGGGGTGCAGGATTTTAATATCTGAAAAATCCTGAGTTGATTCCATCCCGTCTCCATAAAGGATAGTTCCGTCTCTTTTATAAATGCGCACCGATTTTTCGGTATAGAATTTCTGAAGGTTTTGGTCCCACCAAAGTTCTTTGCACCTCAGGGTATCCTGGTTATTCTTATTGATAGCCACCACACTGTCGCGCAGGTAAATCTTGCTCTGCCCTTCCAGATATTTGGCGAATAGTGCATCCACCGTGCTCTCCACTCTCAGCGAATCATCATAAAAATCCACGTGAATGGTTTGGGTGAATTCAATCCTCGGCACAGTATCCTGGTAACGATACATCAGAGGGGCAACAAGCCTTCCTGTCATTTTGCCGCCACGGCTCATATAGGCTTCTATGTCCCGGGCTTCTTCCACTCCAATTTTTCTTGCCGTAAGGGCCTTAATATCCTTTATATCATTTTCGCATGCGAAAAGAAAAAAGCAGCCTATTAAGAAAGCTGCCGGTATCATTTTGTTTCGGATGGAAATACAACAAGACATTAATTGTACTTGGGCTTAATGAACCAGCGGTCACTCAAGGTAAACCCGATAGATATTTTAAAGAAACTTTCTTTTACCTGACTATTTTTATTGCCCCTTGAGCCTACTTCTACGGCGGTGTTGATAATGGTAAATTGATTGTTATAGAGGCTGTACGCTCCGAACTTGCGGATGGGGAATCCTGCGCCGAAGGTGAATGCATATTGATTGAGCTTTTCGTTCAACTGTATATAGTCCGGACCCGTATAGAATCCAATTCTATATGAAACGATACTCCAATAAGATTTGCTCTTGATATTTGGAATGAATTGCCCACCCAGCCTCAACTGCCAGTTATCTTTCACTTCATCCTTGCTGCCATAGTAACGGTAATCGCTCCAGTTCGCGATGGCATAATCGGCACCAAATGACCATTGGTCTTCCTTTTCAACGGAGAAGCCAAAACCATAGGAAGCGGGATAAATGATCTTGCCGTTCTGGCCCCTGGAAGCATAAACGCTGTCAACCGTAATATCCCCTCCGGTAGAAGGGTCTGAATCGAATGTTTCTCTTACAATATCTCTTTTGGCGTTAAGGGTATTTTTCATTTGGCCATAGGCGCCCAATTTCAGCCAGGTGGTTTTGTTCAATTTGGCCTGATATTGAAAACCGGCATTTGCAAACAGGCCGCCAAAAGAAGTGGAGTCTGCTGAAGTCGATTTATAATACAATATGGTATCATTGAGGAAAAGGACCTTGGTACTATAATTCTTGCTTCCGAATAAGTAACCAACATTAAATCCCAAACTGATATGATTATTTCCAAAACCGGTACCGAGGTAGGCCTGGTATGAACCGCCGTTTCCCTGATAGAGATAGGCTACGCTGTCAATGCCGGGCAGCCTGGTGGTTTTGTCGAGTTTATAGTTGATCCTGGTGAGCGGTCTCAAACCAATATTCATCCCCCAATGACCATTTTTTGATGATGGACTCGAGAGCGGAATTCCAATTTGCAGGTATGAAGGGATGAGATATGCGGAGCTGAACTTGTTAATGGGGTTAATGCTCTTGAGTGTGTGATTTGTGTAGTCTATGCCCACGTCGAAAGTGGTCACTTTTAAGCGCGAATAGGAAGCAGGATTCACAAAATTGATGGCCTGCACGTCGCCATAAGCGGCCACAACGCCGCCCATGCCACGGTTTACAATATTCTGGCTGGGTAACAAGTCACCCAGTCCATACCGGGAATAAGGTGAGTTTTCCTGGGCTGAAACCTTGCTGAATATCAAAAAGAACATGCCAAAAAATACAACTCTCCTGCAGTTAGTTATTATACTCACTGATAGCATACAAGCCTTTATAGATTAGATGAGGGTCTGCAAATATCTGATTTTTCATGAGTTGCGCAAAATAGCCGGCATCGCCCCCGGTTAAAAGCACGTTAAAGTTGCTATAACGCTCTGAGTATGCGTCAATCATGCCGTCAATTTCTTTTGCCATCCCCAAAATAACACCGCTTGTAATATTCGTTCTTGTATCATATCCCACCAATGGAAAATTCCAATCCGGTTTAATCAAGGGAAGTTTCGCCGTATAATCATTGAGTGATTTGAGCCGCATTTCCATTCCCGGTGAAATTCCACCTCCGAGGAAAGCATTGTATTTGCTGATGAAATTATAAGTGATGCAGGTGCCCAGTCCTACTACCAGGTTGTGCTTTCCGGGAAAAAATTCAACTGCTGCGGCGGCCAGGGCCAGCCTGTCGGCTCCAATAGTTTCGGGTTTGCCCACGGGTGTGCTGAATGGGAGTCTGGATTTATTGGATAGGCGATGAAAGCGGCTTCGGGTAGCCAATAGCTCTTCGAATTCCGGACTGTGGTCAATGACACTTGACAATATGGTTTTTTGAGGATGATATTTTTCAAGGATATAATCCAGGGATGAATTGCCGTCATCATTCAGATTTCCTTCAGCCTTCATTTTCCGGTCTTCAAATACGGCATATTTGAGACGGGTATTTCCGAAATCGAAACAAATGGTAACTGCCACGGTTAAAGGAATTTAATAAAATGTGGGCATGAACCCATATCAAAAATCCAATAATTCAGCTGATCATAAAAATTTGAAATCATAAATCAAAATCAAATGAAATAAGATTCTTGAAGTGGCCATTGAGCTTTACCTTTTTCTTAAGCGTTTCCATCTCGGCTATCACGGGCATAACCTTGCCGAGATGACGCTTGATATATTCCTGCCGTTGCAATTCCATCATCAGGCCTAATAATTCATATTCTTCTTCCACTGAAAAACCCACATGATGCGCCACATCATATGAATTGAGTTCCTCATCGGATTTTTGAAATGTTTTGGATATATTCAGCAATTTATGCAATTCGCGAATCCCATTCATCACCTTCTGCATCAATTCCCGGCTGCCTTCTTCATTATTGTGAGGATAGTTTACAATGGCGCCACTATATAGTTTATCGGGCACATGCTTAATCACTTCCAGCACCCTGAAAACCATTTGGCCCCTGGTTCGGATATCCATTTCACCATTGTCGTAGGTCTTTACCAGCTCAACCACTTTCACCAGGGTGCCCAATTCACACATCTTATTGTTGATCAAAGTAGGAATGCCGAAGGGTTTGGCATCGCTGATACATTCCCGCAAAAGTTGTTTATAGCGTGGTTCAAAAATGTGCAGGTTCAGATCTTCACCCGGATATACCACAAGCCCGAGAGGAAATATGGGAATAAAATTCGTCATGGTTCAATATTAGTGAAAATTCAATTTTGGTGCGTCAATTTCTTATTCACTCGCCCCCTTGCTTTTTTGCTATTTTTGAGCACTAAATTGATTTCATGGCCGCACTCTCGGTGGTTATTATTACACTCAACGAAGAAAGGAATATTGGCAGGTGCCTGGAATCTGTGAAAAGCCTGGCCGATGAAATGGTGGTGGTGGATTCTCTCTCGATGGA
>CALFNL010000163.1 GCA_937902875.1 uncultured Bacteroidota bacterium | reverse complement strand
ATGTGAACAACCAAAGTTTCCGGTCACCCGGTTTAAATGTTTTCTTGTTCCGCCATCCGGAATAGCTATTCAAAATGGAAAGAAGAAGCAGGATCAGTATAATCCAGCGAAGAATATTGTGCAGGTGAACCAAACCGATAGCCATAAAATATTTTTTTGATTTGTGTTGCGTGCATGAATTGCGATGTGAATATACTAAAACACAGGGATCAGTTTCTATCTAGTATTTCATCTCACATGTATTGCTGCCTGGCACCGATATTCAGGATTCAATTTAAAAAGCTAATGCCGGGCCGCAAAATGTCCATTGCTAATTGCTCCAGTCTGCAACAAAAATATTGGTATCATGCGTTCCTCCATTATTCCGGTTGCTGCAGAATACGAACTTCCTCCCATCTGGTGAAAACATGGGAAAGGCATCGAAGCCTTTATCACGGCTTATCTTAACAACGTTGCTACCATCGGGCCTGCAAGTGTACATATTGAATGGAAATCCTCTTTTATATTCGTGATTGCTGCAGAATATGATGTCTCCATTGTGCAGGAAATTGGGCGCCCAGTTGGCCTGGCCCAGTTGAGTTATCTGCTTCACATTATTACCGTCCACATCGGACGTAAAAACTTCCATATTTACGGGGGCTACCAGGCCTTGCTGCAGCAGATTCTTATAGTCGGCTATTTCTTCGGGTGTTCTGGGCCGTGAAGAACGCCAGATGATCTTCTTTCCATCCGGACTGAACCAGGCGCCGCCATCATACCCGAGCTCATGCGTAATCCTCTTTACCTTTTCTGTTTTCAGATCCATCATATAGAGGTCCAGGTCGCCATCCCGCATTGAAGTAAAAATCATTTTCTTTCCATCTGGTGAAAGAGTGCCTTCTGCGTCGTATCCTGGTGTATTGGTAAGGCGTTTTACGATCTTACCATCCAGGTCTGCCATGAATATATCATAGCTCTGGTACACAGCCCACAAGTAGCGGTTGCCGTATTTGCTGCGATCCGGCACCGGCGGACAATCATCTCCGCCAAGGTGCGTGGATGCATAAATGATATTTTTCCCATCTTTCGTGAAAAAAGCACAGGTAGTCCTTCCCTTGCCACTGCTGATTCGCCTGGGCTCAAATTTGTCGCCGGCTTTTTGCGGAATCCTGCCTATGTATATTTGGTCACAGAGAATCCCTTCCTTGGGGTTTGTCTTCTGAAATACCAGCCATTTCCCATCGAAGCTGAAATAGGCTTCGGCATTATCACCCCCGAATGTCAACTGCTGCAGATTCCTGAAATGTTTTTCTTCGGGATACAAAAGAGTATCGCCTGATGACAAACTCCTGGTAGTTTCATAAAGCGGAGCCCTGAAAGATGTCAACAGAAGCCCGGGCAGGAGCATGGCCAATAGGGGGAAAACTAATTTGTTCATCATAAAAATTTTATGTAGATCCCTGTCTGATAAGCCTGGCAAAGGTATTTTTGGTAACTCTTGCATTTGTCAGAAAATTGTCATAGTTACCTTCGGAATTTGACCTTAATTTTGAAGCATGAAGTTAATATTTGCCGGATTTTTCCTGGTGATTCTTTTCTTATTTACCGGATGTAATAACGAGGCTGGCAATTCGAAAGTGTCGGGGAAAGATGATTCTTCCTTCGCTCAATCTTCCGCAACCATAAAAGGATTGCAGGAGTCGCTTAAAGAACATCCCGATTCGGCAGGTTTGCGTTACCGTTTGGCGGAAGAATTGAACCGCAGTGGGAATTACAAAGAGGCACTGAAGCAATCTGACAGTCTCTTGCAACAGGATAGTACCAATCCGGCATTCTGGTATAAGCGCGGGGAAATACTGGCGTTGAGCGGCGATACCCTGAAGGCGATCGGGGCACTGAAAATTTCCATTGAAAGGGCGCCCCTTTTTATGGAGCCCCAGTTATTACTTGCAGCAATTTACGCTAACCGGAATGATCCCGTTGCTTTGAAGATTGCTGATCATATTGTGAAGTCTTCAGAAGACCCGCGCACAGAAACCCAGGCGAGATTCATAAAAGGATTGTATTATTCCAATATAAACAACAAGTCTGCTGCCCTCCGGCAATTTGACAGTTGCATTGTGAACGACTATAGCTTTCTCGATGCCTATGTAGAAAAAGGGCTGATACTCTATGACCAGAAAGATTATGCAGGGGCCTTGAAAGTATTTGAAAAAGCCATCCAGGTTTCAAATACATTTGCCGAAGCCTATTATCAGTCTGCACGTTGCGAAGAAGCCCTGGGTAATAAGGAAGAAGCCATCAATTATTATAAGAAAGCATTGGGATTGGATAAGACACTGGAAGCGGCAGCGAAAGCTCTTCAGAAACTGAAAGCCTGATTCCTTTCACATACAAAAACAAAAATTCCACAACTTAATAGATTCAGATTATGCCTATCGTAGCCCCTTCACTGTTAGCTTCCAATTTCCTGATTCTGGGGGAGGAGTGTAAGATGGTGAATGAAAGTGAAGCGGACTGGTTTCATCTCGATGTTATGGATGGAAGATTCGTGCCAAATATCAGCTTCGGCCTGCCGGTGATTGAGAAGATCCGTACTGTTGCCCAAAAACCCTGTGATGTGCACCTGATGGTTGAGGAACCCGAACGTTATGCTGCCGACTTCAGGAATGCGGGCGCAGATCACCTGATTGTGCATTTGGAGGCCTGCCCCCATCTCCACCGCAATATTCAACAGATCAAATCCCTGGGTATGAAAGCAGGTGTGGCCATCAATCCACACACGCCCGTACAAATGCTGCAGGATATCTTACAGGATATCGACATCGTTTTGGTGATGAGCGTGAACCCGGGATTCGGAGGGCAGCAATTCATCCCACATACCTTGCAGAAAATTAAGCTGCTCCGCCAAAGAATTGACCAATTGGGTCTGGGCGCGCTGATCGAAGTGGATGGAGGCGTTAATCTTCAAAATGCCAAAATGATCATTGACGCCGGGGCGCATGTTTTAGTAGCCGGCAATACCATATTCAGCGCCACTGATCCCGCTTCGGTCATTCATCAGTTAAAGCATATTCAATGAAATCATGGCGAAAGACAAATTTTCAACCAGCGCCCCTTTTTATGCGAAATACAGACCCGGCTATCCCACTGAACTGATAGAATACGTAGTATCATTCGTGAAAGAACGAAACAGGGCCTGGGATTGTGCTACCGGCAATGGTCAGGTGGCAGTTCTCCTCGCGGATTATTTCAATGAAGTTTTTGCTACCGATATCAGCCAGAATCAACTTTCCAATGCAAGGCAACATGAGCGCGTATTTTATTCAATCGCCAGGGCCGAAGAAACAACTTTCCCTGACAATTATTTCGATTTGATAACTGTGGGCCAGGCTTATCACTGGTTTCAATTCACAGAATTTGAAAGAGAAGCAAAGCGGGTGGCCAGGGATGCAGCCGTCATTGCCGTTTGGGGTTATACATTAATGGTGATTGGAGATCCGGGGATTGATGCCATGCTACTCAGGTTTTATGAAGATATTGTTGGGCCTTATTGGGACCCTGAACGGAAGATACTGGAAGATCATTTTAGGAATGTGCCATTCAATTTTGAGCCTCTGCCGGCAAAAAATTTTCAAATGGAATTGCACTGGACAAAAGATGAACTTCTGGGATTCCTCCATTCCTGGTCGGCCGTGCAAAATTTTCTGAAAGAGCGCGGCACAGATCCCGTTGAAATCATCGCTCGTCAACTGGAACCCGTATGGCCGGATCAGGAAGCAAAAAATGTCTATTTCCCCATTTTCCTTAAACTGGGGAGGGTTAAAAAATAATATCTTCCACCTGAGGGGAGACTACAATGAATAGCCTTCGGGAGAAATTAGTTACTCAAACCTCCAATCATCTTTTCATTTTTACCCGAATCAGATACATGTCAGCCGTAATGAATAGGGCCGATTGATCCTTATTAAAAGCACAATTTGAGGTTGCCTGTCCTGTTCTGATCTTACCCAGTACTTTTCCAGATGGGTTGAATATCCATATTCCTCCGGGACCAGCCGCATATAAATTACCGGCCTCATCTGATTTCATTCCATCTGGTAGTCCTTTTTCCTTCGCAGTCAGAGAACTGGCGTCATAAAACACGGTTCCATTTTCCAAAAAACCTTTTTCGTTAACATCATATTGCATCCACACCGCGTGCAATGAATCAGAATTGGCCACATACAATTTTTTTTCATCTGGCGAAAATGCAAGACCGTTAGGACGGCTCAGGTCTTTTACCAGGAGGTCAAGATGCACATCAA
>CALFNL010000162.1 GCA_937902875.1 uncultured Bacteroidota bacterium | reverse complement strand
CTGGTAACCCAAACCATTGGGGTCGAAGGTGAGACCCAGAATGGCTACGCCAGGATAAACCTTCAAAAGAGCGGTTGCAGGCGGACAGGCCGTTCCAGGTTTCCATCTCCATACATAGCTGTTGCCACTGGTATAACGGATATAATACAGGTTAGTGTCCTTGGGATTAAATGCAATACCCGAACCAAAAATACTAAAGCCGGGAGCAGCCAAACTTGGGATGCAGGTTTGCAAAGTTGTGAGCGTCCTTGTGGGTCCATCATACTTGAAAAGGGCACTACCATTGGAGCCCGAGCAGGGCTTACCAATACTCACTGGTAACGAAAAGGTAGCCTGAGCATTCGCACTTACATATCCAAAACAGCCGGCAATCGCCAGCAGAATTATATGCAATGATAACCTACGGATTGAGTAAAAATAGGTTTTCATAATTCGGGATTTACGTGTTTTTCGTGATTACTCGGTCCCATAGAATTTCGGATATGGATACAAGGTACTACAGGCAAATACGTATTTATTGTAATTTCGATGTAACCCTGAATTGCTTCGACCAATTTGATTTGGCGGTTAGCATTTGTTAAACGTGAAATGAAATGGTTATATCCAGCGCCTGTTATATGTGAAACTGATCCCGGAATGAATGCATTGAAAAAATTTCGAAATGTCATTTCATTCATTCGGGGCTGAATCAAAAAACTGATCCTGCGAATTGCAAAACCTAATGCATGTTTTTGGGAAAATGCAAAGCGCGCACTCTGATGGAGAATGCTGCTTTTCAGGCACAATGATGCCAGGTTTAGGTTGAGAACCGGGTTCATTTTCATAATTCAGGATTCGCTATCGCTTCTAAGTGATTATACTTATAACGAGTAATGGTTACCTAATAACGAATTGTCATTCCACATATTATGTTATCAATCAGCAAATCAACATTTTAATCATATCTTAAAACGCAAATAGCCCCCCGTCAGGGAGGCTATTTCAAATTTTTTACCAAATGTTATTTTTTGAATGGTACCGCCAGCTTCATCGCAAGCTCTGTCATCTTCTTCACGGCGTCATCCGGCAAATTGCCATGCTTGAATTCGGCCAAAATTTCCGGCAATTTATTCTCCATCTCAATCAGGAAAATCTCTTCAAATTCCTTTATCCTGCTCACAGGCACATCGGTAAGGAGTCCCTGCGTTCCCAGGTAAATGATGGCTACCTGCTTCTCCACCGACACCGGCGAATATTGTGGCTGCTTCAATATTTCCACGTTGCGCGCGCCCTTGTCCAGGATCATTTTTGTTGCCGGGTCCAGGTCGCCGCCGAATTTTGAGAATGCTTCCATTTCGCGGTACAGCGCCTGATCTAATTTGAGCGTGCCGGCCACTTTTTTCATAGACTTGATTTGCGCGTTACCACCTACACGGCTAACCGAAATTCCCACATTGATGGCGGGACGAATACCCGCGTTAAACAGGTTGGATTCCAGGAATATCTGACCGTCAGTTATGGAGATCACGTTGGTGGGTATATAGGCAGAAACGTCGCCGGCCTGTGTTTCAATGATCGGCAAGGCCGTTAATGAACCGCCACCCTTCACCAGGTGTTTGATGGAGGGGGGTACGTCGTTCATATTCTTCGCCACCTTGTCATCGCTGATCACTTTCGCGGCGCGCTCCAATAAGCGACTATGCAAATAAAATACGTCGCCGGGATAAGCTTCACGACCCGGAGGGCGGCGCAGTAGTAAAGACACTTCGCGATAGGCCACAGCCTGTTTGCTCAGGTCATCATAGATAATGAGTGCAGGGCGGCCGGTGTCGCGGAAAAATTCTCCAATGCAGGCACCGGCATATGGAGCAAAGAACTGTTGCGGAGCCGGATCTGAAGCCGAGGCAGCCACGATCACGGTATATTCCATGGCGCCATTGTCTTCCAGGGTCTTCATGACGCTGGCAATGGTGGACGCTTTTTGTCCACAAGCTACATATATGCAATACACCGGCTTGCCAGCCTGAAAAAATTCTCTCTGGTTAATGATGGTATCTACTGCGATGGCGGTCTTACCCGTTTGGCGATCGCCGATGATGAGCTCCCTTTGCCCACGCCCAATTGGGATCATGGCGTCGATGGCCTTAATGCCTGTCTGAAGCGGCTCCTTCACCGGTTCCCTGTAAATAACGCCGGGCGCCTTTCTCTCCAGTGGCATTTCATACAATTCACCGCTGATGGGACCCTTACCATCGATAGGTTCCCCCAAAACATTGATGACGCGGCCCATTACTCCTTCTCCCACTTTAATGGAGGCGATCTTGCCCGTCCGCTTCACCTTGTTACCTTCTTTGATATGGGTGGATTCCCCCATCAATACCACACCCACATTGTCTTCTTCAAGGTTCAATGCCACGGCTCTTACTCCATTTTCAAATTCCACCAATTCTCCCGCTCTCACATTATTCAGTCCGTAAATACGTGCGATCCCATCTCCTACCTGTAAAACCGTACCGATCTCCTCCAGGTCTGCGCCTGCTTCAAAATTGCTCAACTGCTGCCGCAGTATCGCACTAATTTCATCTGGTTTAATCTCTGGCATACAAAAAATTTATTGATTGTTGTTTTAATGTTCTATTTCCCGTGACCGCAGGGCGAAAAAAATACAGGCCCGCAAACAATTCAACAGGGGCTAATCCCCCGGGGAAACCGCATCCTTATTGATTTCTATTTCCGAACCCGGTTTACCTGATATTTCGCACATAGATATTATCCCGGAATTGCTTTTGAATATCCCTCAAGTCCCTAAGCACGCTGGCATCTACCAGATTACCATCAAATTCAAGAACAAATCCCCCGATCAATTCTTCATTCACTTCCACTTGCAATTCAATATTCCTGATTGGGGTTTCGGCTTCTATCTTTTTGATGATCTCCTGCTTCAATGCCTCACTGGGAGGCTGAGCCGTAGTGAGCTTCACGATATGTATTTCTTTCACCTTGTTGTACTGTTCAATAAACGCGGAAATAATTTCGGGCAAAACAGACTCCCGGCCCTTTCTGATAAGCAATTTGCAGAACTCGAGAGTCATTTCACTTATATTTCCCTTAGTGATAGCCGTTAGGATGCTTTCTTTTTTGTAGGCATTGACTACGGGACTCCGCAGGAGGTTCACAAATTCAGGGCTCTGTTTGCAAACAGATTGCAAAAAGAGCGTGTCCCGATGAACCTGTGCCAGTTCATTTCTTTCGAGAGCCAGATCAATCAGGCTTTTCGCATATCTGCCGGCTAACCGTGGATGGAGCATTTTAAAATGATTTTATCGCGCAAGGCCTCAACCTCTAATTTAGTTTCACTTCATTCGCCAATTCCCTTATATAATTTTCCTGGGCGCCTGTATTGCTCAATTCGCGGCGCAGAACTTTCGAGGCCACTTCCAGCACCATATTACCCACCTGGTTCTTCAGGTCTGTAACCGCGGCCATTTTCTGGTTTTCGATGGTTATCTGGGTTTCATTCATGATCCTTGCTGCCTCCGCTTTGGCCTGCTCCCTGGCATCACTGATAATCTTATCCTTGATATCCTTGGCTTCTTTCAGCATCAGAGACCTCTCTTCCCTGGCCTTTGCCAATAATATTTCGTTCTCGCTTTTTAGCTGTGCCATTTCGGCCCGCACTTTTTCTGCAGTTGCAAGGGAATCCGAAATATTTTTTTCCCGGTCATGCAATGATTGCAGGATGGGTTTCCATGCAAACTTTTTGAGGATATAAAACACTATCAGAAAGGCCACCAGGGTCCAAATGATCAATCCAAATGAAGGAGTAAGCAAATCCATGGGAAAATAATTAAGTTTATTGATGACTCAGGAATTCAATAGGGATCACTACAAGTTCCGCCCTTTGCTTCGCCTGCAGTGATCCAGCATTTTACTTCACGAACATCGCAAGGATACCTGCAATTACCGCAAACAGGGCAACCCCTTCAATCAATGCGGCCGTCAGGATCATGTTGTTGCGAATATCACCTACGGCTTCCGGCTGACGGGCAATGGCCTCAACGGCGCCTTTACCGATCTGACCAATTCCAATGCCGGCGCCAATTGCAGCTAAACCTGCACCAATAGCGCCCCCAGCATTTGCCCAGGGTGTCGTGCTTAATAACACATTCAAAACATCCATAATTGTGCTTTTATATTGGTTTAAAATCTAACTCAAACAATGGCTGCGTCGTCTTGCGCGTGCTCCTCATTATGGCCACCTTCAAAAGCCTGCCCCACAAATACCGCCGTCAACATGATAAAAATATATGCCTGCAGAAAGGCCACCAGTATTTCAATAAAATAAATGAAAACGGAAAAAGCAATGGATAAGGGAGAAAAACCCCACCCTATCCATTTATTGATGGCGCCGAAAATAAAAATCAAAGAGATGAGGCAAATAATCACAATGTGACCAGCCAGCATATTGGCAAAAAGACGTATGATCAGGGCAAAGGGTTTGGTAAAAATGCTCATTACCTCCACCAGTACCATTATTGGTTTAACTCCCCCTGGCACCGGAGGGTTGAAAATATGCGACCAATAATGTTTGTTGCTGTTGAACAGGATCAGCAGGAACGAAATCATACCAAGGACGGCTGTGAACGCGATATTGCCTGCCACATTGGCCGTTCCGGGTATCAATCCGATAATGGCATTGATCAGGATAAAGAAAAATACTGTGAGTAGGAAAGGCATGAATTTCTCCCATTTGTCACCCAGGTTTGGCTTTGCAACTTCATCCCTCACAAAAGTGATTATTGGCTCGATGGCATTCTGCCAACCTGTTGGAGCCGTTTTAACGCCGATCCCTTTCCTGTATTTCTTTGCTATCCCAACCATCAGAAAGGTTAGCAATCCAAGCGCCAAGATCATTTGGACAACATTGCGTGTGGGAGAAAAATCATAGAATTTCACTGCAGGATCTACCGAAACGATTTTCCCACCTTCCATCCGGTAGCCATCCATTTCCTTTTCACCGTGATGAAAGTCCGAAGCCATGAAAACAGAAAATCCCTTTTGGGGAGAATACAGAATGACTGGTAAGGGTATGCTTACATTGTGCACCCCGCTGCTATTTTTGTAGCTGAGAAAATGGAATTCGTGGGCGTCTAAAACGTGTCCAAAAATCACCTCATTTGCATCGAATTCCTCCTTTCCCTCATGATTCTCTCCCTCATTCAAACTTGCAGGTTGCTGGGGGTTTGCTGCCCCTGGCTCCTGAGCTAATGATATATTATAAATAAATATACTACATAAGCTGAAAGCCGCTACCAGTAAAGACTTTACTGTTTTTTGAACCATGGCCATCCCGAAATTTGCGGCAAAGATAACGCCGTGCTATTGAAAAACTCAAATTGCGAACATGGATTTTGAAAAATTGTTATGCAGGGAATTTGGCCACTTCTTTTTTGAACTGCATCTGGTACAAATGATAATAGAATCCTTGCTTTTCAAGTAATTCTTCATGCCTGCCCATTTCCCTGATGACCCCCTTGTCTAGGACCAGAATTTTGTTGGCTTTCCGGATGGTAGAAAGGCGGTGGGCAATAACGATGGAACTTCTTCCTGCAATCAGGGTATCAATGGCGTGTTGGATCAATTGTTCGCTTTCGGTATCCACCGATGAGGTAGCTTCATCCAGTATCAGTATGGCGGGATCATATAACAGGGCCCTGATGAACGACAATAATTGCCTCTGTCCGAGTGAGAGGGTACTTCCCCTTTCCATTACATCATAATCATATCCTCCTGGCAATTGCATGATAAAATCATGCATGCCGATGAGCTTGGCAGCGCGTATCACTTCTTCCCTGCTGATCGCTTCATTCCTCAGTGTAACATTTTCATAAATGGAACCGGAAAAGAGAAATACATCCTGCAATACCACACCAATTTTACTGCGCAGTAGTTCCAGTTTATAATCCTCGATATTGACATCATCAATGCGAATCGCGCCTTTTTGAATATGATAAAGGCGATTGATCAAGCTGATGATAGAAGTTTTGCCACTGCCTGTATGCCCCACAATCGCCATCGTTTCTCCAGGATTGATCAAAAAGGAGATGTCCTTCAGTACGTAATTATCATCATCATATGCAAAATATACCTTGCTGAACTCTACCTTGCCTTTGATAAACGGGGGTGCGTGTTGTCCGTCATGTTTTATATAGTCTGGATTATCAAGCACTTTAAATACACGTTCGCTTGCTACCATGCCCATCTGCAATACGTTGAATTTATCGGCAATAACGCGCAGCGGCCGGAATAGCAGGTTGAGGTAAAGGATAAAAGCGATCATGGTTCCCGAGGTGGCTTCCCCTATCAGTACACCCTTTGCACTCCACCAGATCAGGAGGCCCGTTGAAACCGCCAGGATTATTTCCACAATGGGGAAGAAAACTGAATAGGCAAAAATGGCCCTGATATTCGCGTTGCGATGTTCCGTGTTGATTTTTCTGAACTTTTGAAATTCTCTTTCTTCCGCCGAAAAAGCCTGTAAGATCTGCATTCCCGATATATGTTCCTGCACGAATGCATTGAGATGGGCCACCGCATTTCTGACTCTTTGAAATGATTTATTGACGCTTTCCTTAAACCAGTAAGTTGCCAGCATCAGGATTGGGAATGGAGAAATACAGATCAGTGTGAGCTTCCAGTTGCTGACGAACATGACTCCCAAAATGGCAATGATTGACAACAGGTCGGCAATGATGGGTATGAGTCCTTCTGAAAAAATATCATTGACCGCTTCAATATCATTGATGGTCCTGGTGGTCATTGTGCCAATCGGCGTCTTGTCAAACTGCGACAGGTTCAGATTTACAATTTTACGGTACACTGCAGTTCTCAAATCCTTTACGACGGTCTGCCCAAGCCAGCTCGTGAGAAATGAAAAATAGAACCGGAAGCCTGTTTCGAGAAAAAGGAGTCCGATTTGAATAACGGTAATTATGATTATCCAATCGAGATTTCCCGCCCTTATAAATTTGTCAACCGTCAATTGGATCAGGTATGGACGTACAGGGGTAAATGCCGCCAGCAAAAGGGAGAGGAAGATTGAAACATAAAACTGTCTTTTATAAGGAGCAGCATAATGGAATACCCTGCGCAGCAGACTGAAATCGAAAATCTTCTTTGCTCCTGAAAGTTGAGGCATAATGAAGTGCAAATATAGCCCGATTTGAGGAGAGGCATTTCCCGGTCATCAAAAGCCGGCAGGCTGTAATTTATTTTAACCCCGTTATAAGTAAGAAAGACTATTCATCTTCTGCCATGGCCTTTGTATATGCCTTTATGAACAGCGCTCCAAGGTTCTTGTATGGAGGCACATAATTGTCAAACCTTTCCCTCGCGTCTCCTGTGGGGAATTTTGCGGCAAGGTCTCGCCACATGCTGATCCATTCAATGTTCCGGCCTTCCCTGAGATCATCATTAATGGCCTTCAAAATGGGTTCATTTATGGTTTTAGTGCCCACTTCCTTTGACGAAATTATGTGTGCATCGGGGCAGGTTCTTAAAACATCGTTCAGGTTGTGATAGCCTCCGCAGGATCCCAGGATCACAATTTTGGAGGAAGAAGGAAGATTTCGGATGGTGGACCCTACCCAATAGCTATGTCCGCGGTGAATGGTGATCGAGGGCCGTAGACTCTTCTTTTCGAGAAATTGCGCGAGATGGGTCTGTGCGATGGAATCCAATCCTTTTTCGTAGTCGAGCGGAAGGTTGGCAAAAATCCAAACAGGTTTACCTTTTTTTGACTTGATTTCCACCCATTCAGGCCGCTTTTGTATCTTCCAGTCAGGGTTATTGAAGAGGCTGATGAAATTGGCATAAGATTCCTGTCCGTCCTTATCACCATAAAAGAAAACCTGTTGCACTACGCGCCCGCTGTCATCCGCAAGGTCTTTATACTCCAGGCGATAAACGGGTGGAATCTTCAATAGCTGCGATATGTCGATCGTGCTGTCTTGCGAAGATTGAAATATGGTCTGCAGGATCTGGTAGATGACGATGGTTCTCTTGTCATTGGTCAGGTGGCCCTCGGCAAGGTTCTTGTCAATTTCCTGGTCAATGAGTTTTTTAACCATGGGATTCTTGATACTTCCATAAGAGTCGGCCACATCCACGGCGTCTTCCAGAGTACCCGTTTTTTCAAGCCCCCTTACGAATGCCATCATCAGGCGTTGGGCGCTGCTGTCTGGCATGGTAGCCAGGAAATCATCCAACTTATTGTATCCCGCGGCCATCTTAATGAATTTCTTGAAGTGGTCGAATTTTACATTCATCAGCAGGGTGTCGCCCGCGGGAACGGCCATGCGTTGGAGAATTCGGTTAAATACCCCATTATAGCTTGATGTGTAGATTACTTCTTCACCCAATACAATCAGGAAATATAATTCTTCGGCTGTCAGGGGTTCAATGGATTTGAACCTCACATTGTCCGGGTCTTCATGGAGCGCATTGATCTGGTCAATATATACGTTCACGGCCCTGTCCTGGAGTTTTGCCAATAATTTGTCGTGGGCCAGGGGCGTATCTTTCCTGATCATCCGGTCGGCATAGCTGGTCTGCATCTTTACCAGCAGGCGGTAGTACTGCAGGTTATCGTCCATCACATTGGCAATATCGTTAATGGTCAAGCGCCCATGGATGATCTCATCCAGAAATGGATAATACTGCTGTCCACTTTTGCTGGTAGCGATAGCAGTTATGGCTTTCACCAGTGAATCGGGGTTTCGCCGGATCAGCTTCCCTACATTGGTGCGGGTTGCCGCTGCAAAATCATAGAGTTGGTTGGGATTTCTGTGTCCTGCCACTTCCACCAGGCTGTCGGCAAATGGAACCGTGCTGTAAAATTCAAGCCTGGGGAGGATCTGATCAGGATAAGCGGCGCAGAATTTTCTGAACAATATATTCCTGGCATTGGAAAAGCCCGGATTTTCATACATCGCACTCCCCTGGCCATTGATATTGATATTCCCGATTTCATAGGGCTCCCGCTCCACGATTTCCTCGATGCTGCGGCCACTCATGTCTTCTTCCATCAGTGCTTTATAATTAGCCACTAATTCGGGGCCTTCGGCAGCATTGAGGGTCCTGTTTCTCCAACCGATATTGAACCCTTTGAGCAGATTTTCCAAACCGCTGAGATATTTGACCTTGAGCCTGTGGTCGAGCTGTTTACTTAATTCGATGGAATCCTGGAGTTCATTTACCTGCCTGATGATGGCATCTGTTACCAGAAGATTAATGTCTTCATTGGATGAAGCCCTGATGTATTGGCCATTCCCGCCATTGTGAAAAAGTGCCTTTCGCTGTTCCTTGTCGATACTCTCGTGATAACGTAACCGGGAAATGTCAATATTCTTCTTAAGCGTATCGGCACTTGCGTGCACTTTTATGGATAAGCAAATGATGAACAGATATAGGAGTAAAGATTTTGACATATTTTTTGGGAATCCGCTTCTGCAAATTTAGGCTGAAATTTGCCTGTAATACGCTACCAGTAACGTTAATGCAATGAATTTAGTACCAATTACCTATTTTCCTTTAACAATTTCATAATCCGGCGTATTGGGATGCTAACAAGAGCGAAGTTAATTTTGCGTAAATATATTGTTAAATGGAATTCAAAGGCAAGAAGGTATTGATCGCTGACGATGAACCGGATATTTTGGAGATCATCAGTTATAATCTCAGGAATGAAGGATATGAAACGATCACCGCAAAAGACGGTGAAGACGCCTTGCACAAATCCAAGGTTTACAGGCCCGACCTGATCGTTCTGGATGTGATGATGCCCAACAAGAATGGAATGGAGGTTTGCCAGTCACTCAGGTCTCAACCGAATTTCCGCGACACCCTGATCATTTTCCTTACGGCGCTCAGTGATGAAACTTCTCATATCAAGGGCCTGGAATATGGCGCAGATGATTATATCAGTAAACCCATCAGCCCCAAAGTTCTGATATCAAAAGTGAACTCGTTATTCAGAAGGGTTCGGAAACCCGATAATGAAGGGATCTTACAGGTAGGTGATATTACTATTGATCCGGTTAAATTCCTGGTTACTGTGCAGGGGCGGGAAGTGGTTCTGGCCAAGAAAGAATTTGAATTGCTTCAATTGCTGGCCACTAAACCGGGAAGGGTTTTCCTGCGCAATGAAATATTGAGCCAGATTTGGGGAACCGAAGTTATCGTGGGCGACAGAACCATTGACGTTCATATCAGGAAGATCCGTCAAAAATTGGGAATTGATTGCATAACCACCGTGAAGGGCGTGGGATATAAATTGGTGACTTAAGGAACTTTCGCTCAAAATAGACCTGATATCAATTTCCCCCTCACTTTCGCCATTCCTTTATGCCAAAGCAGGAGGTCACCCGAACAGACTGACGCCTCTGAAAGCAGGTGAGGGATTGTATTTCATCATTTCCATAAATCGTAACTTGCGTTATGAAACCCATTTGTTGAAATGCTGAATACAAAAAATATTTCACCCAGGCAGCTCTCCGCATTCACAGCTTTCATCATTTCAATACCCATTTCACTTTGCATACTTTTTTTTGAACCGGTATGGTGGGTGGCCATCATTTTTTTTGTGGTAATATTTTCGGGAAGCTACGCGCTTATCAACTTTACGATGGAACGTTTCATTTACCGGAAGATCAAGCTCATCTACAAATTTATTTATCAGACCAAGGCCAGTAAGCGGGAAGAATTCTATTATAAGAATATTCTTCCTCAAAAGAGTATTGACGAAGTGAGCCAGGATGTGGAGCGTTGGGCCGAACAAAGAAAGAAGGAAATAGAAGTGCTAAGGGCCAATGAGGCTTTCCGTAAAGAATTTCTGCAAAATCTTTCACATGAGTTGAAGACTCCAATTTTCGCCATACAGGGTTATATTGACACCCTGCTGAATGGAGCCATGAACAACCCCGAAGTGAGTACAAAATTTTTAGGCAGCACGTCCAAGAATATACAACGACTCGTAAATATCCTCAATGACCTCGACGAGATAACAAGGCTGGAGAGCGGAGAACAGGTCCTCTACAAAGAAAATTTTGTGATCCAGGATCTGATCAGGGAAGTGTTTGATTCACTCTCCCTGATTGCGGTGCAGAAAGGCATAAGGCTCGGCATCAAGAAAGGATGTGAATCTCCCCTCACGGTTTTTGCCGACAAAGAGAAGATCAGGCAGGTATTGATCAACTTTGTAGATAATGCCCTCAAGTATGGTAAGATGGACGGGAACGTAACGGCCAGCGCTTATATTACCGACGGACGCCATGTGCTGCTGGAGATCAGCGACGAAGGCATAGGTATCAGTGAAGATCACCTGTCCAGGGTTTTTGAAAGATTCTACAGAACAGACGCCGCCCGCAGCAGAAAAGAAGGTGGGAGCGGGTTGGGTTTGTCCATATGTAAACATATCATTGAAGCCCATGGCCAAAGCATTCATGTGCGTAGCAAGGTGGATATTGGCAGCACTTTTGGCTTTATACTCGATGCGAAAAAGGAATAGACCGGAAACTCAATACTCAGATATTCAAAGAAGCCCGAATGGCTTTATCGCTGACCGGATTTGATCCTTCTTCTTTTAGCTTGTATTTCCTGTTGAAATAGATCAGTGAACCAATGGTGCTCACCAGTCCCACTACGGAAAGCAAGACCACGCCATAAGGATACAATACCGTCCATTTCGCCTGCACCTGGAAAATTTCCTTCAACAGCATGACCCCTACACTTCCCATGTAGCCAAAAGCATCAGAAATGTAAATGAGGAAACCCACATTTCCGCTCACCCGAAATACGGCAATCAATCGCTCGAAGAAAATCGCGTTGTATGGTATATAGCCGGTATAAAGACCCAGGCCTACCAGGATCATCCAGGCCACTCCATCAAGCTTCCCGGCCAGAAATAACCAGGATGAAATTCCGGTAAGCAGGAAGGCCGCCAGGACGATGAAATGAATGAGACGAAATGCCTTCATATTATTCTTTATCAAAACCAGGGCGCTCATGATTACAAGTACTGCAAGGGTAATCGGCACTTCCGTTTCATTGAAGATGCCCGCCTGGTTCCCATAGCCAAGTTCGTTCCAAATATTCGCCGTGAAATTATCGCGGATATCCCGCATGATGGAAAGGAAAAAATAACTGATCACCACCAGTACCAGGCCCAGTGAAAAAGTCTTCAGGAATTTCTTTCTCCCTGCCTTGTTCATGGGCGCTCTCACGGTTCTCATGCGGATGTCTTCCACTGTAGGCATTGGAATCTTTTCCAACATCAGCACAAAAACAATCATGGGAATAACGAATACCGCTCCCGTTGCAAAAGGCATCCACTGCTCAGTCACATGCTTTTCAATCATTAACCATTTGGCCACGGATTTTACAAACCCTGATGAAAAAATAAAACTAACCGCCAATACGGAACCGATGAAATCTGTCATTCGCCGGCCCTCTACATAACTGAATACAATACCCCATAGCAAGCCGAGCGGGAATCCATTAATGAAAAGGAAAATCATTCCATAAGGTGGCGGCACAAGGGCAAAGAACAATAGCGCAATCCAAGCCACGCTCATTAAGATGGCGATGGCCTTCCACCTGCGAAGCCTTTTGAGTTCGGCAATAAACCTGATTCCATAAAATTTACTGGTCATATAACCAATCACCTGGCTGATGATGAGTAGTGTTTGATAAGGTATGCCCCAGTATCTGATTCCTTCAAATATGGCGACTGTAAAAGGTTTTCGATAGGCATATACCGAAGCGTAAGTGAGAAAGGCGGCGGCGGCGGCATAGAGCGCAACTGTTACCTCCCGATGACGCGGTTTGGATGGAAATAAGCTTGTCTGCAATAAACCAGATTTAATGATTGTGAAAGAATTTACAATGGCCCGATCCCGGATGCCCAGGGAGAGATAAAGCTATTTAGAATAAATGGAATTAATGGGCTGCGCCACCGGGTGTTCAGCTTTGAAATCAAGACCAAGCAATCTTGCGATCGTGGACGCAATCTGCTCCTGGTATAGTTGCCCCGGCCATCCAGCTTCTCCCACAGGTTTCGAATCGGGGCCCAGGACTGCAATCCAGATATGTCCTGCGTCTTTCACTTTCTGGCCATGGTCTGTCCACTCATCTTTTATTTTATCACCCCGGCCATGATCACAGGTGATGATCAGGGTGGTTCTGCCCTTATATGCCGGCATGGACTGAATGGTTTTCCATAAGTCCGCAATCATGGCATCTTCTGCGTGTGCGCTTTCCAGGTATTGATCATATTGACCGGCATGTGCAAGATCATCTGTCTCATCAAATGCTATGTATAGGACCCTGGGCTGATAAGCCTTGAGATATTCTCTTCCCGCAGCATAAGTTAGTATATCGGGCCTCACGCCGATGGGCCTGGCAGTGAGAAATTGAATGTCATTGATCAGTTTCAATTCGCGGTTATTGAATTTCAGCGAATCCAGGTCGGAATTAATATAAATACCGCTTCGCCATTTATTCAGAATAAATGGGAATACATCCCAGGTGCTGAACACCGCCACTTTCCCAGCATATTCCTTTTGCCTGTTTATGAATTCCAATACATTGGTGTTTTTATTCCTGATCTTATCATTTGAATTCACATCGGGATCGGGATATCCTGTAAAAATTTCATTATACCCGGGATAAGAAAACCAGTAAGGGTTGGCATTATTGACATAATTCTGCAGATTCCTGTTCCTATATAGCTGCCCTTGTTTTGCGACCACCGTCCACAGGAATGGAAATAATTTTTTTCTTCTTTCCCCAGGATCTCCGCTCCAGAACCTGGAATTGAGCCCTTCCTTGTCTTTTGTGTATTTGGGATTATTGACTATGGCAGAATCAACTCCGCTGAATACCTCCTGCCAACGCATTCCGTCAAGTGTGACTATGACTACATTTTCTGTTTTGTGTTGCGCACAAATGGGGGTAGTAAATAGGAATAAGAGGAAAAATGGAAATAGGAATCGTTTCATGAAGGAGATTTTTTGAATGAGGCAAATTAAGTAATTAGGATCCCTCTCTAATCAGCAACATCCCCATGCTCTTTGAATTAATCGAAACTTAACAGTTGCATATTTGGAACAATTTACCATTCTTTTAAATATCATGGCTCGCCCGCCTGTTCAGTTGTTCCGGATAGCTTAAAGTACTGGATTACCCATTTAGGCCTCAAAGCAAAAACCAGGGGTTGACAATTCCTGAATTA
>CALFNL010000161.1 GCA_937902875.1 uncultured Bacteroidota bacterium | reverse complement strand
TTTGAATTTGATGAGCTTACATCGAAGTAAATATTGGCAGTTTAGAAAAATAAAGAATTATTCCTATTGTATTTAGAAATATCATTAACCTGATTGAACATGAAAAAGATCCGGCTTATCATTAGAAGAGAATATCTTACCAGGGTCAGGAACAGGACCTTTATCATCTCGACATTCCTCTTCCCCATTGTCATGATCGGATTCATCGCCGCCGCAACCTATTTTTCCATAAAGAGCATCGAAAAACAGAAGATAGTTGTGAACGACAAAAGCGGCCTCTTCGTCAATCAATTCAAGAATTCTTCTGCAGTTAGTTTTGACTATCGGAATGATGTAAACGAAAGAAATTATATCCGTGAGGGTTATTCCGCAATTTTGGAAATACCAAAGGCTAATAGCCTTCAAAAGGATACCATCAGGCTCATTTCCGAAAAACAATTGGGGCTTGCCACCGATGATGCCATTCAAAAGGAGATTTCATCTGCGGTGGAAAATAAAATGCTGCTGGAACATGGCATAGACAGAGTAGTTCTGGATTCCATCAGGGCAAACTCGCAGAATGCATTGTATTTTTTCAAATCATACCAGGTCAAAGGGTCGGAAGTGAAAGAATCTAATTCGGGCCTCGCTTATGGCATTGGTTTTGGCAGTGGTTTCCTCATCTATATAACCTTGTTTATTTATGGCGCCGCCGTGATGCGCGGGGTCATGGAAGAAAAAATGAACAGGATCGCCGAAGTGATGGTGAGCTCGGTGAAACCATTTCAACTCATGATGGGGAAAATAATCGGAATCGCCGCCGTAGGATTAACCCAATTTATGATGTGGATCATATTGATCTTTCTGCTCACCACTACTCTGTCTGCCTTCGTGCCTCATGAAATGATGCAACAGGTGCAGCAGGCTAACCAGAATATGCCGGCTGGCGGCGGGGCGGCTTCCGGCCAGCAGGCCTTTCGTGCATTTGCTGAAATACAGCATACCATGAGCCAGGCAAACTGGCCTCTTATTATTGGTTGCTTCTTTTTTTATTTTGTAGGCGGCTATTTGTTTTATGCTTCCCTGTTTGCTGCCGTGGGCAGTGTGGTTAATGAAGACCCTCAGGAAGCGCAATCTCTGATGTTGCCAATCACCATGCCGATCATTCTTTCCTTTATTATCATGGCCAATTCCATTTCGAATCCTAACAGTCCCATCGCCGTATGGGGAAGTATCATTCCTTTTTCATCGCCCATAGTAATGATGGCCAGGATTCCTTTTGGCGTGCCAGGCACGGTGCCCTGGTGGGAGCTGGGAACTTCGATGTTATTGCTGGTGCTGGGATTTCTTTTCACAACCTGGCTCAGCGCTAAAATTTACAGAACGGGCATCTTATTGTATGGGAAGAAAGTCTCGCTTAGAGAATTAGGCAAATGGGCTTTCAGAAGGAGTTAAATGTATTTGGACCATCTTTAAAAAAAGAAACTCCGGCGCTGCCGGAGTTTTATTACGTTATTAGTAGAATATTTTCCCTCAATAATCGAAAAAGTGCCAGACCGAAGGTCCTCTCTCTGAAGCCGTATGTGATTCTTCCATCTCAATATTCACCAGAATGGGAGCTGAAGAGGAAGAAGAAATCACCACCTTTTCCCTGGTGATCCTTTTGTAGCCATCTTTTTCAAAAACCAATTTATAGGTTCCTGGCTTAAGATCATCAAGACTGAATCCTCCGTTCTTGTCGGAGATCACTATTTTTTCCTTTCTTGAATTCATAATGGCAATTACACTCACATCCTTTAATGGCTTGCGCGTGTCTGCATCCATCACAATGCCGTTTACATCATCATCAACTCCACCAATGCTTAAGTTAGCTTTGGCGAAAAATGAAGAAGAGAGCAAAATACCGGTCAGTATAAAATGCCTTAACTTCATAGCACCAAGTTATAATATTTTCCTGAAATTTTGCAGTACTTATTAAATATCCTTATTAATTGTAGTTGCTTGGGTTTCGTAACTCTGGTAAATCCGGCCCGCCTTAATTGGAAACCCATAATTTTCTCTACCCCCAATTCCTTAGCCGCCTGATTCTTACCGGGTATTACCCTAGTAATCTAATGGACAAGCGCCCAGTCCATAGTGTTGCATCCTGGTGAATAATTTCAGCATTCGTTAATTTTTGCAGGAATTCCCATGAACTAATAAATGATTAGGGCAATTCAGTTGCCGATCCATTCATTATCAGCCAATTCAGATTCCAGATCGATAGTAAGGATTCATAAGTCAGTCTGCATTCGTGATTTTGGCCCTAAAAAAAATACAAAAATATTTTCATGAAAAACCCGAATCAGGCCTGGAGATCATCATAAGGGCAAAAGACTGGCTGATTCAGAAGGGGGGATCAAGATAAGTTTCAGCCTTAGAAATGATCCTTGCGGGCATAAAAGCCTGGTAATAGTTTATCCCAAATCAATCTCCGTATTGTCGCCAATATTGAGGGAGCGTCTTTCGCCTTTGATCTCGGTATCACTTCCAATGAGGGAATCATGAAGCACCACCTGGTGGAGGTTTGAAAATGAGCCAATGATGGAATCAACCACAATAGAATTGACAATAATGGTTTCTTCCCCGATGGCCACATTGGGTCCGATGATGGCATTTTGAATACTGCAGCCCCTTGCAATACTCACGGGAGGTATGATAATCACGTTTTCAAAAATATGGTCTTCGGCAACATTGCCCCCAAACTTTTTCATGAGGGTGGCATTGCTTTCCAGGAGTGTGTCCTTGCGTCCGCAGTCGAACCAGTTTTGCACCTTGAATGATTTGAGTATGGCACCATGCCTGATCATGCATTCGAGCGCGTCGGTAAGACTGTATTCATCGTTGCTTTTTATCCCCTCCCTGATATTATTTTCAAGGCAGGCAAATAAAAAACTCGTGTCCCTTATTTTATACAAGCCCACGAGAGCCATATTCGACTTGGGGATATGTGGTTTTTCTACCACGCGACTGATTGTTCCATCTTCTTCTATTTCCGCGGCTCCAAAATTCCGGGGATCATCCACTTTTTTCACACCCAGCATGGAGTCGGTGCTGTCGAGTACTTCCCTCACATCGTATTCGCAAATGGTATCGCCCAGCACTATAAACACCTCTTCATTGCCCACTACTTCACGTGTAAGATAAATCGCATGTCCCAAACCTTCCCTTTCACTTTGCAATACAAAATCGCAACGCAGTTGGGGATACTGTTTTTTCACGTAGTCCTGGATCTTGTCGCCAAGATATCCAACAACAAAAACAAATTCGGTAATACCGGCTTCCACCAATTGGTCCACAATGATACTAAGTATTGTTTTGCCTGCGAGTGGAATCAGGGCCTTAGGTTGAGTATATGTATGTGGCCGCAGCTTGGTTCCTGCACCCGCTACGGGAATAATTGCTTTCATGTACCAAAACGTTGATTCATCGAGGGCATGAAAGTAGTGAAATTTATACTTATCTATCCGTACATTCTCAACTGAATATTTATGCTAATTTCAGGGATAATGATTTTCAAAAGAATTTATGCATACATCTACCCGTCGTTTGGGTAAATTGCTGGGATTCCTGATCTTAATCCTGACAATTCCCGTCTTCAATCAAGCCCAAGAAACCATGCAGCAGATCGATTCATTACTCCGGACTTTTTACCCCGATAATGCGCCGGGAGCCACTGTGAGGATTCTGCGCAAGGGGAAGACGGTGTTCAACAAATCTTATGGCCTGGCCAATTTGATTTCCGGAACGCCCATCACTGCTCAAACCAATTTCAATATCGCATCCCTCACCAAACAGTTCACGGCAACGGCTATTTTGCAACTGGTGGCCCAGGGCAAAATCAGCCTAAACGATAAATTGATAGAATTCTTCCCCGATTTTCAGCGTGGCCCTGGAAACCTGATCAGCATTCAGCAACTACTCACTCATTCTTCCGGAATCATGGATCACTATGATTATACCAGGAGCACCCAACTTAAACATGCCACTGATCAGGATGTTTTGCAGGCTGTGAAAGGGATTGACTCTACATATTTCAGTGCCGGTACGGCTTATCGTTATAGCAATACCGCTTATTGTCTGCTCGCATTGATCATTGAAAAGGTTGCCGGCCTCAGCTATGAAAACTACCTGCACAAAAATATTTTCCTGCCATTGGGCATGAAGCAGGCGCGAGTATGGGCGCCGGGTTTGTCCATTCCACAACCTGCCACCGGATATGAATTTGATTCGCGGAGGCAACAATTCATCAGGGCCGATGCGGATGAGAGTGTATTTTTTTCTACCCAGGGAGACGGAGGCATCTATTGCTCAAGCGATGAGTATGTTAAATGGTTCCGTGGTCTGCAAGAAGGCAAAATCCTATCCAAAGAATGGATCAGGAAGGCGAGAAAAAAGCAATTTGAAATAGACAAAGTGAGGGGCCTAAGCTATGGATATGGCTGGTTCATAGGCGAAGAAGAAGACCCGGAGGTAGCGTACCATACAGGATCAAACGGAGGTTTTCGCTCTATCAGTTTCAGCATTCCGGGAGAGAACTATCTGGTATTGATCTTGTCAAATCGTTCGGGGGTAGACCTGGAAGAATTAGCCATGGAAATTAACAAGATACTCAGAGTGGCCAGTAAATCTTTTATTAAGTTGGGATCGCTCATTTCTTTTCAGGATTGTTGGCCTATTTTTGCGCCATGCAAAGAGACAATCTGGTATTTGACATCATTCGCAAGGAATTGGAACGCCAAAGACATGGCATTGAACTGATAGCTTCAGAAAATTTCACTTCGCTGCAGGTAATGCAGGCAATGGGAACCGTAATGACCAATAAATATGCGGAGGGATATCCTGGCCGCAGGTATTACGCGGGTTGCGAGTTTGTGGATCAAACCGAGCAACTGGCCATTGACCGTCTTAAACAGATTTTCAATTGTGAATATGCCAATGTGCAGCCTCACAGTGGGGCACAGGCGAATGCAGCGCTCATGCTGGCCGTATTGCAGCCTGGCGACACCATCCTGGGGTTGGATCTCAGCATGGGAGGCCATCTCACTCATGGTTCACCGGTAAATTTTTCCGGGAAATTATACAGGCCAGTTTTTTATGGGGTGGGAAGGGAAACCGGCAGGGTGGACTATGACATGCTGGAGGCACAGGCTGCAAAAGAAAAGCCCAAACTGATTATTTGTGGCGCATCGGCTTATAGTCGAGACTGGGACTACGCGAGGATCAGGCAGGCCGCCGATGCCGTTGGCGCCCTGGTAATGTGCGATATGGCCCATCCTGCAGGATTGATCGCAAAAGGATTGCTCAATTCACCTTTTGAGCACTGCCATTTCGTTACTTCCACCACTCACAAAACACTGCGCGGCCCCCGGGGCGGCATCATATTGATGAAAAAGGATTTTGAAAATCCATTCGGGCTGAAAGACGTGAAAGGAAATATCCGTATGATGAGCAACCTGATAGATATGGGGGTATTTCCCGGAACCCAGGGAGGACCTTTGGAACACGTGATCGCGGCCAAGGCAGTCTCTTTCGGTGAAATACTCACCGATGAATTTACCCAATACGCCAAACAGATTATCCTTAATGGCCAGTCGATGGCAAAGGCATTTTCGGAAAAAGGCTATCAGATCATTTCTGGTGGAACCGACAATCATTTGCTATTGATAGACCTCAGGAACAAGAATATCAGCGGGAAAAAAGCTGAGCAGGCCCTGGTAAGGGCAGACATCACCGTTAATAAGAATATGGTGCCCTTTGACGATAAGTCGGCTTTCATTACTTCCGGAATACGTGTAGGCGTACCCGCCATAACAACCCGCGGCATGAATGAAACTCAGATGCCTTTCATAGTGAATGCCATTGACAGGATATTGATGAATGCGGAGGATGAAAAGACCATTGATTCCGTGAAAAAGCAGGTGAATGAGTTCATGCATGAATATCCCCTTTATCCGGAACTTGGATAAGTTTTTTTTCCACAACACAATTCCTGCGGATCATTCCATGATGAAACTCCATTCCGAGCTCCCAGACTCAAGAACCTGGTTGGTTGGCTGAACTGCTATTGCCCGATCCGGGACAGCCTGACTGCGCGGTTGAAGGTATGGCCGTTCCAGTCTTTGCAGGAACTCCAACGATATTCGCGTTCTTGTAATTGGACTGTTTGTTTTTCAAGTCCTGCAATTCCGTTTTTTTGCAGGAAGAAATCAGCGCTGTTCCCGCGATGGCGAGAATGAGAAAAGAAAGTATATGCTTTTTCATACTACCCATTTTATGGTTAGAAAAAAAGAACTGATACGGGAAATGAAGGAAACAGATTCTAAAAGACTTGAGCAGGGTGATCTGAACAGGTTGTTGTTTTAAGAGTGGGTTGCACAAAGATATATTTTTATTTTCAAAAGAGCTACGGCAATTGTATGAGGCAACTTGAATGGAATTACATCTCCAAACCAAACGCCCAAACAGGCTTTTGAAAAAAACCTGCCGGAAGCTTACAATCCTCCTGCCTAGGCTCCGAACATAGCTGACAATAGATTAATCAGCCAATGGTCTAGATTCCATAAAAATTGGCAGTTAAACTACTAAACATTCTTCCATCGATTCGCACAAAAATTTGCTCACTTCCAACAGTAACCAAATGGAAGGGCATGAAGGGAGACAGAGATTCCTTACACGGTTTCCAAAATAAAACAGGATGGACAGATACGTCTTCCGAAAATACCAACTGATGCATTTTTTCTTTCTTTATGTACATATCCTTACCCAATATTTGCATGATTCCATCCTTGGCAAAGGGCTTAAGGCAGATAGGATTTTCAGAGTTTGGAGCAAAACAGGATTGCCTATAATTTCCATACCTGGCGTCAATGTTTACCAATGCGTGAATCTGCTTCTTGACACCTAACATTGGCACTATATAATAATATGAATTAAGCTTGTCAATCCTATGAACAAGCATCGGCTCCCCGGCAATAGTATTTCTTAAAATATTATTCAAGAACCCGAGTTCATGAAACCCACGTTCTAACATGGCCTCATTAGCAAATTGGGCTGCAATCTCTTTCTCTATGATTTTTTCCCCCTTCGCATGCACATTTGCCGGGACTCTCATTCCTGATTCCTTCGGTCCGGGAATTGGGTCGCAAATTGCAACGTATTTACCTGGCCATGAAGTATCAAATGGCACCATTGTCATGTATTCTTCCTGCCAGCAGGAATAGTCAATGTGAATATTGCCAGTGCCTTGCCCTGGCGTTAAATCAGCGCACTCTGTAGTGCTACTCATATTCGACAACGGGAGTGGCGGTGGGCATGTTCCTACCGAGGTGCTGATAGGGTACGGATTATTAATCCAAAAACCCAAAATGCCATAAGAAACATCAAACTGTCTACCCGGCGCCGCAGTTGCTTCATATCCTTTAATCGCAATCCAATGGGCAGCCCCGTATACTAAAGCCAGAGGAGCCACTTTAAAATTATGTATGGTCCATATTATATGCCTGGATACAAAATCCTCTTCGTCTTCAATAACTAGATTAAAACTGTTAGGCCTACCTGCCGCTTTTGCATTGGAGTTTAGTATAGAATTCAAGCCGTCTGGAGGAGCGTACCATCTTAATAATTCTGTCGGATCAATCCTGCTTGCAGACCTGATCTGGTCCTGAAGGGAAACCTGGTCAAAAAAAACGCCCCCTATTTGATCAACTACCATCTGGGCACAGGCGGGGCCGCAAAAACAATCCTTTTCCTGCTGATAATATGCCAAATTAAGGTTTTCAGTGATCCCCATAAACGTCAATTTAGAATGTATGATTTGCCAATATTGGACAATAGAAGAAAGACAGGATTGGCGCTAATCAGTCTTTCCCATTTTCTTGTACAAGAACCATAAGCCTCCAAGACTCATAATCGCGAATACTGCAACCAAAATAATCAAATAAGTTCTGCTGTTTCTCTCAATCCAATGGATTTTGTCAGTATTTCCCACTAAAATGGTAGCAGCCCAATAGTATGGCAAGGTCTTTCCCTGTCTGGATTCCATAAATTCAATTTTCGCTTTCTGCAGTGCGAGATCCATTGGCAGCCCTTTCGCCAAATTTTTATGAAATAATTCTGTGAGCAGGTAAGTTGATTCATTTTCCACCGACCATAGGTTTGCTATGGAAGCAGGAATTCCCAGTGCAGCAAATGCCCTGTTAAAACTGAACACTCCTTCCCCCTGGTTCACCAATCCTTTGCCCGTTTCACAGGCTGAAAGTACAACCAGTTGGGTTATTGGCTTATGATCGGCCATAAGTTCTGACAGGTATAATGCCGAATCTGAAAAGAATAAAACCGGTTCCCTTCGATCGCTCATATCTGAAGCGTGTGTATATAATTGAATAATTTTATACTTGAAAAACTGATTCATGAAATCATTCCTCGAGGCTCTTGAGCCAACTAAATTCTTGGGATTTTCAAAATAACCTGAAATTCTTTCCAGAGACTGCTGGCTGCCTTCAAGTGAGGCCAGTTTCATGGTTTCTCCGAATCGTACAGGCGCAATTCCCAAAAAATTGCCTCCGTTCCGGGCTGAATCAACCATGAATCTATTGAGCAGGTACCTGGCAGAGTAAGTATAACTTACTGCCCACCTTTTCACAAAATAAGTAAGAGGCTGCTTATTGATTACCAGTGATTCAAAAGGAAAATAATTTCCATCTGGAGAAATGATGATTCTTCCTCCGGGGAGTTGATTATTTTGAAAAATCAGCTGGAAAAGCGCATGAGATATATCTACAAATCCTGGAAATTCCTTATTCAACAGCAAAGGGTCTGAAAGGTAAGTGGTATAAGACCGGGTCAGACTATCAAAAACAGTCCTGGCCATACTGGTATGAAAGATGCTTCCCGAAGTCACGCACAATGAATACACCGTTTTATCACCCACAAACAATTCAACCAATGCGTCATGATCCTTTAGCAAATTTTCTCTGACGTCATTCAGATTTACCACATTTGAATCCAGGAAGCTCTGGTAATACAGGGGATTCCGGATTCTCACGAGTTGCGTTAAGCGATCCAGTTCCCTTTTGTCGCGAAACAATTCATTTTGCAGCCCATCCTTTTTTTCAGCAGAAATATTGAGATCCCCCAGTTCTCTCTCGAGATTTAAGATTTTCCTTTTTGCCTGTGCAAGTTCAAATATATCCCTTTCATTAAGCCATTTTTGTTCATTTAACTGGTCATTCAGCAATACCGCACGGCTCTTCTCAAAAAAATAGAAGGCAGCCTCATAATTCTGAGCAGTACAACTCGCTTCAATAGCATTTTCAAACAAACGCCTCGTGGATTTTCTCCAGAAAAGTTTGGACTCCAGGTCAAACTGTTCGGCCTTGATTCGGTCT
This sequence comes from uncultured Bacteroidota bacterium, assembly GCA_937902875.1. GTDB lineage: Bacteria > Bacteroidota > Bacteroidia > Chitinophagales > Chitinophagaceae > PSRI01. Next base: position 4,848 of record CALFNL010000161.1, on the reverse strand, counting down.
AAAAATTCGTCTGCAATCCTATATATGGAAATCGCTTCGTTCAGGTCAGCAATCTGGTGCGCGCTTTCATACTTTTTTTGAAATGCGATGCCTTTATCAATCAATAGATTTGAGAGGTAGTAGATTTTTGGCCTGTTTACAAATTCCTTCGAACGTCGCTGTAAAATACCTCTTTCATTGATGCCGGGTTTTAGTTGGTCAAAAGCGAGCTGAAAATAAAGGAATGCGGAATCAAACCTGCCCTGCCTCACATATACATTTGCAATGTTCGTTAGGATGTTTAATGATTCTATAGAATCTAGCTCATTTAACTGGCCATCATTATTCACATACTTCATGGCCTTTCTATAATTCTGCATGGCCTTTGCATCATCGAGAAAATGATTGTAGTATATTTCAAAACCAATATTATTAAGGATTGTTTTGCAGCCAATAATTTGACCCGCTTTCAATTCAAAAAGCAAAGCCTGATTGAAATAATTAAGGGCCTGATCATATTGACCCTTCGACACCTCCAGTTCGGCCAATTGCTCATAAAGAGGTCCCAAATTTTCTTTTAGCCCTGCTCTCTTATATTTGTCAATATTCATTAACAATAGATCTTCAGCCTCACTAAAATTATTTAGTAATAATTGTGCATTGACGTTCCAAATTAAGCTGCTCGAGGCATAAATCAGTCCGTCTTTGTTTGCCCCCTGATTTGCGGAATAATAATCCCATGCGAAAGATTCACATTGTCTGGCATAGGTGATACAACGGTGATAATCCCCTACATCAAAAAAATACTCCACTCTGGTATATAGGGCCGACAAACAAAACTTGTCTATGATATTCAATCGTATAGATATGTCTGCACAACTGTCAAGGGCCTTCAGCCTTTCCGGCACATTGTTTAATGCGCCATAGAATACTGATATTCCGTAATAGGCGCTGGGCAGTGGCTTCAGGGTTATGGACGGGTTCCCCACGTTTCTTGTGATAATATCGATAGACTTTTGGTAATATGAGATTGCATTCAAATAATCAGTGAGGCCGTAGTAAACGGCTCCAATTCTTCTCAGCAGAAATGCATTTGTAGAGTCATCTTTAAGTGGACATTTGGCGATTGTATTTTCGAGGGAGAGAAGTTCTTTCAATTGTGCTGATCCAGGCTCATCGGACGAATCCCTCATATATATAAGCCGTTTCCATAACAAATCCCTGTCGGGGCATTGCCCCAACAGGGAAATTGAATAGAAGAATGCAAGGCCGACAAATATCAAACACTTATTTCCCATGGCTTGCTTATTACCTTTTCATTTTAAGAGTTGTGGTGCAACCACAGTTCTCATCAAAACGTTGGCGGTGGCGGTTGAGGAGGGGAGGTTGGTGTAACCGAGCCCTGGCCCCCTCCGAGTTTCCGCACAGCCGGAGGATTAAGGAATACCTCCAATTTCAATTTAGACGGATTATCATCTATACGCACCCAATCCACGGCGTCAACTTCATAATGCGTTCTATTCGTTGAATTGTACAAGGAAAGTAGTCCCCTCGCGATGAGTTCAATATGATATTTCTTTTGTTTAATGGTATCGTCATCAAGACCCTCAAACATGAAAGGTTCCCATTTTTCCAGCCAATTTTGCAGCGGCCACAAACCCCCAAGGTGAAGAATTGTTTTTTGTAATGACAATAGGTTCGTTAAGATAATATTCAGACTTTCATTCGCCTTTACTTTTTCCTTGTAGTCCTCACTGTCATAGGAAATAGAATCATTCGCAGCCAATAGTTTTGAAGATGGGCCATCTTCTTTTATTGGAACTTTTTCGGTTCCGGTTCTGTCTTCTGTCTTGTTCATAACTAAAGTTTTAGTGGTTATATAAAAAGTTACCAGTTCTTCAGCCAATCCTCGGCTTCTTCTCTCCCTTGGAGATCTTTCTTCACAACTTCTTCCAACAACCTCTTGGCTTCCTGTTTGTCACCGGGGCGGTTACGTTTCATGAGAGTGAGGGCCTGATAAAAGACTCCCGGATTGATATAATATCCAGGTTCGGAGGCGATCTGACGGAAATATTCCAGCGCTTTGTCGTACTGCCCTAATTTAAGAGAAACAATTCCGCAGTATTTCTTGGCATCAAAATTGGAAGTGTCGGATTTGAGAATATTTTCAAATTGTGCCAGCGCCTCTGGCAATTTTCCATCGTTGAACAAATGAATACCGATTTGCATGCTATCCTCCCGTCCGCCCATTTCTACTCCCAGGTGTATGAATTCTTCCTGGATGTATCTTTCCGCCAATTTTGCAACCGTTGCCGGTTGAAAAAATATCAACCTGCTGATGACAATTCCCACAATTACCGCTGCCGCTGCCACATAGTACCAAAATCTTTTTGGTAGTTTGAAAACCTTTACGGATTCAGCGGGTATAGATTTCCGGTATATTTCTCTGAATCCTGCCTTCTTCTCCTCGTGTAACATTCCTTTGGCAGCCTGCATCGCCGACAAATAAAAAGCCACATCTTCTGCAAATGAAGGGTCAGATTCAATTCGGTGCTCAAATTCTTTTATTTGGTCCGTGCCTGGAGTAGATTTGAAAAAATCATCAATATATCCATAATTGTCAACCATAATCCGTTGTTAAGGTGATTTGTACAACTGTCTCAACTTTTCCAGGCAACGCAGCCGGCTTGTCTTTACCACGTCTGCCGTCTTGTAGTCCATCAAAACCGCGATTTCTTTATCAGTCTGCCCATCGGCCGCAAGCATCAATAAGCGCCTGCAATTTTCTCCTAACTGATTCAACTTTTGTCTCAGCAGGCTCCAGTCTGCCTTGTCAATCAGCTTCTGCACAATTGACTTAGCCGAATCAGACACCTGTGAAATCATTTCATTAATCGGCAATGTTTGATGAATCCTGCCTTTATTAGTCGTCTTTTTGCGGATCAGGTCAACACATTTATGATGAAAAATCTGGTATAGCCATGTTTTCAGGGAGGACCGGCCCTCGAATCCATGACCGGTAATCTTTTCTATGGCAGAGAGGATGGAATCTGAATAGGCGTCAAAGGCTTCTTCTTCATTCAAGGAATATTTCTGAACCCCTTCACGAACAAAATACAGGTAAGTTTTAAAGAATTGTTCCTCACCCGAATTCCTGGTCTGGTCACTTCCAAGCAGCTTACTAATGATCTCCTGGTCTGCCGAATGCAGGAAGATTCGGGGAAACTCCATATTATGGTCTTTCCTAAATATAATACATTAAAACCTGAAAAAGAATAGTTTGCCTGTGATTTGACTGCCCGTTCGGCCGATATTCCGGGAATCGCCGGGCCAGCTATCAGTCCTTTGCCAAACAGGCCCATCCCGAGCCACCGGGTTACAATATGCCTGCCACACCAAATGCGGAGCCACTAATCCTGCATGGTCCCAAAAAGACTTCCATCAAAACCCTGAAACATGATTCCCCGAACCGGCGAACTCTTAAGCGAAAGCCGATCACTCATTCCTGCCTGCCGAAAAATTATTTCCGGAATGTTTCCCTGCCCCCAATCTGCACGACAGATATAGTTAGAAATGCAATTCGAATTGATATTCTTGTCCGGCACCCCTGGTTAACTTCAAATAGCGGCAACTACTGCACCAACGCTAATCCTTAATTGTTGACTCCAGACTGCCGGATAAACCAAATCGCAATTAAATCATAAACCATTAAACTTTATCGTCATGAAAAAAGTTCTCTCGATCTTGTTCGCAGGCCTGATTCCTGCCATGCTATCCGTTCCCGGTGCCGAAGCCCAGGGAAGTAGCGCAAGCAACACCTTTGATTCTTCAAAATCACTGCCTGCCAGTACCGCTACCGCATACAAACCTGCCAACGATGCAGCATCAGTTAATTTCCGCGCCCTCAGGGACTTTTCCAAAAAATTCAAATTGGCATCCGAAACGCGCTGGCACAAAGTAAATGATGGCTTTATTGCCGACTACCTACTCACCGGAATCAAATGCAAATCGGCTTATAGTAAAAAAGGTATGTGGGTGTACACCATTCGTTATTATGGTGAAAAACAGTTGCCCTTCGAGGTAAGGAATCTGGTCAGGAGTACTTATTTTGATTTTACCATCATACAGGTGGAAGAAGTTTCAGTACCCGAAAATCTCATTTACATGGTGCATATTCAGGATGGGAATGCCTGGAAGATAGTCCATATCAAAGATGGAGAAATGAATATTTATAAGGAAGGAAATTCCAACTAACCTTCAGTCCTCATAGAGCCAGGGTCCGGACTCCCCACTCTCCCGGACCCGGCTTTTCAAATATTTTCTACTACAAACCGATTAAACCCCTTTGCTAATCTTAATAACTATTCATCATGAAAACTATATTCTTCCTCGCCTGCTGTCTGCTTTTTCAGGCAGGCGCATACGCCAAAGACTTCGATGTAAACAAGAAAGTGCTCCTCAGTTTTAACCGGATTTTCACCCATGCCCAAGGCCTGAAATGGTTTGAGGGCACCAAGCAGATCACGGCAGTCTTTACCCAGGCAGACGCCTCCTTCAGGGTTCAATTTGACAGGAATGGCAATATCATCAGCTGCCTGAAATACTATCAGCCCTGGCTGCTGCCAGTTGCCATTTCAACTGAAATCAGGAAACAATTTCCTCGTCAAATACCTTTTGGGGTAACCGAAGTTACCGTTGGAAATGAAATGGCCTACGTGATAAAAATGTTTGACAATGACTACTGGTACACAGTCCGTGTGAGCCCACAGGGCGAAGTAGAAGTGATGGAGCAGCTCCTCAGAGCCGATAAGAATCTCTGATCTAATTAACACGACCATGGATCCCCCGAACTGCCAAATTCCCGGGATC
>CALFNL010000160.1 GCA_937902875.1 uncultured Bacteroidota bacterium | reverse complement strand
CGCCATTATTCTCAACGGTACTCATGGTGGGCGTGCCCGCCTCCATTGCGGGTTGTAAAGAAATCATCCTCTGTAGCCCACCGGATAGCAATGGAGGAATCCATCCCGCCATCCTTTACGCCGCCGGATTAGTTGGAATAAGAACCATCTTCAAGGTTGGTGGAGCGCAGGCCATCGCGGCCATGGCCTATGGAACCAAGACCGTGCCGGGTGTTTATAAAATTTTCGGACCGGGAAATCAATATGTTACCTGTGCTAAGCAAATGGTGCAGCGGGAGGGCATCGCCATAGATATGCCCGCGGGTCCCAGTGAAATATGCGTGCTGGCCGACGAAAGTGCCGTTCCTGCATTTGTGGCTGCCGATCTCCTCTCGCAGGCTGAACATGGTTCCGACAGCCAGGTGGTTTTGATTTCTGATTCGGCAGACCTGATCGACCGTTCATGGAAAGAAGTGGATGATCAACTAAAAGCTTTGCCGAGAAGGTCTATTGCCGAAAAATCTCTCGAGCATGGCAAAATGATTCTCGTGAAGGAAATGAAAGAAGCCATAGAGCTCGTGAATGAATATGCGCCCGAGCATCTCATCATCAGTTGCGCAGATGATGAAGGCATAGCCTCCAGGATTGAAAATGCGGGATCCGTGTTCCTGGGAAATTATGCGCCTGAATCTGTGGGCGACTATGCCAGCGGAACCAATCATACATTGCCCACAAATGGTTTTGCAAAAAGCTTTAGCGGTTTGAGTGTGGATAGTTTTCTAAAGAAGATCACCTACCAGAAACTGACTCCGGCTGGTCTTCGGCAAATCGCTGACACCGTGATAGGCATGGCGGAAGGCGAAAATTTGCAAGGCCATGCCAATGCTGTGAAAATTAGAATGAAAAAACTTCCCGGAAACTGAAAGAAAAACAAATAATACAGAAAATAAAGACAAGTGCAATGTTCAATGTACAAGACCTGGTAAGAGAAAATATTAAGCACCTGGTTCCTTATTCCTCCGCAAGAGATGAATTCAAGGGCGAAGCGAGGATTTTCCTCGATGCCAATGAAAACAGCCTGGGATCGCCGCTGATCAAATGGTATAACCGCTATCCCGACCCGCTTCAATGGAAACTGAAGGAGAAATTATCCCTGATCAAGGGGGTTTCACCCGAGCATATTTTTCTCGGGAATGGGAGCGATGAATGCATTGATCTATTATATCGTGGATTCTGCAATCCGGGCAAGGACAACGTGATCATTTGCACGCCCACTTATGGCATGTATGAAATTTGCGCGCAGATCAATGACATCCAGGTAAAAAAAGCACCTATTCTGGAAAATTTTCAGCTCGACCTGATTCACCTTGAGAATCTGGTTGATGAAAATACCAGGATCATCTGGCTTTGTTCACCCAACAATCCCACCGGAAACTCACTGGATAGGCCAGACGTAGAAATGGTCTTGAATAATTTCAATGGGCTGGTAGTGATAGATGAAGCCTATATCAATTTTTCCAGGCATCGGTCCTTTCTCCAGGAATTGGCTGACTATCCCAACCTGGTAGTGTTGCAGACCCTGTCAAAGGCATGGGGCCTCGCGGGTCTTCGCCTGGGCATGGCTTTTGCCAGTGAAGAGATTATTCATGTGTATAATAAGATCAAGCCGCCCTATAATATCAATCAGGCCACGCAGGACCTGGCACTGGAGGCGCTGGACCAGGTTGACCAGGTGAATGAAATGATCAGGATACTGGTGGCGGAAAGAGATATGTTAGTGCCAAAATTGAAAGAACTGCCCATGGTTGTGGAAGTTTATCCTTCCGATGCCAATTTTCTGCTGGTGAAAATGAAGGATGCCAGGGCCGTTTACGAATTCCTGCTGCGGAAAGCCATCGTGGTGCGCGACAGGAGTAAGGTAAGCCTCATTGAGGGCTGTTTGCGAATCACCGTTGGAACGCCACCGGAAAATGAAGAATTGCTGCTTGCTTTGAAGGAATTCCTTTTATAATCGGTAAATTTATGACTCCAAAAAATTTTGAATCATATGAAACGGATACCTAAATTATTTTTCGCGGCCACCTGCGTCAGCATGATGGTGTTGCAGGCCTGTGCAGGCGATACCACTCAAACCAGGAATAAGGTTCAGACCCTGCCGGATAATGCAGGGCTTATATTGCAGGATGGTTTCAGCGCCATTGCGGTGGCGGAGAATCTGGGCCGCGCCAGGCATATCGTGGTGAACAGCAACGGAGATGTTTATGTGAAACTGGAAAGGCTGAAAGATGGTAAGGGCATATTTCGACTGCGAGATACCAATGGTGATGGAAAGGCAGACCAGGTGACGGGATTTGGAAATTATCCCGGCACCGGCATTGCTATCAAGAAGGGATACCTGTACGCTTCATCCAACAGCGCCATCTATCGCTATAAGCTTAACGATAAGAATGAAGTGGCCAATCCTGACCAGCCCGAGAATATCGTTAAAGACCTCGCGGACCATGGAGAGCACAATGCGAAATCAATCGCCCTTGACAATGCCGGAAACATCTATGTAAATATTGGCGCTTTTTCCAATGCCTGCCAGGTAGACGACAGGACCAAAGGATCACCGGGCCAGGACCCTTGTCCCATACTGGACGTTGCGGGTGGCATCTGGCAATTTAGCGCCGACAAACTAAACCAGTCTTATCCCCAAGGCACCAGGTATTGCACCGGGATCCGCAATACGGTGGGGATCTTTTGGAATGAAAAACAAAATGAGTTGTATGCAATGCAGCATGGCCGTGATGACCTGCACCGATTGTTCGATAATTTATACACCGACGACCAAAATGCGATATTGCCTGCGGAGGAAATGTTCCTGGTGAAGAAAGGATCTAATTTTGGTTGGCCTTATTGTTATTATGATCAAATCCAGCAAAAAAAGATCCTCAATCCCGAATACGGAGGGGATGGCAAGACCCAGGGACGCTGTGAAGGCGTTGACAAACCTATTTATGCATTCCCGGGACATCTCGCTCCCAATGCGCTCCTGTTTTATACAGGTACCGCATTCCCAGAAAAATACAGGAACGGAGCTTTCATAGCATTTCACGGCTCATGGAACAGGGCGCCTAAACCACAAGCGGGTTATTTCGTGGTTTTTCTTCCATTCAAGGATGGCTTGCCCAATGGAAACTGGGAAGTTTTTGCGGATGGATTTGCCGGATCGGAACAAGACAAGGCTTCGGGAAAGGCAAAATATCGGCCATGCGGCCTGGCACAGGGACCGGATGGCTCCCTCTATGTGTCGGATGATAATATGGGAAATATCTGGAAGATAACTTACAAAGGGAAGTAGAATCAATAATTATGAGGAGAATAATTGGAAGAGTCTTAGCTCTGGTTGGAATATGCTTGCTTGTTAGTACGGTGCAGGCACAGGCAAAGAAAACTTCCCCGGCAAAGAAACCATCCCCTGCCGTGATGTTGAGAGGGAAAGCGATTTTTGAAAAGGAATGCCTGAGCTGCCACCAGGCAGATGGAGCGGGGATAGCGCGCATGAACCCCACAT
>CALFNL010000159.1 GCA_937902875.1 uncultured Bacteroidota bacterium | reverse complement strand
GTCCTCTGTCTTCTTCCCTGCATCCGATCATTCCATTTCTGCCCGTAAACACATTCACCGGCTCGTATCCGGCATATTCGATGGTGCCTTTTTGATAATAGTAGTGGAATTTGGGGCTGACTACGCCCGCGTCGGGGTAGAGTTCAAATATTTCGATCAATCCTTCAATGAGGCCCGGGGTAAATTCCGTGTCATTGTTTACGATGAAAATATATTCACCAGCCGCCGCTTCAATTCCTTTATTATTTCCTCCTGAAAAACCAAGATTTTCTTTATTGCGGATCACCTTCACAGCTGGATAGATTTCCCTGAATACAGCAGTAGGATCTTCCCTGGAAGCATTGTCAACAATGATCACTTCTACCGGGGAATAGCCATTTTGTGTATTGATGGACCTGAGGAAATCACAGGTTATTTCCGTTGTGTTCCAGTTGAGCGTAACTATAGATACAAGGGGACTCCTGCCATTCATAAGGGTTTATAATTTTTCGATCTCAGGGTATTTCGATCTTGGCTCATGATCCGGGTTGGCGCCTGCATTTCCGAGGACCATTCAGAACACCTTGAAATCCAATTCATTGCACTGGGTATGAACCTGATCTGGTTTACAAATTTATCTAATTTGTGCAAGATTATTCCATTAATAAACCTGCCCTCTTTTTGCCCGGTATCAGAGGACTGAATTCTGCATGGCCTCACAGGGCTGCTCTTGCACATATTACCAGTATTCAACAGTTCGGGAAAGGTTTTATTGTGATGAAATTTATGAATGATACAGGTTGATACCGACGAAAAAAGCCGGAAAGTGGTAGATATGGGATGGCGGAATTATTTCAAGTTTGATAGTTTGAACCCGGGAATTGGGATTTTGAAGGCAGGCTTCACTTTGTGAGGAGCGGGGGGAATGAAAATTAAAATAATTTTGCGAGCATAAATCTATGGCATGGGGCTGTGGCGACAAATATCCGAATATCTCTTCATCAGGAAAAGAGACCCAAATGAACCACGAACACAGTGGGTGAAATATATGCACGGGATCAATCGCCTTTCTATTTTCCTTTTTCTCTTTGCATTAATTGTCATGATGATCCGCTTCGCAAAAACCTGCTGATGGCATTTGCCGCGTTGGCTGAAGCATGACCGCCCTGGCTTAGAATATTTCTAAGGGTGGCATAGTCGGATTTCATCTGCTTGATCCGGTACTCATCATGGAGGATGAGATCCAGCTCTCTTTTCAGATTTTCTACCGTAAGTTCATGCTGGATCAGTTCTTTCACCACGGGTTTATCCATGATCAGGTTCACGAGGGAAATATATTTGATCCGGATGATTCGCTTCGCGATTTCGTAAGAGAGCCAACTGCCTTTATAACATACTACTTCGGGAATTCCAAACAATGCCGTTTCAAGTGTTGCGGTGCCCGAAGTAACCAGCGCCGCCTTCGCATTTATCAGCAGATCATAGGTCTTGCCGCTAACGCTTTTTACATTGGGATAATGTCTTGACAATTGATCATAGAATGCATCTTCAACACCTGGCGCCCTGGCTATCACGAAATCGTAGGAAGGGAAATGGGCGCTCACATTAAGCATGATGGGAAGTTTGGCCAGGATTTCCTGTCTGCGGCTGCCCGGTAGTAATGCCACGATATTGGCCTGAGTTTTTCCATTGTCATAGACCCACCTGGATTTGAATTCTTCCAGTTCCTCCACCAGGGGATGGCCCACGTATTCCACTTCATAATTCCATTTATGATAGAAGGCTTTTTCAAAAGGGAGGATCACGAGCATTTTATCCACGCTTTGTTTGATGGTGTGTACCCTCACTTCTTTCCAGGCCCACACCTGTGGAGAAATATAATAAATGACTTTGATCTTTTTTTCTTTGGCCCAGGTCGCGATCTTGAGATTGAATCCGGGGTAGTCGATCAATATCAGTGCATCGGGTTTAAACTGCAGGATATCCTCCTTGCAGAACCTGAGATTGCGCATGATGGTGCGGAGATTCATGATCACTTCTGTGAAACCCATGAATGCCAGCTCACGGTAATGCTTCACCAATTCTCCACCCGCAGCCTGCATCAGGTCGCCACCCCAGCAACGGACGACTGCCTCCGGGTCTGATTTCTTCAGTTCACGGATGAGCTTAGAGCCGTGAAGGTCACCCGATGCTTCACCTGCTATTATATAATACCTCATGATGGCTTTTAGATATTATGAAAGATTTCCGGTTTCGCTACTATTTCGTAGAAGCGTGCTCCTACGGGCAAAGATAAGCGGCAATGCATATTGAGAACTCGAAAATAAGGGTCAGGTTCAGAAGGAATTTAGCGAAAAATCAAATTGAAATTAAACTATGGCGCCAGACAACTTTTAGAAAAAGTAGATTTATTTGAATTGATGAGCAAAGCGAAAAAGTCTACAAACCCCTGCGTGACTGCGGGCAGGGCACGAAACAGGCGATGAATAGATTCCTGCTGCCCCTCAATAAAAAATCTAACCCAGAAATTTGAACAATAGTGCTCCGATGGCAATGATGAGGGTAACGGAAAAGATACCCTTAGCGGTTTTATCGCGATGAGAATTTATATATAAGGTGAAGAGCAGTATATTCAGAAAGAGGCAGGGGATACTGATGGCCGTGACCATTTGCTTGTTGGTGCGCAGCGCGTGGTACATGTCGCCCAGGCTATAGAGTGGGTAAAACTTCAGCATGTAATAAACCAGCAGACTCAGGAAGGGGGCGAGCAAACCCAGGATAAAGCCCAGCCTGAGTGCGTCTTGTTTGAACCATTTAAACATCGTTATACGAAGGTATTTTTGAGTTTTTCTTTCAAAACGTAATTCGTGAGATCAAATTGCACGGGCACCACGCTCACATAATTATTGGCCAGCGCCCACACATCGGTGTCTCTTCCTTTGTCAAAATTCACAAATGCGCCAGTGAGCCAAAAATATTTTCGGCCGTTAGGATCTTTTCTCTCGTCGAAATCTTCCTCGTATTTGGCATAGGCCTGGCGGCAGACCTTGATTCCATTGATCAGGCTGGCATCCACTGCCGGGATGTTGACGTTGAGACAAAGGTGTTTGTCAGACTTCCTGCCTAGCAATTTCTGCACGATCTGTCTCGCATATTTCTGGGCGCCTTCAAAATTGGCTTCCATACTGTAGTCCAGCAGTGAAAATCCCACCGAGGGTATGCTTTCAATGGAGGCTTCAATGGCCGCGCTCATGGTGCCGGAATAGATAACATTGATGGAATGGTTGGGTCCGTGGTTGATGCCACTGAGGCATATATCGGGCTTACGACGCAGGATCTTGTCAACGGCCAGTTTCACGCAATCCACGGGGGTGCCGCTGCAGCTCCAGGACTCCACATCGTCCATCACCTTTGCCGCATAAAGCCTAAGCGGGTAGCCGATAGTGATAGCATGACCCATACCAGACTGGGGCTTATCGGGTGCCACCACCACTACTTTACCGAGATCCTTAACGGCTTCCACGAGACTCCGGATTCCTGGCGCGCTTACGCCATCATCGTTTGTGATCAGTATTATGGGCTTTTCTTTCGTTTTTTTGGCCATGGGCTTAAAGGTTCAATCCCTGGTCAAAAATCATCATTATTTGTATGTTACCCAAATCCGGATTTGACGCCCTTGAATATTTTTTCAAAAAAAATTTTGATGTGACTAAATGAATTAGTAACTTGCTACTAAATTAGTTAGTATGGCACAATCATTTGCCGGTTTAAACCTCAAATACCTGCGCAAGCTGCGCGGCTGGACGCAGGAAGAGTTCGCCAATAAGCTAAACATCAAGCGTTCCCTGGTAGGCGCTTATGAGGAAGAAAGAGCGGAACCCCGCATCGAAGTCATGGAAAAGTTGAGTGATATGTTCCGGATATCGCTCGACGATCTGCTGCGAAAGGACCTGAGCGAAGTGAAGGGAAGCTATCTCGCGCGCAGGAGGCAGCAGAAGATGTTGTCGGAAAACAACCTGATCCATTTTGTGCCGGTAAAGGCGGCCGCGGGTTATCTGGCGGGATATGCGGACACGGAATTCATTGATGAGTTGAATACCTTCACATTACCCATGCTGGCGGGTGGCAATTACCGTGCTTTTGAGATAGTGGGAGACAGTATGCTGCCTACACCCAGCGGTTCCATCATTGTAGGAGAGAAGGTGGATGATTTGGATGAGGCCAAGAATAATCAGGCTTATATCGTGGTGTCGAGGAACGAAGGAATTGTATATAAACGCTTGGAGAAAAATGCAAGGAACAAGAGTAAGATCACGCTTGTGAGCGACAATCCCTCCTACAAGCCTTACCAGGTGAATGCTGAAGATGTGCTGGAACTCTGGCTGGCACAGATGGTGATAAGCAAGGTATCGAGCCAGCATCGCTGGGATGTGAACCAATTGGCATCGCTGGTGAATAATTTGCAGGAACAGGTGAGCGTGTTGAAGAGGAAATACAATTGAGAATCTGAAAAGCAGAGGTACACAATTTCGGTTTGTGAAGCTAAGTGCCGAGGCGCAAAGGAGCGGAATTCAACTTCATAGTGTACATAATGCGCTTACCCGCATGGATTGTGCACTCACAAACCAGCTTCGGTCTCAATTCCACTCTTACATCTATCAAAAAAGTAACAGAATTCAACGTCATATACGGGTCGTTCATTGAGCATCAATCCATAGTCGGGGAATAATCAATTCCGATCCGTGGTAAAACCTGCCGTGTTGGAGGAAATGATCCAAAATGGAGAACGAACCAATATCAAAGAAATAATAGCTACAACTGAAATATTTCTTTTGCCGCGCGAAATGTATTGCAGTGTGCCTCCACAAT
>CALFNL010000158.1 GCA_937902875.1 uncultured Bacteroidota bacterium | reverse complement strand
AGTTCCATTACATAATCATTCATGAAATATCCGTTTCCGATATCTAGATCTTGTTCTCCAACGATGGAAAATCCGATCCTTTCATAAAAACTCCTGGCGGGATTATGGCGATTTACATTGAATTCCAGCGTAGTGGCTCCAAGTGGTATAACGGCGGCGGCAATATAGTCAATGATTTTCCTGCCAATTCCCTGACCCTGGCGGCCCGGAAGGATATAGATCTTATGAATCCGCCATATGCGGTTATCACTATCAGGCTTAGCCGAAAATGAGGCAAATGCCACCGGATCTTCCAACTCTAAACCAATGATGAACTGATGATGCTGCTCTTCCATTTGTTTCTGCAATGAAATTGAGCTGTACATCATTTCCAGCATATATTGTATCTGTTCGGGTGAAAGAATGCCTGCATAGGTCTGTGGCCACACTTCAAATGTAAGTTCCCTTATTAAAGGAATATCATCAATTATTGCCTTACGAAAATTGATCATCTTATAGTCTCTGGTTGGTTTCCCTTGACAAATCATTATGCTCGCGGATTGCCTTTCGCGCCAAACGGGTTGCTAACAGGAAGGAAGCAATGGCGCCGGCCACCAGTAAGCCCTTTGATGCAAATTGAGTTACGATGGCGTCTTCCTGCAGAAATAGTAAAAAATCAAATGTGCCATGAAAAAATATAGCTATCAACAATCCCTTCCACAGATATTCCGATCTTCTTTCATAATTGAATTTGGCCATGCCTACAAAATAACCCATCAATATCCCGAAACTCGCATGCGCGGGCACGGAAAGGAACATCCTTACCAGGGCCGTGCCGATGCCGTTTTGGAATACATAGCCAATATTCTCAAGTGTGGCGAATCCCATGCTTATGAATACGCCATACACGATACCGTCGAAGGGCTCATCGAAGGTTTTTTTGGGGAAAGCATAATATCGCAATACAAAGAACTTGCAAAATTCTTCAGAAAGGCCCACGATAGGATAGGCCAGGATGAGGCTGTGAACAATATTCTTTTGGGGTATCACCGCGTCCAGACTAACGGTGAGCAACATTTGAGTGAGGCCTGCAGGCATGGTACACAGGATTCCAAACATGAAACTCAATGCCAGATTCAAATTTGGTTCCCTGTTGTACTGATCCTTCACATATATATAAAGGCTTATTGCAATTCCCGGTGCTATTGCTAATGCTAAGAGCCACATGCTTGTTTTATTCTCATTACAAGATACGATTTGTATAAGAAAACTATCATCTCCGAACTGCGAATTAATGGTGAGTGAGAAAAGGGAATAAAAAAACCGGAATATCAAATTCCGGCCTGCAGAAAATATAAGGCGTGGTTATAGTCTGATCGTTTCCGGTAGGTATTTGCCAATCAGATCTGAATAGAATGGTTTCAATTCTTCCACCACCGGAGGCTTCGGGCTCTTGGAATAAAGGTCATAAGGATTGAATTTCTTCACCCACCGAAACATCTCGCGGTCATGGTCATCCAGCAAATGATCATAAGCCTCTTCGCGATGCTGGGAATAAAAAGAATGATACCGTATCATGTAGAGGGCGGGTTCGGGTAAATAATTCCTGGTAATCTGGTATAAATATTCATCATGCCCCCATGACAAGTGAACATTCTTTAACCCGCAGCCATGCTCGTAAATTCCATATTTGGTATTGTAACGCGGATCGGAATTATCGGGATTGTCGGCAAAGAATTCCGGATACACAACGCTTTCGGAAAATGCGCAACCAACTGGGAATGTATCTCCCACCACTGCCCACTGTGGTTCTCCAAACAAACATAATACCTTGCCCATATCATGAATGAGGCCTGTGAGGATAAACCAGTCCGGATGGCCGTCGGCCCTGATGGCTTCTGCCGTTTGCAATAGGTGTTGTAATTGGTCCAGCTCAATATCGGGGTCGGAATCATCAACCAGGGTATTCAAAAAATCCATGGCCTCCCAGGGCTTCAGTTCCTTACGGTTGAATTGCAGAAATTCTTGCTCTTTTTCCCTGACAAAATCGTAGGTCTGATATTTATGATTGAGCCTGTAAAATTCCCTGACGGTGTCTCTGGCGGGGGCTTCATAGTTGCGGAAGGCTTCCTTATCTTTTTGGGTATTCCCGTTTTCAGGATAGCGCCTTAACAGGTCGTCTTCCCAGAGATCCATACTTGGGAGCGGCTTATTTTCCGAATCGGAGAATGGAGTATTGGTCTTCATTCGAGCTGGTTTTGATGCTGAGTAAATTTACGAATTATATTCATGATTATACCACCATTTATTGACCGAACCATGGTCCTTGTTTTTTCAAATCCTGAATCGGTTTCAAGCCGCTGGGCAAATTCAGCGTGGCACTTATTTGAATTCACTATCCTTACCAAAAAATGATATACAAGGCCGTGAGTATTCCAATAATGATCACCGACCCAATGATGAAAGAAGGCGGGCAGCGGAACATGCGGGTATCAACAACCAGGACCTGTTTATTGTTCCTGCTTTTTTTATCTGATAGGCTCATGATCACAATTAGAATAACCAGGATCATGAACACAATGGACATCCTGTCTAGAAATGGAAAATCGGGGAATGAGCCATGGGTCCATACTGGCAGGAATTTAAGTATGGCAGAAAGGGGTATGGTCAGCAAGGCCGAGGTCAGGGCAGCATTGGCCGTTGTTCTCCTCCAGAAGAATCCCAGTAAGAAAATAGCGAGTACGCCCGGGGAGATGAATCCCACATAATCCTGTATGAATTGATAGGCCTGGTCCAGCGTGCTCAGTGCAGGAGCCACGAGGCTGGCAATTACCATGGCAACTACCACCGTCCACCTGCCAGTCATCACCAGGTGTTTTTCAGTTGCCTCTTTGTAAAAATATTTCTTGTAGATGTCCAGTGAAAATATGGTGGAGATGCTGTTGGCTTTTCCGGCAAGTGAAGCCACAATCGCCGCTGTCAGCGCCGCAAAAGCGAGACCCTTCAGCCCTGCAGGCAATAGGTTCATAAGCGTGGGATAGGCCTGGTCTGGCTTGACCATTCCATTTGCATCCATCATCTCTTTTTGAAATAATCCATTCTGGTGCAATACAAACATGGTAATGCCCGGCAATACCACTATCACGGGTACCAGTAGTTTCAAGAATGACGCAAAGAGGATCCCGCTCCTGGCAGTCTTCAGGTCGGCCCCCAGGGCTCTCTGGGTAATATATTGGTTGCAGCCCCAGTAGTTCAGGTTATTGATCCACATGCCGCCAATCAGCACGGATAGTCCCGGGAGGTCTTTGTAATAGGGATTGGAAGAATCGAATATCATGTGAAAATGGGAAGGCGCTTTTTCCAGTAGCAGGCTCATTCCCCTGGCAAGATTTTTCCCATAGCCGTAATGTTCAGACATGAGATTGAGTGCGAGGTAAGTGGTTACCAAACCTCCCATGATCAGCACAAATACCTGTATCACATCCGTATAACCAATTACCTTCATTCCACCCAGGGTCACCAGGATGGCGAATAATCCCAGGCCCACCACGCACCATCCGAATGAAATACCCGAAATGGAAGCGATGGCGAGTCCTCCGAGATAGATGATGGAAGTGAGGTTGACGAATACATACACCAGCAGCCAGAAAACGGCCATGATCGTGCTCACCTGGTCGTTATAGCGCCGCGATAAGAACTGCGGCATGGTGTATATTTTATTTTTCAGGTAAACAGGTATAAAAAAAATGGCGACGATGATCAGCGTGGCGGATGCCATCCATTCGTAAGTGGAAATGGCCAGGCCCAGCGCGAAACCGGAGCCGCTCATGCCAATAAAATGTTCCGCCGAAATATTTGAAGCAATCAATGAAGCCCCGATGGCCCACCAGGTGAGGGATCCTTCGGCAAGAAAAAAATCCTTGGTGCTGCTGACTGCCGATTTTTTCCGCTGATAGATATAATATCCATAAAATGCTACGATCAAAAAATATATGAGAAATACAGTGTAGTCGGCAAACTGCAGCCTGTGCATGGGCGGGGCATTAATTTCCTAATGTAATCAAATAACCCGAGAAATCTAATGCAGGAGCGTTTCGAATTACCAATCATTTATCCACGCAACCGAAGGATTCCATATTCCGTATTTAATATTTCAGCTTAACAAAATGTAATAACTTGATTCAATAATATTGTACCATTATGTGCTTCAGGCTAAAGGTTGCGATCATACTATGCTTCGGATTTGTTAACAGCTCAGTTGCCCAGCAATTTGGCGGTGAGCCTTCAAACCTGAAATGGTTGCAGGTTAATGCCCGGGGTGTAAATGTCATCTTCCCAAAAGGCCTCGATTCGGTAGCGCAGCGCATCGCCGCGGTGGCCGGGTACCTTCACCAGCATACTTCTGCAACGGCCGGCGATTTTCAAAGGAAGATTGATATCGTGCTCCACAATCACACTACTATCTCCAACGCGTACGTGGGGCTGGCTCCCTGGAGAAGTGAATTTAATCTCATGCCTCCACAGAACAGCTTCGATTTGGGCAGTATTCCCTGGCCCGATAACCTGGCCATTCACGAATACCGCCACGTGCAGCAGTTCATGAATTACCGGAAAGGCCTTTCGAAATTGATGTATTTCATTTTTGGGGAAGAAGGGCAGGCTGTCGCGAACAACGCGGCCATACCCAATTGGTTCTTTGAGGGAGACGCCGTTTTCCAGGAAACTTCGGTTAGCGCACAGGGTAGGGGACGCCTGCCATTCTTTTTTAATGGATATAAGTCACTGTGGCAAGCCGCCAGGAATTACAGCTACATGAAATTGAGAAATGGTTCTTACAGAAATTATGTGCCCGATCATTATCAATTGGGTTATTTGCTGGTTGGTTTTGGAAGGGAAAAATTTGGCGCCGATTTTTGGAAGAAGGTAACCGATGACGCGGTGCGGTACCGAAATCTTTTCTATCCATTCCAGCGCGCGGTCAGGAAATATTCAGGCCTCAGGTTCCGGGAATTTGTGGATCAGGCCTGCGCATTGTACAAGCAAGAATCTGCCGGAGCCCAGGCAACTGGAAATTTCCTGACAAATGACAGTAAAGGATTCGTGACAGATTACGTGTATCCTTATGCTTTGGATTCAGACTCGGTACTGGTACTGAAGAAATCTTACCGGAATCCGCCTGCCTGGTATTGGCACACGGCGGATGGAGAACAAAAGATAAGAACCAGGGCCATTTCCATTGACGATGACTATGCCTACAGCCAGGGGAAAATCATTTATGCGGCCTATGAACCCGATATCCGCTGGGGATGGAGAGACTATAGCGTGATCAGGATCCTGGACCTCAGGAGCGGCAGGGAAAGAAGGGTCACAAGCAGGAGCCGTTACTTCGCTCCGGACCTTTCAGCCGATGGGAAAACGATCGTTGCGCTGAATGTACAGCCCGACCTCACTTGTGAGCTGCAGCTCCTGGATGCCCGCAACGGAAAGATTCTACAAAAGGTTCCTAACCCCGACCATTTATTTTATACCTATCCGAGGTTTTTTGACAATTCCCGCATAGTCTCCAGCGTGAGAAATTCAGAAGGAATGATGGCGCTCGCCCTCATAGATCTCAAAACCGGAGTGGCAGAGAACCTGACATCCTGGACCTATAAAGTGAATGCCTTTCCGCTCGTGAAAGGAGATACCGTTTATTTTACGGCGAGTACAGGGTACCGGGATGAGATATTCGCGGTTGACTCAAAATCCAAAAATCTGTTCCGGCTTACCAACGAGGAACTGGGAGCCTATCAACCGGCGCTTGGCGCACAGCATAGGCTTATTTTCAGCAATTTCACCGCCAATGGTTTTCGGTTAAAGGAAAAATCGCCTGACATGAAGGATTGGGAACCCATCACGGATATGGGTACTGTAAATGCGGGCGATCTGTATATCCCGAATGCATTGCGGCAAAATGGAGGGAATGCCCTGGCAAAAATTCCTGCCGGCCATTATCCCGTAACGAAATATTCAAAAGGGATAGGTCTTTTTAATTTTCATAGTTGGCGCCCTTACTACGACCAGCCCGACTGGATCTTCACAGTGTTTGGTGAAAATATTCTGAATACGCTGCAATCCTCCATTTATTATGACTATAACTCGAATGAAAGAAGTCATAAATTCGGATTCGATGCGCAATATGCGGAATTATTTCCCTGGATCACGGGTGGGATATCTTATACGCTGCACAGGCAGGTGAATGATTCATCCCGACACATTAACTGGAATGAATGGAATAGCAGGATCGGCTTCAGCATTCCTCTCAATTTCAGCAAAGGCAGGTGGTATAAATATTTGTCGTTTGGATCTTCCTTTAACTATAAACAGGTAGATTATACCGGCCTGGCAAAGGATAGCCTGAAGAATTCCGGATTCACCTACCTGCAATCATCACTGCGTTGGAGTTCCCAAACTCAAAAAGCGAAACAAAATATTTTTCCGCACTGGGCTCAAACCCTCTATTTGCAGCACCGGTCCGTCGTCAATAAATACAGAGCCAACCAATTCCTGACTTCGGCTTCTTTTTATTTACCCGGCTTTGGAGTTAATCAGAGTCTTGTGGTCTCCGCCGCCTTCCAGGCGAGGGATACCGCAAATGAATACAGGTTTGACAATAATTTTCCCTTCGCCCGCGGCTATGGTAATATAGATGCTCCCCGGATGTGGAAATGGAGCCTGAATTATCATTTTCCCATCTGTTATCCCGACTGGGGCTTCGGCCAAATTGTATATTTCCACAGGGTGCGGGCCAATATATTTTATGACAATGCAAGGGCCAAAAGTTTGAGAACCGGAACGGTGTATGATTTCAGGACCCTGGGCGCAGAAATATTTTTAGATACCCAATGGTGGAACCAGGAACCGGTGAGCATTGGATTCCGGTATAGCCGTCTCCTGGACAATGACCTAACGGGACAGACCAACCGAAACGTTTGGGAAATTGTGCTTCCGGTGCTTTTGAACAGGTAATTGAAATTTCTAATTCTGAGTTGGAAGATTGCATGAGCCATTAAGCGCTACTATGGCTGCAAAGGATTAAAGCCAATCCGGAATTCTAAAAATAATCTTCGCAGAATACCTTATTCTGTCACTTTGAATCTGATAGAAGCTACTTGTATTTTCTTGCCATTCTTCAGACGTGCCATGATATTGTCAATGATCATTTCATCATTGGCCGCGGCATTATCTTTTATACTTTCCTTCCACAATTCCGACATCTTACCAGTATTGTAAAACTCATCCACCCTCATATCATCAACGGTCTTGCGCTCGCCTGAATCGTGATCAACAGAACTGCTCCTGAATTTGTAAAAGACACGAAAATGTGTGATGGGGTAGCTATTGCCTTCGGGGTCACGCACCGCCAAAGCGGAATCCACAATTTTAGAGAGTTCCGCGATACTCAGATTCCCTCCCCTGGATCCTCCCAGGCTCGCCTGCAGCTTCGGAACAGATGTTTGACTGGTTGCAGCGGGACGGGTCTTTGTTCCTTTATCCTGGGCCTGTGCTGCAATTCCGAAAAATATCAGAAAGAATATGAGAATTTTTTTCATGAAATATGGAATTTGAAAAGAGAATCAACGTTCATATCGGGCCTTAAGGGGCAATTTCTCCAGGGAAGAACGGATCGAAAATAGATTTTATTTTGATTCAGCCTTGTTAAACTTTGAGGGGCAGGCGGTGGAAATGCTTCGCCAAATATGAGCTGCCAGATGGTATTTCATTGAACCATCAGCTCCTTTATAATCCTGCCAGGCTTTCTTCAATGACCCGTATCTTGGTTTCGGCATCCGCTTTCTTCCTTCTCTCCAGTTCAACAACTTCTTCCCGGGCATTATTCAGGAATCTTTCATTCTGCAGTTTCTTTTCCACCGCCACCAGGAATCTCCTGAGATGGTCCAATTCTTTGTGCAATTCTTCTTTTTGAGCGGCAGGATTGATTGGCTCATCAGTCAACAGAAAAAATTTATCCTTTTCGGCCGCGATTACGATTGCTTCCGGTACCGGATCATTTACATAAGCGATCGACGACGCATTCACCTGCTTTTTGAAAATGGATTCAATGGCTTTGTAGGTGCCGGCAATATTCGTTTGAATATATAGTTCAATGGGAGTCCTCGGCTTGATTTGGTTCTTATTTCTGGCGTCCCTTACAATGGTAATGGCATTCTGCAAGAGGCTGCCCATGCTGAGTAAACCCTCATCGGGAGGCTGGCTTTCCCTGCCCAGTTGTGCCACACAAATATCTTCCCTTTGCTCTTTGAGCAGGTGATGAATTTCCTCCGTGATAAAGGGCGTGAAGGGATGGAGCATTTGCAGGAGTTCTTCAAAGAATGAAATGGTTTTCCGGTGCAATTGTGGATCCATGGGTGAATTTTGTTCTGGTTTTATCCACTCCAGGTACCAACTGCAGAAATCGTCCCATATCAGGGAATAAATTCTTTTCAGCGCCTCACTCAATTTGAAATCGTCATAGAGCGCCTGCACTTGTAGTTTAGCTTCTTTCAAGCGGTTATCAAACCAATTTACTGCAAATCCACTGGCTGTTTTTTCGCCAGCCTGATTCTGGTCTTCCGCCAGGCGATTCTCCCAGAGTTTCACCAATTTCAAAGCATTCCAAAGCTTATTATTGAAATTCCTTCCCTGTTCCAGAGATGCTTCATCAAACAAAAGGTCATTTCCGGCGGGTGAAGAAATCAATATCCCGAAACGGACGGCATCCGCTCCAAATTTTTCAATGAGTTCCAACAGATCGGGAGAATTGCCCAGGCTCTTGCTCATCTTTCTTCCCAGTTTGTCCCTAACCATTCCCGTAAAATAAACATGCCTGAATGGGATCTTCTTTTCAAATTCCATTCCTGCCATAATCATCCTCGCCACCCAAAAGAAAATGATATCCTGCCCGGTTACAAGCACGGATGTGGGATAATAATATTTCAGGTGGGCATTGCCAGGATCGGTAATACCTTTAAAAACCTGAATTGGCCAGAGCCAGGAAGAGAACCAGGTATCCAATACATCCGGATCCTGTTTTAGATTTGGAACAACAGATGATCCGGGTCTGGCGGCAAGGGCCTGCCTGATAGCGTCTTCTGCGCTTTCTGCAACATAACAATTGCCATTGTTGT
The DNA here is from genome assembly GCA_937902875.1 of uncultured Bacteroidota bacterium. Lineage (GTDB taxonomy): Bacteria > Bacteroidota > Bacteroidia > Chitinophagales > Chitinophagaceae > PSRI01. The sequence continues at coordinate 14,677 of CALFNL010000158.1, read as the reverse complement.
CGTAATAGGCCGGAATTTGCTGGCCCCACCATAGCTGGCGACTGATACACCAATCCTTTACGTTTTCCAGCCAATAGCGATAAGTGGCGAGGAATTTCTCGGCGGGATGAATCAGGATTTCTCCGTCTAAAACAACTTTCAGGGCCGGCTGGGCGAGCTCCTTCATTTTCATGAACCATTGCGTGGAGATCCGGGGTTCCACCACAGCACCCGTTCGCTGGCTATAGCCCAAACGCGTAACATAGGCCTCTTCCCTGCTGATAAATCCTTTCTTTTCTAATTCCGCTACAATCTTCTTTCTGGCCATGAAACGATCTTCGCCTATATATATCAGTGCAGCCGCACTTAGGGTGCCATCTTCGTTCAATGTATCCACTACTTCCAGGTTATGTTTGAGACCCAGGTTATAGTCGTTGATATCGTGCGCGGGCGTAACTTTCAAGGCGCCGGTACCAAAAGCCGGGTCAACATATTCGTCAAAAATGATGGGAACTTTCTTGTTGATCAGGGGTATGATCGCGAATTTTCCTTTCAGGTCGCGGTATCTCTCATCATTGGGGTTTACGCACACAGCCGTGTCACCCATGATGGTTTCTGGTCTTTGGGTGGCGATGGTTATGTATTCGCCGCCGCCGGAAGACTCAGTTTTAGAATCCGCGATGAAGTATTTGATATAGTACAATTTCCCATTTACGTCTTTGTATTCTACTTCTTCATCACTCAGCGCGGTCTTCGCCGAGGGATCCCAGTGGATCATCCTGGCGCCCCGGTAAATCAGGCCCTTATTGAATAATTCCACAAACACCTTGATCACCGCCTTATAATAGTCTTCATCCATCGTGAAACTCACCCGGTTCCAATCCACGCTGCAACCCAGCTTTTCAATCTGGTGATATATGATATTACCGTACTTGTTCTTCCATTCATAAGCATATTTCAAAAATTCCTCACGGCTGAGCTGGCTCTTGTCGATTCCTTTCTCTTTCAGCATCTGCACAACCCGAGCTTCTGTGGCTATGGAAGCGTGGTCGCTTCCAGGTACCCAGCAGGCGTTATATCCGGTCATGCGCGCCCGGCGCACCAGGATATCCTGAACCGTTTCATTGAGTGTATGGCCCATGTGCAGAACACCCGTAACATTGGGGGGAGGGATCACAACCGTAAATGGCTCACGACTATCGGGCCAGCTATTGAAATATTTTTTGCTGATCCAATGACGATACCATTTATCTTCAACTGAGGAAGGATCATAATTTTTAGATAATTCCATATCAGGCAACCCTTTTTATCTGTTTTTCGGTTGGCAAAGGTAAAAAACCAAAGCACACGATGGTTCAAAATTAATAATTTACAACGCAGGCCTGGGAGAGGAAATGCGAAACCTGTGTTCTAAAGGCATACTAAAAATGAAACGGGAATCGGGGAGAAATGCAGAATGTTTTCCAATTCAATATTGTGTCAATAGATCGAAACGATGCGGAGGAAAACCGCAAACCGCAAAGGCAATTGAGTTCATACTGATGGGACAAAATTTTCCCCGAAATGTTCACTTATTTCGGGGAAATATCATGGTTCATTAGGCAATTGCAGATACTACCATGCCAGATAAGTGACTATGGCTATAGTCGCATAAATCAGGATTACGATCATGGCAATTCTAACGCCTTCCCCAAGATGTAATGAGTTAAAAAGCTTCATTGTGATGATTTTTAGATTAAAAAATCAGGACCGGATTAATAAAGCTTTCAAAGGAGAATGGGTCGAATTGGACTGCTGGGCGATTCTTCAAGGTTGGAGAAATAGAAAAAATCTGCGCCTAGCCAGACTTTATAAGAATGAAACTTGAGTAAAACTAATGAATTCAACCGTATTTCGCAAGTTTTGCATTGACCGTTACAGATTAAAAATTTTCTAATTTTTGATGACAGAATATTAACCATTGAGAATCAAACCCTGGCACGATATTCAGCATTTGCTGAAGAATTTAACTTTGAGTAATTTTCAGGCCCCAAATCTCCCATGTACGCAATTGTTGACATAGAAACTACGGGAGGACATGCGTCTGCCCATGGCATTACTGAAATTGCCATCTTTATTCATGACGGTATTCGCGTGCTGCACCGATTCGAATCCCTGGTAAACCCACTTCAGGAAATACCCTATTTTATTCAGGTAATGACAGGCATCACGGACGAAATGGTTTCTTCAGCCCCTGATTTTGAAGAATTGGCACCGCGCATTTACGATTTGCTGAAAGATAAAATATTCATTGCCCACAACGTGAATTTCGACTATTCCTTCCTGAAACACCATTTGCAGCAATGCGGATATGAGCTGGATGTTAAGAAACTCTGTACCGTAAGACTTACACGCAAGGTCTTCACAGACCTACAGTCTTATAGTCTTGGAAATATTTGCCGCAGCCTCCAAATACCAATTGAGAACCGGCATCGCGCCGGAGGAGATGCGAGTGCTACCGTGCAATTGTTTGAACTATTATTGCAAAATAATGCGCAGCCTCATATTGACCGATTCGTTAAGAAATCCTCCAAAGAACAATCTCTTCCCATTCATTTGCCCGGGGAGCAGGTGGATCAATTGCCCCAAAAACCAGGTGTATATTATTTCAAGAACCAGAAAGGGAAAGTGATATATGTTGGCAAGGCCAAGAGCCTGCGTAAGAGGGTGAGCAGCCATTTCACGCACAATGGTGCCGGAAAACAAAGACAGGAATTTTTGAGGAATATCTATCAGATCAGCTACCAGGTATGCGGTACCGAACTGCAGGCAGCCATCCTGGAAGATGCGGAGATCAAGAAAATGTGGCCCATATACAATAGCAGCCAGAAGCGGGTGAATTTTCAGTATGGGCTATATGTTTTTGAAGACCAGCGCGGCTACAAAAGGCTGGCAATTGAAAGAAAGCGTAAGCATCTTCATCCCCTTTACACTTTCGGCATGCTATGGGAAGGCTATCGAATGTTGTGGAATATGATTGAGCAACACAGACTCTCTCCCCAGCTATGTTATCTTGACAAGACCCCCGCTCATTTAAGTGTGCCTGAAGGCTACGATGATCCGCCACAATATAATCAGCGTGTTGAAGAGGCCCTGGAATCGCTGCGGCATGAATTACCAAGTTTCGCCGTTATTGATGAGGGCCGTGAACCCGGTGAAAAAAGCTGTTTGTTGATAGAGCAGGGGAAATTTTATGGAATGGGATATATACCTGAAAATATGGCCCTAAAGCATCTCACAAAACTGAAGAAATATTTAACACCCTACCCAGACAATGATTATGTTCGGGGACTTATCTATCGCCATACTGAATTATTTCCACAGCATCTCGTCAGCTTTAATAAAACAAGCTAATAATTCCAAGTTTTTGTTTTCATCAACACACTCTAGTTTCGCACCTGCAAATAAGGAATAGGAATAAAATAACACGTTAGCTGCAAGCAAATCTTCATGTATAAAGGCAATCATCGCAATCAGGAAAAACGAAAATTAATTTTATAATATGCAGGAATTAGCATCAGAGATCGCTTCCAAATTGAATATCCGTGCTGTGCAGGCAGAAGCCGTGTTGGAGATGCTGGGGGAGGGGGCCACCATTCCCTTCATTGCCAGGTATCGTAAAGACAGAACAGGAAACCTGGATGAAGTGCAGATTCTGAAAATCCAGGATGAGGCGGGCCAGCTCAAAGAATTCAACGATAGAAAAGCATTTATTGAGAAGGCGATCATGGACCAGGGGAAAATGACAGAGGAGCTTCGGCAGAAATTGAATGGAGCCCATGCACTCGCCGAACTGGAAGACATCTACCTTCCATTCAAGCCGAAACGCAAAACACGTGCTCAGGCGGCAAGGGAAAATGGTCTGGGGCCTCTGGCGGCTATGATCTTAGAGCAAAGAGAGATAAACCTGGAAGCAGAGACGGCAAAATATTTCAATGAAAAATTGACCAGCCTGGAAGATGCGCTGCAGGGCGCAAGAGATATCATAGCGGAACAGGTGAGTGAAGACGGCGATACCAGGGCCCGCCTCAGGAAATTGTTTGAAGAAAAAGCCAGCCTCGGCAGTAAGGTTGTGGAGGCAAAGGAGCAGGAGGCCATAAAATTCAAAGACTATTTCAATTATAGCGAGCCTGTAATGAAGGTTCCTTCGCACAGGGCATTGGCCGTGCTTAGGGGATTTGTAGAAGGGTTTCTTCGCGTTTCCATTGAACCCCCGGAAGAGCAGGCCGTTGAAGTTCTCGAGAGGGCCTGGCTAAAGGGGATGAATAGCAATACAGAACAGGTAAGAAAGGCATTGAAAGACTCCTATAGGCGATTATTACAACCCGCCCTGGAAACCGAATTCAGAACAGCGCTGAAACTTCGATCAGACGAGGAAGCCATCAATGTTTTTGCCGAAAACCTCAGGCAATTGTTATTAAGTTCGCCATTGGGGAGCAAGCGCATTCTTGCAATTGATCCGGGATATCGAACGGGTTGTAAAATAGTTTGTCTGGATGAACAGGGCGCGTTGAAAAAGACTTCCCTGATTTTTATCCATGAGCCAGGAAGGCTTCGGGAAGCGGAAGAAATACTCAGGGGATTGGTGGAATCATTCCAGATACAGGCATTTGCCATTGGAGATGGAACGGCGGGAAGGGAAACGGAGCAATTGGTGAAGAAACTCAATTTGGGCCTGCCTGTATTTATGGTAAATGAAGATGGAGCCTCGGTATACTCCGCCTCCGAGACCGCGCGCGAGGAATTTCCCGATCAGGATATTACAGTACGCGGCGCCGTTAGTATCGGCAGAAGGCTGATGGACCCCCTGGCAGAATTGGTAAAGATTGATCCGAAAAGTATTGGGGTAGGCCAATACCAACATGATGTAAACCAGTTCAGGCTAAAAGAAAAACTCGATCAGACCGTAGTGAGTTGTGTGAACCAGGTAGGTGTGAACCTCAATACTGCCAGCAGGCATTTACTGGCCTATGTGAGTGGTATTGGAACTTCGCTGGCAGAAAATATGGTGCGCTACCGGGCTGAGATAGGAAGTTTCAGGAACCGCGAGCAGATCCTGAAAGTGCCCCGGCTGGGATCCAAAGCCTATGAACAATGCGCAGGATTTCTCAGGATCAAGGATGGAGATCATCCGCTGGATCAGAGCGCCGTGCATCCGGAAGCATATGGGGTTGTGGCCAGGATGGCGACAGACCTGGGCGTGGAGATTCGATCCCTGATAGGCAATGACCAATTGATAAAACAAATTAATCCCAAAAAATATGTGAGTGGGCAAACCGGGGAACTGACTATCCGCGATATTTTAAAGGAATTGTCAAAACCAGGACTCGACCCGCGAAAGGAAGTTCAACAATTTGAATTCGCCGAAATTTACAGCATGGCCGATGTGGTGGCTGGCATGGTGGTGCCGGGCATCGTAACAAATTTGACCAGGTTTGGCGCCTTCGTTGATATTGGTGTGAAGCAGGATGGCCTGGTGCATATTTCAGAAATAGCCCATCGCTATATTGAAGATCCCAATGAAGTACTTCACCTGAATGAAAAGGTTATGGTGAAGGTGCTGGAAGTTGATACTATTAGAAAAAGGATTGCTTTGTCCATTCGTCAGGCAGGGGAATCTGCCCATGCGGATGAGCGGTCAAAAACAAAAAAAAGGGTCTTGCCGCCCGGCGAAGAAAAGCGAAAGGCAGGGGAGGCCGCCGGAAAAAACCTTGACGATGCCCTGAGCCGCCTGAAGCAAAAATTCAGGAAATAATAAATTCGGTTAGGCTTCGGGGCGATCGTTAGAGTGCAGAAGCTTCATTCCGCATTTAACCTTATCCGTTAGTCGATCCACCGCTTCAGCAATTTGATGAACTGCGATCTTTCTATCATGCGGGCGCCAAGGCTCTCCAGGTGTTGGGTGTACACCTGACAGTCCACCAATTGCACGCCCTCCGACTGTAAATGCTGTATGTATTTTATGAAAGCGTATTTGCTGGCATTGCTGGCCTTGCTGAACATGCTTTCTCCGAAAAAGATTTTCCCCATGCGCAATCCATAGAGGCCTCCCACGAGTTCCCCATCCAGCCATACCTCGGCGCTGTGCGCATAGCCTTTTTCATGGAGGTTGGCGAATGCTTTTTCAACTTCTTCTGTGATCCAGGTGCCGGGTTGTCCCTTTCTTTTGACCGATTTGCAGGATTCGATCACTGACCGGAAGTCTTTGTTGATGCTGAAGCTGAATATGTTTTTTTTCAGCAATTGCTGCATGCTTTTGCTCACCTTCATTTCGGCGGGGAAAAGGACAAAACGGGGATTCGGGCACCACCACAACGGAATTTCGCCCTCATACCAGGGGAATATTCCGTTCCGATAGGCCAGCAATAGACGTTCCGTAGATAAGTCGCCTCCCATGGCCAGAAGGCCATCAGGCTCAGCAAGCTCAACAGGAGGAAAAACCAATTCATGGCTCAAGGCAAACAGGGGCATGAACACGAAGTTAGCTGAACTAAGAAATTTGAATGAAAATGAAGACTCTATATCCAAAAATTCCGGGTTGAATGGCTAAATCATTCATAACCAAACTCTGATTGTTTTGGTACGGGAATCCGAAACTTTCGGTGTTCATGCAACGGAATATTATGTAGCATTGTCAATCCTATACGTTATTCCGGATGACCGAACTACAGCAATTGATGAAGAACTGCCTGAAGGGGAAGGTATTGGCCCAGCAAGAATTGTATAATTTGTTTGCTGAGCAAATGTTGAGCGTATGTTACCGATATACCAAGTCCCTCACCGATGCGGAAGACGTGTTGCAGGATGGCTTCGTGAAAGTGTTCCGGAATCTGCACCAGTATCGTTCGGAAGGTGAATTGGGTGCATGGATCAGGCGAATAATGGTGAATACCGCAATTAATTACCTGAAAAAGAACAGGAAGTATCAAAATGATCTTTCATTTCAGGAAGTAGGCCTCCACCCCGTTTCTGAAGAAAATCCTCAAATGCAAATGCAGGCCAAAGACCTGGCCAACCTGATCAGGCAACTTCCAACCGGGTACCAGACCGTATTTAACCTGTATGCCGTAGAAGGGTATTCACACCTGGAAATTGGGCAGATACTGGGCATAAGCGAAGTGACATCACGTTCCCAATATATGAGAGCAAGAAATCTACTCATAGGCTGGATAGAAAAACATTCTGTTGATCTTAAATCAGGGTCATATGCCGGCAAATGAATTCGAAAAGAAAATACAGCAAACGCTGGATGAGTTAAAACTCAAACCATCGGAGGAAATATGGCCCATGGTGGCCATGCGCATCCGTAAAGACAAGAGACGCAGGAGAGGACTGATATGGGCGGGATTAATGGTTCTCCTGCTTGGCGGAGCGGGATACTGGTGGTCGGAAAGCCATTCCCGGTACCGGGGATCCTCTTTAACCGCAGATCATTCCAACCAAAAAGAAATTGCAAATCCCCGAGCCAACCCAATATCTGATCTCGAAAAATCCACGAAGCCTGATGAAGAAAATAAATCGGCCCATGCCCTGAATTCGCCTGCTCCTAATGGTGAGCCTGAGCCCAAACACATAATGGCCCCTTCGGAAAAAGAAGCGGGGAAATCAGATCCCGGTATTAATAAGGGAAATTATCAGGATAATATCAAGAATCGTGCTCCTATCCCCCTTGCAGCCAGGCATGATCCATTCGCAAAGGTCTGGAACTCTTACAAGCCTGCGAATAATAAGGCCCATGATATTGAGGGTAAGCGCCGGGCTAATGAGAAAGAGGCCAAAGGCAGGAATATTGCGGATCAGCAAATAAATAAGAATCCTTTTGAGAATGCCCTCGTTTTCAAACCGCAAATGGTTACCAATAACGTGAAGGTATATGCGGAGCCCATGCCTTCAAATTCCGTAGCCGCTCCTTCTGGCGCTCACAGAATGCCGCAGTCCCTGGTCACCACTGCAATTCCACCAAAGAAAGACAAGATCAAGGGCAAAAGGAAATGGAGCTTTGGCATTTCGGGGAGAATCGGATCTTCAGACGTGATGACCCGTACCAATTCCTCTCGATTGAATACGGCCTCACCCAATTATTTTGCAAGCTATGCTCCTTCGGGTGGACGGTTCCTGGGTGACAGCGTTTATAGGGGAGCGTCTTTATCCTGGGGCCTGGGAGTATATGTGAAACTGCATTTGAATAAGAGATTCGCGCTTAGGTCTGGTTTAGACTATAACCAATATGATTTTAAAACACTCGTGGGAAATCATGTAAATAGCACCGTGCAGATCTTGAACGGATTCACCTATATGACGCTGAATAGTTTTTATGCCGCAGGAGCAACAAAGGAGTATCAAAATCATTTCCAATATCTGGAGCTTCCTCTTTCAGTGGAATGGCAATTGAACAAGGGGCAAAAAATTCCTCTGAAATTCGACGCGGGCCTGGCCCTGGGATGGCTGCTCAATTCAAATTACCTGCACCGCGACTATGCCAGCAATGTGCTGTTCAAGGATAATACACTCCTTACGAAAATGCCGATTAGCCTCAATGCGGGATTTACTGTGGCACTCTTCAATCAATCGAAATACCCGGTAAGTCTGGGACCTCTTTTGCAATACATGGTAAGTGATCTTCAAAAAAATTCCGGAGGACTCAAACAGCATCCATGGTTCGTGGGCCTGAAGGCCAGTCTCGCGCTTTGGGAATTTGGCACCGTGCAACGCCCAGGTAATAAATAGTGTCAAGTCTTCAAAACTGCCATCATGAAAAAGCTGACTGCATTGCTCCGCGGCAGTATGCTGCTGCCTGTAATTTTTTTTAGTTCATGTATCAAAGATCATTGTACACAAACCTATTCCTATTTCAAGCCTGAATATAAAACTACCGATGAGGTAAGGGCCAATGTAAAAAGCAACCCGCCTGAAGATATCCAACAACCAGGCAAAATCTATATTCGAGGCAATTATATATTTCTGAATGAACTGGATAAAGGCATTCATATCATTGACAATTCAAATCCCTCCGCACCACGCAATGTGGCATTCATAAATATCCCCGGAAATATGGATCTGGCGGTCAGGGGCAATACCCTTTACGCAGATGCCTATACCGACCTTGTGGCCCTGGACATCAGCGATCCGCTCCGGGTAAAGCCCACCAAATTCATCAGTGGCGTATTTCCATTCCGGCAGTATTATGGCATGTTCTACCCAGATACTTGCAGGGTAATCGTGGATTGGGTAAAAAGAGATACGGTGGTGAGCATGGATTGTGGCGATGGAGGATTTTTCGGAGTGAAATTCGACAAGCACAATGTTTTAATGAGTTCCGATCTGATTTTTGCCGCGGCATACACTAATTCCGGCAATCTTTCGCTCAGCACTCCGGCAAGCGTGTCTTCGCCCTTTGGAGTAGGCGGATCCATGGCGAGATTTGCCATCCTGAATGACTATCTGTATTCGGTAACAACCAACGATCTTAATGTATTTGGAATTTCCGCTCCCCCCGATCCGGAATTCTCAAATATGATAAATGTGGGGATGAATATTGAGACGATCTATCCTTTTAGAAATAAATTGTTCATCGGTTCATCCAATGGCATGTTCATCTATGATGCTACCAATGGTAAGAATCCTTCAGCAGAGGGTCAATTTGCGCATACCAGGAGTTGTGATCCTGTGATCGCTGATGGGAAATACGCCTATGTTACCCTGCGTTCGGGAAACCAGTGTATGGGATTCACCAACCAACTCGAAATTCTCGACATATCCGATCTCAAGAACCCTTCACTCATCGGCACTTATCCTTTAACAAATCCACGGGGACTCTCGAAGGATGGTAACCTGCTCTTCATCTGTGACGGATCTGATGGACTGAAAATATTTGACGCTACGGATGTGAATCACCTGCAACTGATCAACACCATTCCTGGCATGGAAACATTTGATGTGATAGCCTGGAACCATATTGCCCTAGTGGTGGCCAATGGCGGCATATATCAATATGACTATAGCGATCCGAACAATATTCGATTGATGAGTAAAATAGAAGTGAAGCAATGAGCAGGAAAATTACAGCTTGCCTAAGCTTTATGCTATTCATGTGGCTTGCGGGCCTGCGGGCACAGCAGCATGGACCTGCCTTGCGCTTCCATTCCATTGAACAGGCGGGTTTGGCTGAAGGACATGGAGCAGCAGCGGGAATCATCCAAAGCATCAATGGCATGGCACTCAACACCTGGTTCGCGGGTATTGGAATCGGAATAGATGGTTATCGTTATCGTTCCGTTCCACTTTTTTTGGATCTCAGGAAGGAATTAGGGCAAAAAAGGAATAAGTGGCTAATCTATGCCGAAGCCGGCTACAATTTCCCCTGGGTACACGAAGCGGGAACCCAATATTATTGGAACCCGATCATGAAGCATGAATATAAATATAAGGGTAAAATTTATGCGGATGTTGGCGCCGGATATGCCATTCACTGCAGGAAATATGGAACGTTCCTGATGATCCTCGGTTACTCACGTAAGGATTTCGACAGGATCGTCACCACCGTTTATCCCGGCTCTGAAAATTATGTGGAATCCTACAGCTACAAATTCAATCGCCTGATGATAAAGCTGGGTTGGGAATTTTAAGGCTGATGGATTCCCCGAATACCAGACTCTTAAGGTTGGCTTTCGGGTACGTCATTTATCGTTAATATCGCCTTTGTGTTCAGTAGTATTTTCATCGCTATCCTGCCTGATGAAATTAAGGTTGCGTTTTATTCCCGCCAACTTTGCCCTTTTTAGTGGAGAATGCCTGAATATCCTGCGGAAACTTTCTTCTGTAAGCGCCTCCCAATCGCCAATGCTGAATTCGAGGATTTCAGGGATGGCTTTGAACTCAGGTTCTCTGGTTGGTTGGCTGAACCGGTTCCAGGGGCATACTTCCTGGCAAATATCACAGCCGAAGATCCAATCCTGGAATTTTCCTTTCATCTCCTGAGGTATCAATAGGTCTTTCAACTCAATGGTAAAATAAGAAATGCATTTACTTCCGTCAATAACCTTGTCATTGAGAATGGCTTCGGTGGGGCATGCGTCTATGCATTTGCGACAGGTTCCGCAAAAATCCTTAGCGAATGGATCATCATAAATCAGGTCCACATCCACGATCAGGGTGGCAATAAAAAAATATGACCCAGACTGTTTATTGATCAGGTTTCCATTTTTCCCTACCCATCCCATGCCGCTTCGTTGTGCCCAACTGCGTTCCAATACCGGAGCGGAATCCACGAAGCCCCTGCCATTCAGGTCTCCTATCATAGATCTCATCTCGAATATCAAAACATTCAATTTTTCCCGGATCACTTCATGGTAATCCTTTCCGTATGCATACCTGCTAACCCTAGGCGAAGATTGGCTGGGCTGCTGTGAAGGAAAATAATTCATCAGCAGGGTGATCACCGACCTGGCTCCCGGAACCAGCTTCCCGGGGTCAACCCTCAGGTCAAACAGATTTTCCATATACTTCATTGATCCATGAAAACCCTTATTTAGCCAGGTTTCGAGACGCCTTGCATCTTCTTCCAAGGGCTGAGCCCTGGCGATGCCGCAATATTCGAATCCCAGTTGCGTTGCTTTCTTTTTAATAAAGGCCGTGTATTTATCGGGTGCCAAATAATTATTTTTATGAACTGATCTGAAATTTTTAATATTTTGTATCAACAAATTTTGTGGTTCTCATTAACAGTATTAATAATTCTAATATAACCATGAAGCCCAGAACCCTGATCCTTGCTGCCGTTCTAATGATGACGACACAAAATTATCTCTTCTCCCAGGACAAACTCAATATTAAATTCGGTAAAGTTGAAGCCAGTGATTTTGACCTTTCGAAATTCACGATCGACAGTGGTGCAAATGCCGTAGTCATTGCCGACATAGGCGATTCCTATTTTGAAGGCAATAACAAGGGCTGGTTTTCCCTGGTGTTTAAGAGACAAACGCGGGTGAAGATTCTGAATAAAAACGGCTTTGATGCTGCCGATGTTTACATTCCTCTTTATTACAATAAAGATTCAAGAGAGGAAGCCGGCAATCTTAAGGGCACCACTTATAATCTGGAAAACGGAAAGGTGGTTTCTGCCTCCCTGGATAAGAAATCAGTATTCCAGGATAAATTAGACAGGAATCATAATGCAGCTAAGTTTACGCTCCCGGCTATCAAAGAGGGCAGCCTGATTGAATATACATATACAATCAGGTCAGAATTTTATTTCAATCTGCAACCTTGGAGTTTCCAGGGCAGGTATCCCGTGTTGTGGAGCGAATATGAAGTGAGCATACCTTCCATCTTTGATTTTGTGTTTCTCTCCCAGGGTTTCCAGAAATTTGATATTTCTGAGGCTTCCAACAGAGCCAATAATTATATGATCAGGGAGTCTGGCGGCACCGGTGCCGGCAGTGCCTTCACATTTAGTTCAAATGACGGTATTCACAGATGGGTCATGAAGAATGTACCCGCATTAAAGGAAGAAAGCTTTACTTCTACTATACAGAATCATATTGACAAAGTGGAGTTTCAACTGGCTACGGTTATGGTACCTCAGCAGGCTCCCGAGAACTATATGGGTAATTGGGCCAAGCTGAGTGAAAAGCTCATGAAGGATGAAGATTTTGGTGAAACCCTTGATAAGGACAATAATTGGATGAATGATGACATGAAGACAATTTTGCAGGGCGCCTCGGATAGCAAGGAAAAAATGTATCGGATTTATGCCTGGGTCAGGGATCACTTCACATGCACGGATCATTCTGGTAAGTACCTTTCCAATCCATTGAAAACAGTTTTCAAGAACAAGAATGGGAATGTGGCGGATATCAACCTGCTCCTTACAGCCATGTTGAGGTATGAAAAGCTGGAGGCTTATCCGGTGATATTGAGTACACGTCATCACGGCTATACCCACCCGGTTTATCCGCTAATTAACCGCTACAATTATGTAATATGCCAGGTAGTGGCAGACAACCAAAATTATTATCTCGATGCTACCGATCCCAATCTTGGCTTCGGCCACCTTTCTTCAGATTGCTACAATGGTCTGGCGAGAGTGATTACACCTGACCTGGCGGCGCCAGTTGATTTTAGCCCCGACTCAATTACGGAAAGCAGGTTAACCAGCGTTTTTCTATTCAAGGAAAAAAATCCTGGAGAATTAAGTGGCAAATTCTCCAGCAAACTTGGGTATTATGAATCTTTGAATTTGCGGGGAAAAGTGAAAGAAAAAGGCGAACAGCAATATTTCAAGGATCTTGCTGCGGCCAATTCCGAAATGGAGCTGGTCAACCTTAAATTGGATTCACTGAAAATTCCCGAGGTGCCCATTCAGGAGACCTACGAATTCAAAATGAAGAACGAGGGAGACGTGGCATATATCAATCCTATGTTGGGTGAAGGAATTAAAGAGAATTGGTTTAAGGCCGCGGATCGCCTCTACCCTGTTGAAATGCCATATACTTTGGATGAGACTTATATCTTTAGCATGGAAATTCCGGAAGGATATGAGCTGGAAGAAATTCCCAAGTCGGCAAGGGTGAGTATGACCGAAGGCAAGGGCATCTTTGAATACCTTATCGCGAAAGACGACCAGAACATAAGACTTCGATCGAGATTGCAACTGAAGAAAGCCACTTTTTCGCGCGATGATTACCAGGAACTGAGGGAATTCTTCAGTTATGTTGTGAAGAAACACCAGGAACAAATAGTTCTAAAAAAGAAAAAATGAGTTGGCTTCGGAATATTATTATCTCGATTTTATTTATGACCCTGAACCTCAGCCTATGGGCTGGCGAAGAACCCTATGCTGTGAGTAAAATACCGGCCTACCTATTGAAAAATGCCGACGTGGTTAAAAGAATGGAAGATATCCGCTTTAAACTGTTGAGCATCGGCAAGGCCCGGCAATTCGAAAAATATGCCATAACGGTGCTGAATGAAAGAGGCGATGAACATGCGTCCTTCGGTGCTTATTACGATAAGTTGAAGTCTATCGAATCCATTGAGGGGACTCTCTACGATGCCAATGGAAAAAAAATCAGGAGCCTTAAAAAATCAGATCTGCAGGATCTCAGCGGAACGGGAGGCAGTACCTTCATGGCTGACACCAGGATTAAATCCCACAATTTTCATTGCAGTCTCTATCCATATACGGTAGAATATGAGGTTGAATACCGATATAACTATACCATGTTCTTTCCCAGATGGACGCCAGTGGATGACTATAATTACGCAGTGGAGCAAAGCAGGATTACCGTGGTTTGCCCGGCCGATTATGTCGTCCGCTTTAAAATGCTAAACTATCCTGGCCAACCGCTGATACAGACTGAAAAATCAAATAAATCATATGCCTGGGAGGTTAAGAATATTGCCGCTATTGAAAATGAATATGCGACCCCTCCTTTTAGCGAGTTGACGCCTGTCCTTTACCTGGGTCCTTCTGCATTCAAAGTAGAGGATTATGAAGGCAATATGAGCAGTTGGCAGGATTTTGGAAAATTTATATATGCCCTCAATCAGGGACGTGATGAATTACCGGATAATGTCAAACAAAAAGTACATGAGCTCTCTGATCCAATGCAGGATCCCAGAGACAAGATTCGCGTGCTCGACGTATTGCTCCAAAACA
>CALFNL010000157.1 GCA_937902875.1 uncultured Bacteroidota bacterium | reverse complement strand
GTAACCCCGGATATCGTGAATGCCGAACAGGGCCTGGAATCCGCCCTGTATTTTGGCGACAAAATTGATTTCAGCTCCAGGTTTTCGGTGAACCTGGGATTGAGATATTCAATGTTCAACTATCTGGGACCTCAGCAGGTTAATAATTATGTGCCCGGACAACCCCGTGAAGAGATCAATATCACAGATACCTCTCATTATTCGAAAGGGGCTTTTATCAAAACATACCATGGGCCCGAGATCAGGGTCACGGCAAGATATACGCTGGACGATGTGACTTCTCTAAAAATGGCGATTAACACCACCCGTCAATATATTCATTCATTGTCCAATACCGCCGCCATATCCCCTACCGATATCTGGAAGCTGAGCGATCCCAATATCAAACCACAAATTGGCGAACAGCTTTCTTTGGGTCTCTACCGAAATTTTAAATCGAATTCCATTGAAACATCCATTGAAGTTTATTATAAGAACCTGCATCATTACCTGGATTACAAGAGTGGCGCCACGCTTATCCTGAATCACCATATCGAAACCGATGTGATGAATACGAAAGGGAAAGCTTATGGAGTGGAGATCTTATTGAAAAAACTCAGCGGAAAAATGAATGGATGGATCAGCTATGCCTATTCCCGGACTGAACTGAGGATGGATGATCCGATCGCGGGCTCGGTGATCAACAAAGGCGCCTATTACCCGGCGAATTTTGACAAGCCACATAATGTAAATTTCATAAGCAATTACCGCTTCACCCATCGTTTCAGCATGTCACTGAATACGACTTATAGTACTGGCAGACCCATAACCCTGCCAATTGCAGTCTATGATTACGCCGGATCACAAAGAGTATTTTATTCCGACAGGAACCAATACCGGATCCCTGATTATTTCAGGGCCGATTTCTCCATGACACTCGAAGGCAACCATAAGGTTAAACAGCTCATTCATAATTCCTGGTCTGTGGGAGTCTATAACCTCACCGGAAGAAAGAATGCGTACTCCGTGTATTTCACTCAGGAGAACGGAATCGTTAAGGGGTATAAGTTGTCCATTTTCGGCACTGCCATTCCATTCATCACCTACAATTTGAGATTTTGACATGCTCCCGGAAAATTCATTATACAAGAAAATTCATTCATTGAGATTAAGAAATCCAGTGCTGGCAGGCATTATAACTATTTTTTTGAGCCTGGTATCTGGCTGTAAGGAAAAATATGAGCCGCCTGAAGTGCTGGTCGACAATAAATTCCTGGTCGTAGATGGATTTATTAATAGCGGAGGAGATCAAAGCATTCTGAAATTGAGCCGCACTCGTACACTGGCTGATAAGAATTTGATTTCTCCCGAATTGAACGCTCAGATTTCAGTTGAAGAAGAAGGCGGTGGCATAATTGGATTTTTCCAGGACCAGGGAAATGGGCAATATGGAATACCTCCACTGAGCCTCAATGCGCAAAAAAAGTACAGGATCAATATTCATACTTCCAGTGGAGGTGATTATCAATCTGATTTTGTTCCAGTGAAATATACGCCACCGATTGACAGTATCAGTTGGGGCCTGGATCCAACCGGTCTTACTGTTTATGCCAATACGCATGATCCCCAAAACAATACCAGGTATTACCGGTATGAATATGAAGAAACCTGGGAACATCATTCGGAATATGAGCCTTACCTGCAATACCTGAATGGGCAGGTGGTGTTTATAGACCCTCTCCAGGCCCCATTTAAATGCTGGACTTCAAATAGTTCCACGGATATACTTTTAGCTTCCACTGCTAAGCTACAGGATGACATACTTTATCATTACCCTCTTACTTTCATTCCGATGAATACCGAAAGGATCTCGGTCAAGTATAGCATATTGGTTAAGCAATACGCACTGACAGATGAAGCATTTCTGTATTGGACCAGTTTGCGGAAGAATACAGAACAACTGGGGACATTGTTTGATCCACAGCCTTCACAGCTAACAGGCAATATTCATTCTGTCAGCAATCCAGCCGAAGTTGTTTTAGGTTTTATCACTGCTTCCTCAGTGCAACAATCCAGGATTTATATTTCCAATGATGAAGTAGCCCCTTGGAAATTGCCCCGAAACTGCATTCAGCTTGATATCCCTTCGGACAGTATAGCAATTTATTTCGGAATGTGGGGATATGCTCCGGTGGCTTCAAATGGATTATTCCGGTTTTATGCGGCGGAAAAGAAATGCCTGGATTGCAGGCTACAGGGAGGAACAACCACAAAGCCTTCGTTCTGGCCCTGACATTACAATTTCAACTACAAAATGATTCAAGTGAAAAATAGAATTTCCCTGAAAATATTTTTTGAGCCTGCAATGGCATTGAGGTGGCTATTTGCCATTTGCCTTTTTGTATGTTCATCCATATCAATGGGCCAATCGGCTTCATTGGCAAATATCAGGCAGCATTTCATTCATTATGCGCAGGAAAACCTGCAGGAAAAGTTATTCGTCCATACTGACAAGTCATTTTACCTTGCGGGGGAACTGCTATGGTTTAAGGTATATGATGTGGATGGGAGTTTTCATACACCACTTGAACTTACCAACGTGGCCTATGTTGAAATC
>CALFNL010000156.1 GCA_937902875.1 uncultured Bacteroidota bacterium | reverse complement strand
GGGTAAATTCGCGGAAAGAAGCGCCGCGCAGGCCGGAAGGATCTATTATTTCGAATTGCAGAACTATTCAAAGGCTGAAGAATATTTTAAGAAGCTAAAGGATTTGGCCACGGCAGGCGATAACAGATTGGATGCAATGCGAGGATTATTGCGCAGCCAGTACCAGTTGAAAGAATGGACCGAGGCGGTTCCAAATGCGCAGGATTTGCTGAAAGAAAAAAATATAAGCGTGGATGATAAAGTTCTTGGCAATATGGTGATCGCGCGGTCTCAGCAAGATAAACAACAGTATGCCGAAGCCATACAGAGTTTTAGAAATGTGGTGAGCATCAATAAAGCTGCTTTTGCGGCTGAAGCACGTTATGAAATTGCCAATAGTTATTTCGCGCTTAATGACCTGAAAAATGCAGAAAAAGCGGCCCTGGAAACGGTGAATAAATCCGGATCTTATGATTATTGGATCACGAAGGCCTATATCCTGCTGGGAGAAGTATTTGCGGCTCAGAAGGATTTTTTCAACGCGAAGGCTACTTTGCAGAGTGTGATTGAAAATAGCAAGATCACCGAATTGAAGAATGAAGCACAGGAAAAACTGAACCAGGTGATGGAAGAAGAGAAAAAATGATCTGTCATCAATGGCATACCCGTAATTGGAGGGATAATATTTCGAGGGTAAGACGGAGAGATTATTTCAAAAAGAAAATTGGTACAATGCGATATTTGAGATCAGGTATTTTTCTGGTTTTTGGAATTTGCGGGCTTAGCCTCACTGTTTTGGCGCAGCGTGATACTTTGAGCAGGCAAACGATCAATATCACTTCTTCTTTCAAGCCTGTTTTGAAAGATGCCGTCAAGATCAATTTCAGCGCTGCGCCTCCAACGCCCGATTCAGCCCGGCCCAGGCTTACCTATTCCATTCCTACCGGGGAACTGTTCACCACCTATCAACCGCTGGCCTTGCAACCGCTGGCACTTGCCATTGATTCCACGGGAAAATGGGGAGCAAGTAATTTTGTGAAAGTGGGATTCGGCAATTATCAGACTCCTTTTTTTCAGGCGGGATTCACCCTGGGAAATGCCGGCAATTCCAACCTCAACCTGTTTGCACACTATGTTTCTTCCGAGGGTAGCAAAATCACCAACCAAAATTTCACGGATGCGGGATTTACTGCATACGGGAGCACCATCACGGCGAAAAAATTAGAGCTCTACGGGAAATTCGGCATTGACCAGGACAAATATTATCTCTATGGATACAATCACGATACACTCAGCTACAAAAAAAGCGACCTGCTCCAGCGATATCAAACCATCAGCATCAATGGCGGTTTCAGAAATCTCGACCCCACTCAATTTGGGCTGAAATATCATCCTGATCTCCGAATCGCGGTATTTAGTGATAACCATAAGGCCACCGAAACCAACGCAGTGCTTGACCTTCCGCTGGAAAAATATGTGGGAGACGCATTCGGGGTGAAATTGGGTGTCAATTTCGATTTTACCAGGTACACGCCCGGCATTGGAAAACCCATTACAAATAACATCTATACCTTGCCTTTAGCATTATTGTTCAAAACGCCCAATTTCAATTTGCATGCCGGATTGGTTCCTTCCTGGGATAATTCCTCCTTCAGGCTCCTGCCCGATATTGAGGCCGAAGTGATCCTGGGTACGGAGAAGACTATTTTGCAACTGGGCTGGCTCACTTATTACGATAAGGGCTCCTACCAGCGTTATGCGTCCATCAATCCCTACCTCAGTCAGCCAATCCAATTGCTGAACACAAGGGTAATGGAAAGATATGCGGGATTCAAAGGAGCCATCACTGATTATTTTACCTATAATGCCAAGCTGGGATATACACAGTACAATAACATGCCCCTTTTTGTGAATGATTATTCGAATGATGGCAAAACTTTTCTGATACGCAACGAAAGCGAATTGCAGGCTGTGGAAGTGCAGGGGGAAGTGGCATTCATGAAAGCCGAAGACCTTTCGATCAGCGCGGGTTTTCACTGGCGTCATTTTACCAAACAGGAAACAGAAAACAAACCATGGGGTATCCCGCCAAGAGAATTGAATTCAACATTACGCTGGGCGATCCTGAAAGACCTCTGGCTCAAGGGTGATCTCTTCTTTTTTCAGGGGCCCAAATATCTTACCAGCACCGGAGGATCCGATTCCCACACCAATGGCATGGATATGAATGCCGGATTGGAATTCAGGATTACCAGGCAATTGAATCTCTGGGTTCAGGCAAATAATATCTTCAACAAAAAATACCAGCGCTGGAATCAATATCAAACCTATGGGTTTAATATCCTGGGAGGAATTGTGTTTAGATTCGACCAGAAGAACAATTGAGATTCTCCTTTCAGTGCGCAATTAAGGGAGGAAATAATCCGTAGGGCCGGCGATTCAAATATCTGTTGAAGTGCCGGGATAACTGTGGTTGCCAAGATACTGCTCGTGTTTTTTAAATGGGCGGGCTTGTCAAGAATATTGCCATTAAAAAATCTAATCTATTATCTTTGGCAGGCCCATTCAGTGATCAAAATCCTGCTATGTTTGAAATTCTTTACCAGTATCTCATTCAACAACGCTCCCTGAGTCTGCCTGGTTTAGGAACCCTGCACTTGCAGAATATTCCGGCAATGAGTGATTTTTCCAATCACATTATTGGTCCGCCCTCGGAAAAAGTGGTTTTCGATTCATCTCTGGATGCGCCTCACAAGAATCTTTTTTTATATGTGGCTAAACGCAGGAATATAGCGGAGTGGGAGGCTATCAAACTGGTGAATGATTTTTCATTCGACCTGAAGCACAAACTCAAAGACGGGAAGGAAATCAATTGGGAAGGTATCGGAATACTCCGGACCGGCGATTCGGGAGAAATCCTGCTGGAGGCCAGACCGATGGAGTATGAATTTCTCAGGCCGGCGCCCGCGATCAGGGTTGTGAGACATAATACCCACCATATAATCAGAAGGGGAGACAAGGAAGTGCAGGAAACTTTCGCTAAATCGCCGGGTTTTGAGGAAGATGCATCAATAATTTCAAATAGAAGAAGAAAATGGTGGCTTTGGGCCGTGCTGATCCTGACCATTGGCCTGTTGATGCTGATCATTCATTTTTCCCAGACAGGCTTTAGCAGCTCCGCCATACAAAATCAGCAAAAACCCGACGTTAAAGAAGCTCCCTCAACTTATACCGTACTTCAATAAGCTTTTCCGGAATGGTTCAAAATATACAAGACAGGATTCACTGCAACAGTTGCATCATTTGTGGCTCTAACAACATTTTCAGGGTTCTCGTCACCAAAGATTTTACAATCACGCAGGAATCATTTGAAATTTGGGAATGTGGCAATTGTTCGTTGAGATTTACCCAGGATGCTCCGCGCAAGGAATCCATAGGAAGGTATTATCATTCTGAAAACTATATTTCTCATTCCGATACGCGCAAAGGTCTCTTAAATTCACTCTATCATTTGGTTCGGAAATTCACGCTCGAGGGAAAAAGAAAATTAGTTCAAAAGCATGTACATATTACAAAAGGCGATCTACTGGATTTCGGCTGTGGAACCGGAGCATTTCTGCATACCATGCAGGAATCCCGATGGGAGGTGAAGGGAGTAGAGCCTGATGATTCAGCAAGGAAGAATGCCGCAACGCTCTACCACCTGAATATTGAACCCCCTGAAAAAATATTCGGCTGGCCCCCTGCCCAATTTGATGTCATCACCCTTTGGCATGTGTTGGAACATGTATATGAATTACGTCAATATCTGGAAACACTAAATCATTTATTGAAGCCGGAGGGCAGGATTTTCATTGCGGTCCCCAATGATACGGCCGCGGAGGCAACGTATTATGGCGAAGCCTGGCCGGCTTATGACACGCCCAGGCATTTGTAGCATTTTTCACCGGCAGCTATGAAAAGACTATTGG
>CALFNL010000155.1 GCA_937902875.1 uncultured Bacteroidota bacterium | reverse complement strand
ACCAATTGTTCCGTGAGGGCTCTCACCATATTTATTACGGGCTGGGGATACAATCCCAGCAGGATGATAGCAATGGTCAAAGCCGCCATGATGAGGGTTTCTCTTCCACTCATATCTTTCACTCGGGTGTTAGACAGGCGCTGCCCCAGGAATACTTTCTGAAACAATCTTAAAGAATACAATGCCGATAATACCAATCCCAGGGTAGCTAATACCGTTAGTGCCGGAAAGACCGGGAAGGCGCCCAACAGTATGAGGAATTCCGCCACAAAATTTCCCAGTGCCGGCAGACCCAGTGACGCCATTGTAAATACCAGGGCCGCTCCTCCCATGGAAGGCATGGAGGTCCACAAGCCACCCATCTGGTCCAGGTCTCTTGTATGCAATCGCTCCTTCAACATTCCAGCCAACACAAATAGTGCGCCGGTGCTGATACCATGGGTGAGAATCTGCATAATCACGCCTTGCATGGCAATTTCCCGGAACGCGAATATTCCCACCAATATAAAACCCATATGGCTAACCGAAGTGTAGGCTATCAGCCGTTTGAGATCGTTTTGCGCAAAGGCCAGCATGGCTCCGTAAATAATTCCTATCACGCCAAACAACACGGCCCAGTAAGCAATGCCCGCCGCGGCCTGGGGAAACAAAGGCAGCACGAATCGGAGGATGCCATAGGCTCCCGTCTTGAGTAAGAGACCAGCCAATATTAAACTCCCGGCCGTAGGCGCTTCGCTATGGGCATCCGGCAACCAGTTGTGTAATGGTACCACCGGCAATTTTACTGCAAATGCAATCAGGAATCCAAACATGAGCCATTTCGCGGTGGCCGGTTCCAGTTTGGTTCCCAACAAATCGAAATAATCATAAGAATAGTTACCAGTTTGCCGGCCATGAATAAAATACAAAGCCAGGATGGAAATCAGCATCAACAAACCTCCAGCCTGTGTAAATATGAAGAATTTGTAAGCCGCGTACCTCCTTCTGTCTCCACCCCAGATGCCGATGAGGAAGAACATCGGAATCAACATGACTTCCCAGAAAAAGTAAAACAGAAAGAGATCCATTGCAACGAATACGCCGCTGATCCCCGCGAGTGTCCATAAGAGATTGAAATAATAGAAACCGATTTTTTCACTGATCTCATTCCAGGAGCAGAGAACCGAAAGTATGCCCAGGAAAAAGGTTAGTAAGAGCAGCACCAGGCTAAGGCCGTCAAGTGCCAGATGAAAGCCGATACCAAAATCCGGGATCCATTTTATGTGATAGTCAAAGAGCCAGGCCGATCCGCCGATGGGGATATTGCCACTATGCTGAGCCCAGAGGTTGCAGACCAGGATGAAATCAACGGTTACTGCAATCAAAGAAATCCACTTTGATGCGTGTATATTCCAGCGCGATACCAGCCAGCTCAGGAGCCCGGCTGCCATCAAGATGCCTATCATCATCACCAGTATCATAACAGAATTTGTAAGGTTAGGATGAATAAGATTCCAATTAATACACCCGCCACATACCAGCGCAGCGATCCATTTTGTGTTGTAGATAATAGCCGGTGAGGCGAACATTCAGCTGTGCTATGCCGTTATAAACGCTGTCGAACAGGTCAGATTTGTTCACCCTGGTTATCCATTCATAGGGCTTCACCAGGATGGCATCATACAAATAATCAAATCCCCAGCCTGCAAAAAAGAAATCCCTGATGTCTTTCAGGTAGGGTGACTGTTGCATTCTGGGAACCAATCCGGGTGTTCGGTAATAAAGTATATATCCGGTATAGAGCCCCAACAGCGTGGTAACTGCTGCGATGGACTGAAAAAGAATCTCCGCCGGCAATACATCTTTAAGCACTGCGGCTGGCATAACTATCTCAACAAAATGAGAGAATAGCTGAACGTGCAAAAGATTATGAGGCCATTCAATGAAACCCGCGGTTATAGAGAAAAATGCTAATACCACCAATGGAATGGTCATCAATTTAGGAGGATAGCTGCTGACCTGAGTCTTCATCTCACCCCAAAAAGTTACGAGCATGAGCCGGGTTGTATAGAATGCCGTAACAAAGGCTCCAAATAGCGCTGCGGACCAAAGTACCGGATTGCCATTAACAGAACTCCATGCATACCAAAGAATCTGGTCCTTGCTGTAGAAACCTGCGCTGACCAGTGGCAAAGCTGACAGGGCGGCAGCGCCAATCAGGAAGGTCCAGAACACAACAGGCAATTTATTCTTTAGCCCTCCCATCTTAAACATATTGTGTTCATGGTGCAGGGATTCAATCACGGCTCCTGCGGCAAGGAAGAGAAGGGCTTTGAAGAATGCGTGTGTGAAGAAATGGAATATCCCTGAGCTCCAGGCCCCCACACCAAGGGCCAGGAACATGTATCCAATCTGGCTGATGGTGGAATAGGCCAGAACCCGTTTGATATCTGTCTGTACCATGGCACTGCAGCCTGCAACCAACAATGTTACAGCACCCACAATGGCAGTGGCTTCCATGGCCACAGGAGAAAGTTGAAAAACCACATGCATCCTGGCTATCAGGTACACTCCGGCCGTTACCATGGTGGCAGCATGGATCAGGGCGCTGACCGGAGAAGGCCCGGCCATCGCATCGGGTAGCCATGTGTGTAAGGGAAGTTGCGCGGATTTACCCATGCCCCCTACCAATAACAATAGTGCGATCCAATTAATATTGGTACTCCCCGGTTCAAAATAGGTTGGGGAACTTGACAGAATATCGGGAATATTAAGGGTTCCCAGTTCCCGGAACAAAAGGAATAGACCTATGGCCATCGCTGTGTCGCCCACACGTGTAACAATAAAAGCCTTCCTGGCTGCATTACAATTGGCGGGGTTTTCATACCAGAATCCAATTAGCAAATAACTGCAAAGCCCAACGCCTTCCCATCCCAGATAAAGTAAAACCAGGTTATCTGCCATTACCAGCAGAAGCATGGCGCATACAAACAAATTCATTGAAGCGAAAAATCGCGCATAATCCCGATCCTGCTTCATGAAGGCCGTGGAGTAAATATGTATGAGGGCTCCTACAAAAGTGACAATGAACAAGAATGCCAGCGTAAGGGCGTCCACCCTGAGGCTGATGGAACAACTAAAACTTCCAACCTTCATCCATTGCCAGATCATCACCTGGTACACCGGATTCGCAGTTGATGACTGAAAGAATTTGACTGCCAGGATCAGAGTTAACACTGCAGACATGCAAATAACTCCGGCACCAATCCATGCAATGACAGGCTTTGACAGGTGTTTGCCCGCCATAGACAAGACCAGGAAACCCAGCAGCGGCAATACGGGAATCAATATTAATAATTGGTTCATAATAATTGGAATGGTACTCTTTATTAAATTGAAATTCTTCAACCGATATTTGAGTACGGAATTATTTTTTTCTCAAATCGCCTATCTCATTTTTCCAAAATCATAATTCAACGCTCCATCATATTATATTCCTCATCTCTGAGCCCGGCCAACTTCTCAACATCCATTGTTTTGTGCTGGTGTTGAATCTGCAATACCAGGGCCAGGCCTACCGAAACCTCTGAAGCTGTCATTGCCAGAATAAAAAGGAACATGATCTGGCCATCTGGTTGTCCCCATTTGGCGCCGGCTGCAATAAAGGCCAGTCCCGCCGCATTGAGCATGATCTCGATGGAGAGCAACATGAATATCACATTCTTCCTGGTCAGCACGCCAACGAGCCCCAATGCGAAAAGGGTGGCTGCAACTATTAGCACAATTTGAGCATTCATGGATGTCATGATCTGCAGGTTTATTTGAAAATGAAAGGCTGCATAAGGATAGTGGACTATTAATGGTGGGTTCGGAAAAAGGATTAAGTTCAGTAATTACAAACCTGAATATTTTAATACTTTGATTATTCTTCCATATTCGCAACAGATCTGGGAAGTTCTTCACGGGTAGTTGATGACTCCGCATTTACTTCCTCAATCAGAAAACGATGCAATAATTTTCGCTGGTGCTTGCCTATATGAGCCGCGCCTACGATTCCGGCCATTAACAGGAATCCCGTTAATTCAACTCCAATAATATATTTGCCATAAAGAGCCATCGACACTTTTCTTGCATCCACCACGGAAATCTCCATTGCCGGCGTATTTCCTCTGATGAGGAGGATCACCAATTCAACGAGCAATACCAAAACCAGCAGTGAAGGCCCCAACCAGATTCTGGGCTGTAGCCAGTGTTTTTCCTGAAGTGCCGTATCCCCACCCAGGTTGAGCATCATGACTACAAATATGAATAGTACCATGATGGCTCCCGCATAGATGATCACTTCCAGTGCTGCGATGAAGGGTGCTCCCAGGCTGAGAAAGACCATGGCCACCGATAAAAATGATACCACCAGGTATAACAATGCATGAATGGGATGATAACGGGTTATTACCATCAGGGTTGCGATGATGGAAATGGAAGCCGACAGGTAGAAAAGCAAGTTCATTTTTTTTTATTTTTTCCACTCATGATATTCCCTTAGTTAATTGCAAGGCTAAGCGCAGTACTCAGGGAAGCAGGCTGTGAATATCCACAGGAGCTTCTTCCATTTTGCCCTGACCCTTTTGTTTCACGCCTGCATCCAGACCCGCCACTTTATAAAAATTATATCCAGGGTATTTTCCCTGACTCTTAATAAGCAGGTCTTCTTTTTCAAAAACAAGGTCCTGCCGTTTGTATTCTGCCATTTCAAAATCCGGAATGAGCTGGATGGCATAAGTGGGGCAGGCTTCTTCACAATAGCCACAGTAAATGCACCTGGAAAAATTGATTCGAAAGAATTCGGGGTAGCGGCGGCCGTTTTCGTCTTCAGTAGCCTGCAGTGAAATGCAATCAACGGGGCAGGCGGCGGCACATAAATAGCAGCCCACACATCTTTCTCCTCCATCGGGGTCTTCTGTCAGCACTATCCTACCCTTCCACCGCGGGTGTAAAGGAGTTCTTTCCTCAGGGTATTCAATGGTTGCCCGCTTGTGAAACATGTGCAGGAAAGTCAACCAAATGGTCCGTAAATGACTGAACATAGAATGAATTTTTTAGAATTCTTTGAACATACAAACTGAGCTCCAATATAGAGTTTCAATCTTCAAAACCCCTGACTGGCCGATTTATGTGCATCAACCTCCTCTCAACCAAAGAGCCACTGCCCCGGTCACCATCAGGTTCACCAGCACAAGCGGCAAAAGTATCTTCCATCCATATTCCATTAATTGATCATAACGCGGACGGGGGAGCGAAGCCCGCAACAATATGAACAATAGGATGAACGCGAAAGTCTTGATGGTAAACCAAAGAACTGGAGGCAGAAATGAGGGCCCGGCCCATCCGCCGAAAAACAACACTACCGTCATTGCTGAAATCATGGTGATGCCCAGGTATTCCCCTATGAAAAACATACCGAATTTCATACCCGAATATTCCGCATGATATCCTGCCACCAATTCACTTTCTGCTTCGGGAATATCAAAAGGCAGGCGATGCGTTTCCGCGATACCTGCTATCAGGAAAATGATAAAGCCAAGCGGTTGCGTGAATACAAACCACACATTTTTCTGTGCGGCAATGATATCCCCCAGGCTGAAAGAACCCGTCAGCATTACTACACCCATCAGGGAAAGCCCCATGAACACTTCATAGGATATCATTTGAGATGCGCCACGCAGCGCTCCAAGCAGAGAATATTTATTATTGGAAGCCCAACCACCCAGCACGATGCTATAGACGCCCAGGGATGACATGGCCAGGAAGAAAAGAATGCCCACATTCAGGTCTGCCACCACGATGTGCGGACTAAAAGGAATGATTACGAAAGTCATCAATACACTGCCCACTACTATGGCAGGCGCCAGAACAAAAATGCCCTTATCCGCGAAGGGTGGAATCCAGTCTTCTTTAAAAAATAATTTGAGTGTATCAGCCAAAACGATCAGTATGCCCAGTGGGCCAGCACGGTTGGGGCCGAGTCTGTCTTGCCAAACGGCGAGCATCCTTCGTTCCAGCCATATCAAGCCCGCTGCAATATTCAGCAGTACAAACAGTACGCCCAGAACGATCCAGACATGTTGCATCACGGTCATTGCGAATATTTTTTAAGTTTGGCCATTATAATTAATTTTTGTCCAGGTACCCCAGCCGGCGCCCATTGATTCAGAGAGCCCTGCCGGAAGCAGGAGAATTCCTCTGCAAATGGCCCGGTGCACGGCCACCGGCAACGCGATATTCCTTTCGCCAATACTGATAGTTATCATTGATCCGTCTTTCAAACCCATCATTTCGGCATCCTTGGCCGACAATGCGGCATAGGAATCTGGCGCAAATTCGGCGATTGCCTTGCTATACACACTCATTTCGCCAGAGCCAAAAAGATGAAATTGTGGTAATAGTAATAAGTGATCGGGCTTTGCCGAAAATGGATGGGGAATGTGTTCGAAATAGGTTTTGTTGTTATTAACGGCCTCGAATAAGCGAACTCCCGGGTCGCCTCCCTTGAGTGGTCCTCCT
>CALFNL010000154.1 GCA_937902875.1 uncultured Bacteroidota bacterium | reverse complement strand
ATTTGATTTCATCCAAAGCCAGGTAGATTTTGAACGGCCCACTCATCTTCTCTGGCGGGTGATCTTTCTTTGTTATTTCAAATTCCATCATTCCTTCCGCGAATCCCAATCCTCTCGAGTTTTCTTCCTTCAACTCAAATTCTATACAGTCTACATTATATTTCCAGTTTTTAAACCCGGAAATTGGCTCGATCATCTTTTGAAATTCCGCCAGCGCCTGATCCCTGCTAAGCATGCGGCCGCTGGGAAGAACAAAAGGATCATCAAATACCAGGCTGAAATCATCCGTCTGTAACCTGAACAGCCCTTCCACGAACCTCCTGGCCTTATAGAGAATATCCGATTTGTAATCGGGATGAAATTCCTCATAGCTGAAACACCTGATCAAACCAGGCATTACAATGTCTTCTGTCATGAATTCAAATAATTCTTCGGTGATGAATTCATATTTGAGCCTGTCTGAACATCCGTTCCGGATATCCAACCGGATATTCTTTTCCCTCAGGCGATTCATCATACTTTCCAGGGCCCCGGGCAGGGCATCATCGCCGAGCTGAGATGAGTTTGTGAATTCCGGGTTCCCCAATAATCCGGCCACAGATATGGGTTTCGCCTTATCGATGTCTTCTTCTATGGCAATCACCTTCCGCAGAAATTCATTGGTAACATGAGGTGGCAGATCACCGAAATTGCCGAAATCCCCTCCCCATTCCGCCTTCAGTTTCATTTGCAGAAATAGATTTTCCAGCCGGAGATTTTCCTGGGCATCGTCGCTGAATTGTTCTGATTTACTATTTTTTTGCATGGCACTGCATCATTTACAGCAGCCAAATTACTTCGGGGAGTCTATACTATGTAGGTGGGAAATATCAAATCTGCTACGTAAAATTCCCGGAAAAAAGCATGAAACAGGAACTGTGTATCTTAGGATTGCGGGGGATCAGTAGTCTGATTCCAGGTTTGGATTGGCCTTTTCATTTTTTTCTATCTCGGCAAATGAAGAGAGGATATCCGCCTTGCTTCTCTGCACACTAATGCTGTGTTCAAAATGGGCCGAAGCTTTTCCATCTTTGGTCCGAACAGTCCATCCATCGTCATCGTGGTACACATCTTTGGAACCCATGTTGATCATGGGCTCAATGGCAATCACCAGGCCTTCCCGGAGTTTCATTCCGGTACCTCTTCTGCCATAATTGGGCACCTGGGGATCCTCGTGAAGATGCCGCCCCAGCCCATGCCCCACCAATTCCCGCACCACCCCGTATCCGAATTGCTTTTCGGTGTATTCCTGGATCGCGAATGATATATCACCCACACGGTTACCTGCAATTGCCTTTTCGATTCCTTTGTAAAGGGATTCTTTGGTTACTTTCAGGAGCTGTTTTACGTCGGGGCTGGCCTGGCGCAATGCAAAAGTGTAAGCGCTGTCGCCATGAAATCCATTCATATAAGCGCCCACGTCCACTGAAACTACGTCTCCCTCTTTCAATAATACCTGGTTGGGAAATCCATGCACCACCGCGTCATTGGTGGAAATGCAGCAGGCAAATGGGAAGCCACGGTAATTCTTGAAGGAGGGTGTAGCGCCATGATCCCGAATGAATTTTTCGGCCATGGTATCCACCTCGAGCGTACTGATGCCGGGCTTTAAAAATTTTGCCACCTCGGCTAAGGTGGCACTGACCAGTAAACAACTTTTGCGAATGAGTTCTATTTCTTCTCTCGTCTTATAGTAGATCATTGTATTAGTAAGAAACGGGTGATGCGGTCTGCCTTCCCTGGATCCTTCCGGTCTTCATGAGGCCATCGTATTGCCTCATGAGCAGGTGGGTCTCTATTTGCTGCAGGGTGTCGAGAATAACTCCGACCATGATCAGCAAGGATGTTCCACCAAAGAACGTGGAGTATCCGGGAGTAACGCCCAAGCGCTGCGCTACGCCAGGTAAAATACCCACAATTGCGAGGAAGAAAGCGCCCGGTAATGTGATCCTGTCCATGATCTGCCCGATATAGTCAGCCGTTGGCTGGCCGGGTTTTACACCAGGAATGAACCCATTGCTTTGTTTTAGATTATCTGAAATCTGCTTGGGATTAAATATTAATGCGGTATAGAGGAATGTGAATGCTATCACCATCACACCATAGATCACCATATACCAGAAATTGCTATGGTCATTGAATATTCTGGCAAGACCCTTACCTGTTTCAAAATTCGTAAACGAAAACAGAGTTGGGAGGAACATGATCGCCTGCGCAAAGATGATTGGCATAACACCAGCCGCATTCACTTTTAATGGAAGGAATTGCCTGGCGCCGGTGAATTGCCGGTTACCTACAATCTGCTTGGCATAATTTACGGGAACTTTGCGCACACCCTGCACCAGTATGATAAGGCCCAGGATGACGGCTATCAGGATTGCCAGTTCAATAAGGAATATCAATAAACCTCCACCGCCTTTAACCTGCTTGGCGCCAAATTCCTGTATGAATGATGTTGGGAGCCTGGACAGGATGCCCACCATGATGATGATGGATGTTCCGTTTCCCAGACCCTTATCCTGGATCTTTTCACCCAGCCACATTACGAAGAGTGTGCCTGCAGTAAGCAATACCACTGTTGAAATCCAGAAATATGGATAGGATTCAATCAGCGCGTCTCTATTCTGCGTTTGAAGGTAAGTAACATAAGCGCCGGCCTGCAATAATGTTACAGCGCAGGTGAGATACCTGGTCAATTGGTTGATTTTTTTTCTGCCGCTATCTCCTTCTTTCTGGATCTTCTGGAATTGCGGAACCAGGATGGTCATCAATTGCATGAAGATTGAAGCAGAGATATAGGGCATGATACCCAGGGCCAGAATGGAAGCGTGGGAAAATGCTCCACCCGCAAACGCATCGAACAAGCCGAGGAGACCCTGGCTGCTCTTTTGCGAGAAATCAGTTAGTTTATTGGGATCAATTCCGGGTAATACAATATAAGAACCGAAGCGATAAATAAGGATCAGAAACAAGGTAGACAGGATCTTATTCCGGAGTTCCTCGATGGTCCAAATATCTTTTATCGTCTGGATGAATTTCTTCACGGATGGTAGCGTTTAAATTTTAGCGCTCAATGAAAAAGACGCATTTTTTCAATGCGCCATCGCAAGTTAAGAAAAATTACTATACTATTTCAAGGGTACCACCTGCCGCTTCAATGGCGGATTTGGCTTTACCGCTTGCTGCATTTACCCTGAAGTTGAGCCTGGCCTTCAATGCTCCATTGCCGAGTATCTTCACTTTTTCATCGCGCTTTAGAAGTCCGTTTACATAGAGGTTTTCCGGAGATATCTCACTAATTCCATATTTCCCGGCAAGCTGTTCAATCTGCCCCAGGTTGAAAACCACATATTCTATTCTGTGGGGATTCTTGAATCCGCGCTTGGGCAGGCGGCGCTGAATGGGCATCTGCCCCCCTTCATGTGCCATTTTGCGTTGATAACCGGCGCGGCTTTGTCCACCCTTATTACCTTTTGTGGAAGTTCCACCCTTACCGGAAGCCTCGCCGCGACCAAGGCGTTTTTGTTTGTGTGTAGCGCCTTTTGCTGGTCTTAATTGATGCAATTTCATGTTTCCAATTTTTACTCAACGGGGTTTTTTCCCCTCGCCTGATGATTAGATGGCCGGGCATCTGCCCTGACCTGTTTATTATTTGGTTTCTTCCACGCTTACCAGGTGGTTCACTTTACGAACCATGCCCAATATCTGTGGTGTTGCTTCCAGTTCCACGGTGGCATTCAGCTTATTGAGTCCGAGGGCAGACATCGTTTTCTTCTGCCGCTCCGGCCTGTCAATGACACTCCTTACCTGGGTGATTTTGATCTTTTTCATGCCCCAAACCCAATGGGTCTTTTAGTTTTTTGAAATTAAATGAATTCCGGTTACTCTTTCTGTTTGAGCGGAATCTTATCCGTTAAATACTTTTTTCAATCCCAGGCTCCTGTCTTTGGCGACACTGATGGGTTCACGAAGCAGGGCCAATGCCTTGAATGTGGCTTTTACCACGTTATGAGGATT
>CALFNL010000153.1 GCA_937902875.1 uncultured Bacteroidota bacterium | reverse complement strand
GAATTGCAGAAGCTTCGCGAAGAAGTGGACACCATAAAGCAGGAGAATTACAGATAACCCGGCAGCTATTGAAGGATTCCAATATTCCTTTCCTGCATTCATTTGGTCAGGCAATCCCGGCCTGACAAAGAAGAATTCCATGCCAGACCGGAATTAAGAATCCCCAATACCCCGGAATACATATTTTTGTCCTTATGAAATCAAAACTCCTTTCATTATTTTTCTACACGTTCCTGCTGATCACACAAACCCGTTCAATCGCTCAATCCAATTATTTTCACCCGGGAGAAATCTGGCGCGATATGGATGGTAATCCCATCAATGCCCATGGCGGAGGCATATTATTCGACCACAACACTTATTATTGGTTTGGAGAAATCAAGAGTGGCAAAACAATTCGCGTTAAAGAAGATACAAGTTGGGAAAATTTCCGCGTCAATGCAGGTGGCATTTCCTGTTATTCATCCCATGACCTCCTTCATTGGAAATATGAGGGACTGGCGCTGGCTACTGTTCCCAACGACAGTTCGCATGACCTACACCCTGGCAGGGTGATCGAAAGGCCCAAAGTCATTTACAACCAAATTACCGGGAAATATGTAATGTGGATGCATATTGACTCCAGGGATTACAGTTATGCCAGGGCGGGAGTTGCAGTGAGCGATAATCCTGCAGGACCATATACCTATCTGGGCTCCATGCGCCCCAATGGGGCCATGAGCAGGGACATGACCCTCTTCAAAGACACGAACGGTCGGGCCTACCTGATTTCAACATCCGAAAACAACGCCACCATTCATGTGAATGAATTGACCAGCGACTATCTCAAGCCTTCAGGAAAATTTAAAAGAATATTGATTGGCCTTAACAGGGAAGCCCCCGCTATCGTAAAACACAATCATAAATACTATCTTATCACTTCTTTGTGCACGGGCTGGGATCCTAACGAGGCAATGTACGCGACGGCGGATTCCGTAATGGGCCACTGGACCCCAAAGGGTAACCCCTGTGCAGGCGAAAACAACCTGAAAACCTTCAATTCTCAAATCACTTTCATATTACCAGTGCGGGGTATGCAGGGTAAATATATTTTTATGGCGGATCGATGGAACAAAGCCGATCTTCCTGATTCCAGATATGTCTGGTTACCCCTGGTTTTTCAGAACGAAAAGATCATGATTCAGTGGGTAGGGAAGTGGAGATTCTAACATCTGTCAGGGTGCCAGGAATAGTGAATATCCCTCCAGAAACCTTGCCATCTATCAAAAGCGCTAACGGCGCTTGACAATATTTTCTATCTTAAGCATACAAATTCAAATTATGAAGCACATCCTATTCCTTTTACTCCTGGGCAGCTCCCTCCCATTCCTTTCCTACTCTCAAGGCCTATACACGCCCCGTGACTTTCAAAAAGCGTATAAGAAAGAAACAAGATCGGTAGATGGCCAACCTGGAAAAAAATACTGGCAGAATTTTGGGAGATACCAAATCAGTCTCACCGCTCTGCCACCAGACCGAAATATTAAAGGGACCGAACAAATAGCTTATATCAATAATAGTCCGGATACACTCAGGACCCTGATCATAAGACTCGTACTGAATATACACCGGCCAGGAGCGCTTCGTTACCAGAATGCGAGGCGGGATTATCTCACACCCGGCATCCAGATTGACAAATTAACTGTAAATGGAAGTCCCCAAACATGGAGCGAAAATGAAAATGCAAATACCTGGCAGCCTGTTAGGTTGACCAAACCCTTATTGCCGCACGATTCCATTCACCTGGCATTTGACTGGCATTACCAGATTTCCCTGGAGAGTGGCCGCGAGGGAATGATCGATTCCACCACTTATTTTCTCGCCTATTGCTATCCGCGAGTATCGGTGTATGATGATTACAATGGCTGGGACGACAATGAATTCACAGACCAGCAGGAATTCTATAACGACTTCAATGACTATAATTTTTCCATAACAGTCCCCAGGAACTATTTAGTATGGGCCACCGGTGATTTGCTGAATCCCGACGAAGTACTGCAACCGAAGTTTGCGCAAAGGCTCAAAGAATCCATGGTTACCGATTCCGTGATTCGTGTGGCCACCAAAGAAGACCTCGCAGCGAAAAATATTACGGCTCAAAACGATCTCAATACATGGCGGTGGAAGGCCGACTATGTATCTGATGTAACTATCGGCCTCAGCGATCATTATAATTGGGATGCTTCCAGCGTAATAGTTGACGACGCTACCAGGCGCCGCGCAAGTGTTCAGTCGGCTTACAACGACAAGGCCGCAGATTTTCATCATATGGTGGAATTTGGCCGGCATTCGCTGGATTGGCTGTCTCATAACTGGCCGGGTATTCCTTATCCTTATCAAAAAACAACCATCTTCCAGGGCTTCGCCGACATGGAATACCCGATGATGGTGAACGATGGATCCCAGCAGGATCTCAATTTTTCACGATTCGTAGCCGAGCATGAAATAGCTCATACCTGGTTCCCATTCTATATGGGCATCAATGAAAACCGATTTGGTTTTATGGACGAGGGCTGGGCCACCACATTTGAACTATTGATTGGCCGTTCTGACCTGGGCGTTGAAAGAGCCGAAAATTTCTATAAGCTATTCCGTGTTCAGCAATGGATCAAAGACCCTTCCCAGGAAGAGGATCTCCCGATCATTACACCGGCAAATGTTTTGAGAGGAGCATCCTATGGTAATAACGCATATGGAAAGCCTTCGCTTGGTTACCTCGCCGTGAAAGACCTCCTGGGCGATGGGCTCTTCAGGAAATGCTTACATGGATACATAGAACGCTGGCATGGCAAACATCCCATTCCCTGGGATTTCTTTTATTCCTTCAACAATATTTCGGGAAAAAATTTGAATTGGTTCTGGACCAACTGGTATTTTTCCAATAATTATATTGACCTGGCCATTCAGAAAGTACAGGCAGTCAGAACAGGGTATTCGGTTACCATACAAAATATTGGCGGTTATGTTGCACCGGTAGATGTGTTCGCAACCTATACCGATGGCACCACTGAATCATTTCATCAAACGCCGGCCATTTGGAAAGCCAATCAAAAGACGGCACTCATAACAATCAATACCAAAAAGAAAATAAAGTCCCTGCAATTGAAGGGAGGCATATTCATGGACGCCGACGAATCCAATAATAGCTGGAAATAGGAATGATGATCGTATTTTTTGTAATTCTCATGACATAAATAAAATCATTCCAATGCCAATTCCTGTTTTCACCCGTTTCAAGAGAATCATGCTGCTTTCGGCAGCCATTCCGGCAACTCTATTTGCACAGGACCACGCACAGCAAATTTCTCTATGGCCCAATGGAGCCCCGGGATTTGAAAAATTGCGTAACCAGCCCGAACAGGCGCAGGATTATTGGGTGAAGAATATTAATAACCCATCCATAACCGTATATCTCCCGCCTAAAAACAAGGCCACCGGAACAGCGGTGATCATTTGTCCGGGCGGAGGCCACCGCCTGCTCGTATTCAATGCCGAAGGCGTGGAACCCGCCGTTTTTCTGAACAATCTGGGAGTGGCCGCCTTCGTGCTGAAGTATCGGCTTGCCCGCGATTCAAACTCGCCCTATTCATTGAACATCCATCCTCGTGAAGACGCGTACAGGGCCATGCGCTTCGTGCGCAGTCATGCCAGGGAATGGAATCTCGATACTAACAGGATTGGGATCATGGGCTTCTCAGCAGGAGGGGAAGTAGCCGACATGGTGGCATATGCTGATGGGAAAGGTAATCTCAATGCACCCGATCCGGTGGACAGGCTAAACGGAAAACCTAATTTTCTCATCCTCATTTATCCCGGACCCTTAGCCATACCCGAAGTTGTGCCAGCCGATGCACCGCCCGCCTTTCTGTTGGCCGCCAATGACGATGAGTGCTGTTCGGGTTCAACGGTGAACCTGCTCCAGAAATACCGTGCCGCTAAAGTGCCCGTGGAAGCCCATATCCTCGCTCATGGTAATCATGGATTTAACATGGGAAACAGATCCAAATTGAATTCTGTGAAAACCTGGCCGCAGCGGCTTGCAGACTGGCTGGCCGACAATCATTGGCTGGAATGATGGAAAACAAATTTTGATCTGGATTTAAAATAGCAGCGGAAAAATTTTCAATGTAGAATTCGCACCTTTGTCTCGGCACAAGCCAGGTTTGCTTCAAACGGCGCCTACTTGCCTGCCCCCAATTTCATCCACCAAAACACAGGCCATGAATCCATCCAGCAGGAGAGATTTTCTGAAAAAAACTTCAACACTATTGGGGCTCGCCTATGCCGTCTCTGCTTTTGATAAACCCCCGGGGAATCCGCTCTTGTCATTTTCCACCCTGGGTTGCCCCGACTGGAGTTTTGATACCATTCTCAAATTTGCCGCGGAAAATAAATATGACGGAATTGAGATCCGTGGCATACAGCGACAATTGGATCTTACTAAATGCCCGGAATTCAAGACTATTGAGAACATACTAACCACCAGAAACAGAGTAGAAGCAAAAGGCATAAGAATTGTGGACCTCGGTTCCTCATGCGAATTGCACCATGCAAATACCGCCACCAGAACAAAAAATCTTGATGAAGGAAAAAAATTCATTGACCTGGCGCAGCAACTCAATTGCCCAAACATCAGGGTATTCCCGAATAAGCTGCCTGATAACGATCAGCGAAACGCTACCATCGACCTTATAATAAAAGGACTGATTGAACTGGGAGACTATGCGAAGGGAAGCCAGGTAAATGTATTATTGGAATCCCATGGCGATGCGGTACAAACCATGGAACTGAAAAAAATGATGGACTCTGCCGCCCATCCTCAGGTAGGCCTGGTTTGGGACATCGTCAACATGTGGTCCGTTACCAAAGAATCTCCTGCCAGTGTTTACGAATTGTTGAAAAAATATATCCGCCACACGCATATTAAGGATGGAAAGATGGTTGACGGCCAGATACATTATACTCTTGTCGGCAAAGGAGAGACCCCCATTTTTGAAGCAGTCGATGCTCTTTCCAAAGGAGGATATAAAGGCTATTATAGTTTTGAATGGGAAAAGCTCTGGCATCCTGAAATCGAAGAACCCGAAATAGCGCTCACAGATTATCCTAAAGCAATGAAGCAGCATTTTATGGGGAAATAATTTTTGGGGCCGGCTGCCATTTTATTTTTAGACTTCTGTTGCATCGCCTGCCCCCCGCCAGGCAGGCACTCTTCTGCTTCTTATTCCCTTATCGGCCAATCCATGCACCAGCGTCCGGACTTTGCATTTACAATTATCACTATTACAGAAACGAACAGTGATTGTACCATATCCGGACATGATAACTATGGGTCTTTATATAAAATACTGACTAATAAGGAATAGAAACCCGGCATTTTTTTTGAAAATCCAAAAGGGTCAGGGCTATTGAATCTGAAATGAAATTCCAGAATTGGATAAACTTCGCAAACATGTTCAAAAACTATCTCAAAATTGCCAGCCGGAATCTTTGGAGAAATAAAACTTTTTCCGCTATCAATATTTTTGGGCTGGCACTCGGCATCGCAACTTGTTTGTTGATCATACTGTTTGTACAGAATGAATTGAGTTACGACCGATATAATGAAAAGTCTGATCAAATATACCGGGTAGTTTTTCGGGGTACCATGCAGGGCGGTGTAATAAAGGAAGCCAATGTAATGCCTCCAGTGGCTCAAACTTTCAAAAATGATTTTCCCGAAGTCTTGGAAGCAACGCGCATTCATACTGATGGAATGCCCCGGATCAGTTATGGCACCAGGATTTTCAGGGAAAGT
The DNA here is from genome assembly GCA_937902875.1 of uncultured Bacteroidota bacterium. GTDB lineage: Bacteria > Bacteroidota > Bacteroidia > Chitinophagales > Chitinophagaceae > PSRI01. The sequence continues at coordinate 20,484 of CALFNL010000153.1, read as the reverse complement.
GTACTGGCCTTTGTAGATTCAAATTTCTTCCATGTATTTTCCCTTCCATTTATTGAAGGTGATCCAAAAACGGCCCTCCTTGAACCTTATACAGTAGTCATTACAAAAGCCACCGCCAAGAAATACTTCGGAAATGAAACTGCTATTGGCAAAGTACTCGAATTTAAGGATCAAAAAGCTACTCTCAGGGTAACGGGCGTTATCGACAAAGTGCCTGAAAATTCTCATTTTCATTTTGACCTCTTTGGCTCCATGTCAACTCTGCCGGAGTCAAGAAGTCAAACCTGGCTTGCTTCGAATTTTTACACTTACCTGGTGCTCCCGAAAGCTTATGACTATAAAAAACTGGAGGCTAAGTTTCCACTGGCTGTAGAAAAATACATTAGTCCCCAGTTGAAACAGGCAATGGGTTTAACCATCGATGAATTCAGGCAAAAAGGAAATAATATTGGCTTTTATCTGCAGCCTCTGACCGACATACACCTGCATTCAGATTTAACCGGCGACATGGAGCCATATGGCGACATCCGTTATGTGTATATTTTCAGTGCGGTGGCCGTTTTCATGCTACTCATTGCCTGTATAAATTTTATGAACCTTTCTACAGCAGGCGCTTCCAGGAGAGCCAGGGAAGTGGGCATCAGAAAAGTGTTAGGATCCATGAAGCTGGAATTGGTGAGGCAGTTCCTTGTCGAATCCCTTCTGCTTACTGCAATTGCCATGATTATTTCAATCATTTTGGTTTACTGGGCGCTTCCATTTTTCAATAACCTTACGGGACAAAACCTGAGCTTCCACTTGCAGACCAACCATTGGTTCCTGCCTGGCCTGCTATTGTTCGGCTTGTTCACAGGCTTACTGGCAGGCAGCTATCCAGCCTTCTTCCTTTCATCATTTAAGCCTGTTACCGTACTCAAAGGAAATTTCGCTTCCACCAAAAGAAGCATTGGGTTCCGAAGCGGGCTCGTAGTATTTCAATTTTTTATTTCCATTTGCCTGATTGTTGGGACCGCAGTAGTTTATAAACAACTTTCCTTTATACAACAGAAGAAATTGGGCTACGACAGAAACCAGGTACTGGTGGTGGAAGAGGCTTTTTGGCTGGGAAAGAACCAGGATGTTTTCAGGCAGCAATTGTTGCAGGATCCAAGAGTCGTAAGCGTGAGTGGATCGGGCTACCTGCCGGCTGGGTCATCTTTCAATAATAACTTCTTTGCATACCCCGATGCCAAAGCCTCCCAGTTCATCAAGGCATTAAGATATGAGGTGGATTACGATTATATTTCTACCCTGGGAATGGAGATGGCGGAAGGACGAAATTTTTCCAAAGAATTTGGGACCGATTCCACAGCAGTAATCTTAAACGAAACAGCAGCAAAAGCATTTGGATGGGGGCCGGAAGCACTGGGCCATACTATCACGCATATTGATAATGATTCTAAAAAATATACCTATCACGTGATCGGTATTGTAAAAGATTTCCATTTCAGGTCACTGCACGAACTGATCACACCGCTGGTAATGACCCTCGGCGCTAACTACAGTATTGTAATCGTGAAGACAAAAACCAAAGATATTGCCGGTCTTATAGCGAGTGTCCAACAGAAATGGAACGATCTTAAGGCCGAGTCGCCCTTTTCTTATTCTTTCCTGGATGACAGGTTTAATAATACCTATAAGTCAGAAAAAACCATCGGTCGCATCCTGGGCATCTTTGCCGGATTGACAATTTTTGTGGCCTGTCTCGGTTTATTTGGCCTGGTTACATTTACGGCAGAACAGCGAACCAAAGAAATTGGCATTAGAAAAGTTTTGGGAGCAGATGTAACAGGTATCGTTTCACTCTTATCCAAAAACTTCTTAAAGCTGGTTCTTTTGGCATTTGCCATTGCCGCTCCTGTGGCCTGGTATGTAATGCACATATGGTTGCAGGATTTCGCTTATCGCATCAATATAAGCTTGTGGATCTTTGTTCTGGCTGCCTTTTTTACCATGTTGATTACACTGTTCACCGTTAGCTTCAGGGCCATCAGGGCCGCTCTCGCAAACCCGGTGAAGAGTTTAAGAAGTGAATAGGGATTGCATTTATTGAAAGGCCTTGAAAGCTTTTTCAACAAACCTCCAAGGCCCTGAAAACAAATATCACTGTTCCTCTTTTTTTTCCACCGACATCATCCGATGATTAGCATTATTCCTGAATATCACCTGCGTGTGTGAAGCATTCAGGTATTTGGCCCTGAGTTTTTGATGGAGGTTGTCAGATTGCGTCGCTCCATTTACGATCAATTCAGTGTTTGTCAGTCTAAGCTCGTGCAGTTCATCTTCGTTCCTGATTATTTTCCCGGATATCAAATCTGCTACCACTCCCTGATAGATTCTCCTGTCCTCTTCTGCCTGTTTCCTGTCTAATTTTGCCTGTTCCATATCTTTCATTGCCTGCGCCTGATCGAGTCGTGCCTGCTCAATATCTTTAATCGCCTGTTTCCTGTCAAGTTCCGCCTGTTTCGCATCTTCCCGGCTTCGCACCCGCTCTTCTTGCGCTTCCTTTTCCTCCAGTTTCGCCTGTTCCTCGTCTTTTTCTGCCTGTTCCTGATCTTTGACCGCTTCCGCCTGGTCTCTTAGTGCCTGCTGCCTGTCAATTTCCGCCTGCTCCTTATCTTTTTTTATCTGCACCCTTATCTTCCCAATTACCTCCTTATACTTATCAAAATCAGGCTCGGGAATCCTCTGGTCATTCACATACATTTCAACCACTTTATCATCCTTCATCCTGATTTTGTAGTGCTGCGAGCCTTCCCGGTATGTGACCATATCATCACCATTGAGGTTCATGCTGTCGTTCTCAATATTCAGATAACTGTCGCGCGTCAGCGGACGCTTTTCTGTTTTGACGGCAGGTTTTTTCTGTGCTTGCGCCTGGGCGATGCACATGACCGCTGTAAACATTATTACTACGCGGCTTAAAATCATCTTTTTCATTTTCTGTTTTTTAATGATTGTTGAACAATAGATTCCCCCTCCACTGGTTAGTGAATTTTAAGAGATTGCAGTATTGTTTGATGGAACAAATTCAACCAGGCCCGGTGATCAATACAGTGCGCGCCATTGTAAGATCACCCTAAGGGGACTTGATTTTATTAAAGTTTGAATTCAAATTTCAATGTCTGTTTTTCAGGATGTCTTGTTGAACCTTTTCTTTCCGTGCTTTTTCCATATCCAGCCTTGCCATTTCGGCATCCTTCGCTGCCTCCTGCCTATCCAGGAAAGCCTGTCGCACATCCATCCTGGCCTGCTCCTGATCTTTCAAAGCCTGGGCCCTGTCTATTTCCGCCTGCTGCATGTCCTTCAGTGTCTGCTGCCTTTCAAGGTCCATGGATTCGCTTTTTGCCTCGCTATTTTGAATGAGATTTGTTTCTGTCACCTCTGTCTTCTCAATATCCTCTACCTTTTTAGCCTGCGCCTCATATCCATCTTCCTTCTCAGTTTTTCGGTACCGGCCAATCATTACATTCTTGAGGCCTTTTTGTGGATGAGTTTCATCATTTACCATTGCCTGTTTTTCATAATTCGATGAACCAGGATCAATCAAAAGCTTTGAATTTTCCGCTTGAGCGATGCTAATACCCTTTCGCAGTTTTTGATCAAGCTCCCTGTTTTCATTCGGATTCACCGGTGTGCTGATAGCGGTTGCGAACAAAATGGCAAGTATCGACAGGCTCACCAATGAAAATATTTTTTCTGCCGGATTGAGCGTATGGTTCTTATTTTGAAGAATTCTACTCACACGCTGCAGCAAGTGATTCTTTCTGCCGGGAAATGCCATTGTGCATGCAGGGGCATAAACAGCATGTTCCTTGAAACTGATGAGTGCGCTTATGAATTGTTTCTTATTTTTCGTTTGTTCCACGGCGATATCATCACAACAATTTTCCCTTTCTTCCCGCAAAAGAACCGATATCCACAATAAACCGGGATTAAAGAAAAATATCATCTCCGCGAAATTTTGCAGGAGGTTTATGAAATAATCATGGCGGCGAATATGCGCGAGCTCATGTAACAATACGGCTTCTAACTGGCCGGGGGGAAGATTTGACAATAAACCTAAAGGAATAAGGATGATGGGTTTCAAATGACCCACGACTATCGGAATCTTCACCAGTTCAGACTCCAGCAACAATACGGATCTCTTAACCTGCAATTGCTCGCAGAACAACGCCAGCTTGTTTTGCCAAAATGTTTCGGGCTGGTATGTTTTATGGTTTATAATTCGATTACTGTACACGAGCCCACCCACCATTTGCACGCATTTAGCAATGAACACCACAAACCAGATCATCACAACCAGTGATGCATTGGCCGAAAAATATTCACAGAAACGCTGCATCTGATAAGCAAAAACTGAAGTCACAGGGAATGAATCCACCATTGCGGATCGGGTTGCCGTTTGCGGAATCCGGTTCCACTCCAAAAGGAAAGTAACTAAAGAGGTCGCAATGAAAGAAAAGAACAAAATGGCAATAATTCTATACCTGAGTGAAGACCTTGTTTTCCTCGTAAATATCATCACCGTTCCTGCAATCAGGGTAAACAGCAGTCCCTGCCATAGGGAATGAATGAGGGTCCAACTGAGCGCCTGCACAGCTTTATGCATTATGGAACTATCCAGAAAAATCAAATTCATTTGAATAATTTTTTACGACTACTCTTTTTCATCCAGCTTATTCAATAATTCTTTCACTTTTTGCAGTTCCTTCTTTGATGTTTTGCCATTACCCAATAAGGCAATCATCAAACTGCTTATGGAGCCATTATACACTGAATCAACAAACCTGTCTAATATGAATCCCTTTGTCTTCTTCTCTTCCAATTCCGGGATGTATATATGTTTCATATTGGATTCATCTCTTTTCAGCATTCCTTTTTCAGTCATTACCTGCATCAACTTCAGGGTAGATGTGTATTGTACTGCTTCCTTTTGTTTGTTCAGGGTATCATGTACAAACCGCACCGTGGAAGGACCATTTTGCCACAAAACCTGCAATACATCCATTTCCGATTTGGTAGGCAATAGTTCTCTTCCTATTGCCTTTTTTGAAGCTTTCATGACTCTAAGGTACGATAAAAAACGTACGTTCCAAATATTAGGGCATTTTTTTGGAAAAATTTATGAAAAGCAGACCTGGCAAGTCAATTTTGAATAAGATTATTTAGACTTAACGGGTTAATGCAGACTTATTGATGAGCGGGCTCAAGAGATGATCAATTTGAATGCTATCAGCTGCAGTCTCGGGATATCATTTATGGTCGCACAATGATGTCAGTTAGGGCTGAAGCCCTTTCGGACCTACGATTCAAAATTTAAAATAAACAAATAGCCTCCCGAAATTCCTGCTGTCATTTTCTATTCGGTGGTACAGGGGTTTGATATGGGGAAGTTGCAGAAAGCGTTCTACTTTCTTCCGAAGTTGCCCGCTACCCTTGCCCGGAATTATTTCAACCTCCCGTATTTTTTTATCAATCGCCTCTTCAAAAGCAGCCAGCAGGGCCTTGTCGATAGCGTTGCTATTATTATAAATATCGTGAAGGTCCAGTTTGATTCTTGCCAATCTCTAATATTTGACCTGAAAGTTAGTCAAAGCTCCGCATTGACGATTTCTCAACAGGCGCATTCCCATTTTAAATGATAATTATACTTCATTGGTCCCTGATTCCCACCTTGAAACCAATAGGGTTGCGAGGCCTGTCTTCCCGGTTAATCAATTGTTTAATGGCCTCGAATACAGTGGAAAACCGGCTATCATATTTTGATTCCAGTTGCTCGATCCTGACTTTCAATTCCTCGTTTTGGGCTACCATTTTCCGCATAAATACAAAGGCCCTCATTATCAGAATATTTACCTCGATAGCTTTCGTGCTCTTCAATACTCCTGCAAGCATTGCAACCCCCTGTTCTGTAAATACATAAGGGGGCGACCTCCGGCCCCCCCAACTTGAAGTCACAATCTGTGACCGCAAGATTTCCCATTCCTGATCAGTCAATTGGAACATGAAATCACCTGGAAATCTTTCCAGGTTCCGCTTTACTGCCTGGTTTAGAACCTTTGTTCCCACCCCGTAGAGCATCGCTAAATGAAAATCGAACATTACCTTTTCCCCTCTTAGGTAAAAAATCAACGAAGAGATACTATCCCTTTCAATATCCATCTGAGCTAATTCTCCGCATTGCAAGATAAGTCCCATATAAGTACTATACAACGGACTAAATACCAATTAGCATGGTATTTAACACTGGCTATTATGGGGTATTTCAAAAAGCTTTTAGGTAAATATTTGTTCGTACGAAATTTTTCCTACCTTTAAGATATGAAACAAGCAAAGAAAGGAGACAGATCCGGAATAGAACCCACTAAATCAGAGCTGGAAATACTTCAGGTATTGTGGAAACATGGGCCTTCTACTGTTCGGTTCGTTAACGACCAACTGAACAGGCAGACAAGAGCCGTGCAATATACATCCACGCTAAAGCTCATGCAGATCATGGTTGACAAATCGATTCTCAAAAGAGATGAGAGCAATATGAAGCATATCTACAGCGCAAGTATTGAAGAAAAAAAAATGAAAGGCTTTTTGCTGGATCGCTTCGTTGATTCATTATATGACGGATCAGCAAGCAACCTGATGATGCAGCTATTGGGAAATAAAAAGACTTCCAAAAAGGAATTGGAAGCAATCAGGGGCTTGTTAGATAAACTGAATAAGGATAAATAATGCTCACACCAAATTTCCTTCTATGCAAACAGGTTTTGTAAAGCTCTTGCTTACCGATGAAATCATCAGAGCCGTTTTATGGACCTTACTCCATTCGCTATGGCAGGGATTACTGATTGCAATTGGCGTGGTAATTATCATCATGTTTACAAAAAAATCAGGATCGGCCATACGGCATAACCTGCTGTCTTCATTATTCCTGCTTTTTCTTTTGGCTGCCTGTGTCACCTTTTACTGGCAACTACACTCTCCATCCAAATTCGGCACAGATTCTCCCTCCGCTGCCGCGAACATAAAACAACCTGAAACTTTCAGCTTATATGGAAACACTGGCTTATCCGATTCATTACTCAGCGATAATTTTCTGGACAAAGCCATAAACTACTTTAATAATAATGCTTCCTGGCTCGTAGCCATCTGGTTTATTCTTTTCAGCGTAAAATGCATACGGCTGTTCACCAACCTGGCATATATCCAGCGCATCAGGAATTATAAGATTCATTTACCTGAAGAATACTGGATAAACAAGTTGCAGGCGTTGATTGCCAAACTTCAAATAAAAAGAACCATCTCCTTATTGGAATCGGAATTGGTGAAAGTTCCATTGGCCATTGGCCACCTGAAACCGGTAATATTGATTCCACTTGGCTTGCTATCCAGCCTTCCTCCTGAGGAGGTGGAAGCCATATTGCTTCATGAGCTGGCACATATCAGGCGCAAAGATTATCTTATCAATCTCATTCTGAGTTTTGGAGAAATTATCTTCTTCTTTAATCCCGCCATATTATGGCTCTCCTCACTCATACGCGAAGAGAGAGAAAATTGCTGCGACGACATTGCATTGGCGCATAGCGGCAATAAAGCCAATTATATTCAGGCACTGATTTCATTCCAGGAATATCATCTCTCCGCACCCAGGTACGCCACGGCGCTTTCAGGAACTAAAAATCATCTGCTAAAAAGAGTCAAACGTATCATTAATAATGAACACAAAAAATTAAATAGTATGGAAAAAGGCATATTCATTTTCAGCGTAGCAACAATAGGATTTCTTTCATTTCTTTCCATGAAAGAACCAACGGGTCGCATAGTTAAAGACATCACCATTGTGCCGAAGCAATATAGCATTCCCCTCCAGGAGCGTCCCGCAACACGGTGGGCTTTCAGCCAAAATGATACGCTTCCATCAAAACTCAGGTTCCCCAGCATCTCTTCAAATATCAACAAAGATGGCGACATCCTCACGTCAACTTTTGAGGCAACAGATCAAAATGGAACTAAATATAAAATGGTGAAAAAAAATGATGAGCTCACTGAATTGTATGTGGATGGAAAGAGAATTCCGGAAAATAATCTGCGTGAATACAAAGAAATAGTCAACAGCATTCAAGAATCTGTAATCTTTCGTAATGCAGACGAAGTTAAGAGGGATCGCGAGGCGGAGCTAAACCAGGAAACCCGGCTCAAATTAATGCAGGAAAAAATGAACAGGCTGAATGAAGAACAAACAAAAATGGCCCTTGCAAAAATGAATGCGTTGCAGCAAGACCAGTGGAAGCGTGACAGAGAATTCGAAATGGCGGCGATGCAAAATGAAAAATTAAATGAATTGAAATCCGAATTAAGGGATAGGGAAAAAGCTAATTTAGTCGCAGGCAGACAATCCATCGAGCAAAGAATAAAAGATCTGGAAGAACTCAGGAATCAAAACATGGATGCTCAGAAAGCAGATGAAGTGAAAATGGAGAAGGAAAAATTATATGAAAGTCTGATAATGGCAAATAAACGAATGCAGGAACTACAGGAATCGGGCTGGGAAGGAAATCCCGAACTGATGGCCCAAATGAAACGGAGGCAGGAATTCATGCAGGAAAATCAGGGTATGCTTCGGGAAAAATTAGCATTAAATGAATTTGAAAAGCAAAAGATCATGATGGAGAAGGCATTCAGGGAAAGGAATGACAGGAGCATGGAAGAGGGCAGAAAAATAGTCGGCAGTCTTATCCAGGATCTGATTAATGCCAAATTAATCAAAAATGAAAAGAATCTCGACTGGTTTGCGCTTACTGACGAAGAGCTGATCGTGAACGGGAAAAAGCAATCGCCAGCTTTACAAAATGAGCTGAAGGAAAAATATATCACAACCCCGGGATTCGGAATCTATTATGGCAACGTGCCCATCTCAGGTAAAGGAATTTTCTTCAAAAAGGAAAAACCCTAAAACCACATTAGATAATTTGAAACCGTATCAAGGCAAAAACTATATCGTGTTATTGGATTGAAATAGTAGCTTCATGGCTCGAAATTCATGCTATGATGCGCTTATTTTGGATCTCCTTTTTGCTCTGTTTATTCATATCTAAAAATTCCAGGGCTCAGAAGGTCCTGAATCTAAAATCTCCAAGTGAAAACATTGGGTATTCATTTAAGCTAAACCAGGGTTCGGCAGAGTATGGTGTTATATTCAGGAAAAAACTCTTAATCAATTATTCCCCGCTGAGCCTGGTTTTTAACGATGGACCTTTTGGAAAGGGTTTGAAAATGGGCAAACCCATATTTCGGCAAGGCTCAGAAAACTATGAACTGATAGTTGGAAAGAACAGGAAAATACATAGCCGGTATAATGAATTGTTGATACCTCTGGAAGAAATAAATCTGCCGCGGCGCCGGGTCAATCTCAGAGTAAGAGCTTTCGATGATGGTCTGGCTTTCAGATATGAGTTTCCAATCTGCAAAACCCAGGATTCCCTGATCCTGCTCAACGAGAACAGTAGTTTTGTACTCGCCGGAAATCCCCTCGTAAGAACGCTGTTCCTGCCATCCTATACCACATCGCACGAAGGGCTTTATAGCCTCCTGCCATGGAATGAAGTGAAGGAAGATACTCTCATGGATATGCCCGCATTGTTTGAATTTCCAGACCAAAAATTTCTGGCCATAACCGAAGCCGCCCTGCTGGACTATGCCGGCATGTATTTGGTAAAGCACGACGGAGTTCTATTGAGTAAACTTTCACCACTCCCCCACCGGGCTACTGTAAAAGTAAAAGCGGTCTTACCTCACCAGAGTCCCTGGCGCGTATTGATGATCAGTGACAGGGTAGGAGCTTTGATAGAATCAAATATACTCACCAATCTGAATGATCCGCCCAAAATGAAAGATTGGTCGTGGCTGAAGCCCGGCAAAACCACATTTCCCTGGTGGAATGGAAATATTACACCTGATACTTCATTCGCTCCTGGCAATAATTTCGAAACCAATAAATACTATATAGATTTTTGCGCCAGGAATGGAATCGAATATCATTCCGTTGTGGAATATGGCCTGCATGAATGGTACAGTAACGACGGGGCCAACTTCATGCCGGGCCCTCATGCAGACCCAACCAAACCTGTTCCGGGCCTCGATATGCAGGAGATTTGCGACTATGCTAAATCGAAGGGTGTCGGCATCAGGGTATGGGTCTATTGGTCGGCACTCTATGCCAAACTCGACTCCGCGCTTGATCAATTTCAGAAATGGGGCATAACAGGCTTGATGGTGGATTTTATGGACCGTGATGACCAGGAGATGGTGAACATCCAAACCGAAATATTGGAAAAAGCGGCCAGGCATCACATTCATATACAATTTCATGGGGCCTATAAACCTACCGGCTTGAGCCGAACCTTCCCCAACGAATTTACCAGGGAAGGCACCCTGAATTATGAATCCAATAAGTGGAATGAAGAAGCAATCAGTGCTGACCACGATATCAATATGCCTTTTACAAGAATGCTGGCCGGTTCAACAGATTATCATCTTGGTGGCTTCAGGGCGGTACCCACGTGTAAATATAAAGTGCAATATACCAGGCCGCTCATGATTTCCACACGCTGCCATATGCTGGCTATGTATGTAGTGCTTGAAAATTATCTGGGTATGGTATGCGATTTTCCTGCCGCCTATGAAGGGCAGCCCGGCTTTGAATTTATCAGGGAAGTGCCAACGGTTTGGGATGAAACAAGAGTCATTGATGCGAAACCAGGCGAATATATTGTAATTGCAAGAAGGAAGAACACTGATTGGTATGTGGGATGCATCACTAATCACGAATCAAGGAAATTGTCAATTTCAATGAATTTCCTGGGGAATGCCAATTATGAAGCTGATATTTTTGCCGATGCGCCTGATGTGCAAAACGATCCCAACCACCTGATCAAACAAACCAGGGCTATTTCGGGGGCAGACAATATCACTATTTTCCTGGCGCCTGGTGGAGGTGCAGCAATGCAGATCAGAGCTCGTTAATATAAGTATCCTGGTTACAGGATATCGTGCCGTTTTCAACAATCCGGTTTCAAAATTACCAACTATGAACGATGAATATTTCATGAAGCAGGCCTTAAGGGAAGCGGGAAAGGCATTTGACATGGGAGAAGTGCCCGTGGGATCCGTGATATTGATGAACGAAAAAATAATTGCCAGAGGCTATAATCAAATTGAAAAATTGAATGATTCTACCGCGCATGCCGAGATCCTGGCACTTACAAGTGCCTTCAATTTTCTGGGCAGCAAATATTTGCCTGAGGCCACCATCTATATTACAGTGGAACCATGTTTGATGTGTGCCGGAGCATTGTACTGGAGTAAGATCGGGCGCATAGTTTATGGAGCCGATGATGAAAAAAACGGATGCCTGAGCCATTTGCCGTGCCAGCCTGACCTGCGGGATAATTGGCCTTTCCATCCTAAAACTGAATTGCAAAAAGGAATCCTGAAAGAAGAATGTTCAGAACTGATAAAGAGTTTTTTTCGAAATAAAAGATAAGTTTCTTCATTGAAATACCCGCTGAATAGCAGCGAAAGGATTTTAGTTTTTTTGCTCAGGCAAATTCGAAAAACAAAGCCCCCGGTATCCAGGGGCCTTATAGCAATCGTTTATTTTTCAATAAATTCTTAAAGTACCTTCAACCTGATATTCTTGAACCAAACACCTCCGCCATGGTCCTGCAAATCAATATGCCCTTTTTTCACCATACCATATCCGGCTTCATCCTTCCATTTACTTTCTGATTTCAACTTTTGCCATTCGGGCGTCCAAAATTCAAATTCAACAACTTTTTGTCCGTTGAGCCAATGTTCAACATGGGCCCCATTAACCACTATGCGGGTGTGGTTATATTCACCCGTGGGCTTTGAAACCAGTTTCGAGGGTGGATGCATGGCATAATCAGAGCCACTTTTTTGCCAGTCTTCCAGTTTTTCAGGATAGCCCGCATCATCGATCAATTGATATTCGGGTCCTGACTCGTAGGGAGCATCATGATTTTCATCGGCACGATAGATGATTCCGCTGTTCGCAGCCTTGTCAATTTTCCAGTCAAGTTCCAATATAAAATTTTCATATTGGTCCATTGTTACAATATCACAGTGTTTGGTGGCGCCTTCTTTCTTGCAGTGCAGTTGTCCATTCACTACTTCCCAACTGTCCTGGGGCTTGTTTTGGTAGGTGCGCCAACCGGTCAGATCCTTTCCATTGAACAAGGATTTCCATCCGGCTTTTTCTCCTGGTTTGCCTGTAGAATTGTGTTTTGTATTCAATGCAAACGATAGCAGGATTGCTGCCGACAACACTACACAGATCAAAAAGATTGTCTTATACATAATTAGAAGTTTTAGCTCAATAATTTCAATTTTACAGGGTCCCATTTGATTGGTCTTTCCTGAAAATAACTATCATTGCATAGCAAGGCAGGCGCCGCAGCCCTGTAACCAAACAATGCATCTTCCACTATCGACTTGCCGCCTCTGATTGCTCTCGCCCAATTAAAAAAATGGTCAAAATGGGCTCCTTTATATCCTTCATCAGCCTTGAATACTGTAATATCAGGGTCTTTCATTTTTTTCCGGTCGTAATCGGCCGCATACTGCCTGCTTTTTAATATGGTGGCATAATCTTCCGGGGGATAGGAGAAATTCCTGGTCAGCGTAACTTTATCCCATTCCACAATCAATGAACCTTCATTGCCCACGAGTCTCAGATATGTATTGTCGGCCGTGCCGTCCACAAAATTAACCCGCAGAGACAGATTGAATGCAGGATGCTTTTCCGTTTGGGGGTAGTCAAACATACCCAACAAAACATCGGGCACGTCCCTGCCGTCTTTCCAGTACCGCAATCCGCCTGTGGCCATGACTCTGTTGGGGCCGGCAGAACTCACAATAAAGTGCAGACTTGAAAACAAATGGACAAAAAGGTCGCCGGAAACGCCGGTACCATAGTCGCGGTAACAACGCCAGCGAAAAAACCTCTTGGGGTCGAATGGACGGTCGGGGTAATTTTTCAGGAAACGCTTCCAATCCACAGTTTTTTCCGATGCATCTGCGGGAATATCATATTGCCAGGCTCCACCGGGAGTATTTCTGGCCCAGAATCCCTCAGCATAATTCAATTGGCCGATAGCGCCGGCTTCCAGTAATTCTTTGGCTTTTTCATTGCCGAGTGAACTCATGCCCTGGCTGCCTACCTGCAGCACCATATTATTCTTCGTTTGCGCCTCCACCACGGCCGATCCTTCAGATATGTCATGAACCATCGGCTTTTCACAATACACGGCTTTGCCGCTATTAAGTGCGGCTACAGAAATGTCTTTGTGCCAATGATCAGGCGTGGCAATAATTACCGCGTCAATGTCTTTTCTGGAAAGAATTTCCTCATAGCGCCTGGTAGTGAAAATATCTTTCCCATATTTTTTCTTTATATCTTCCAGCCTCCCATCGTATAGATCGCAGGCTGCTATCAGCTTCACTCCTGGAATTTCCGAAGCAGTACTTGCGTCAGCATTCCCCATGCCTCCTGCCCCTATAAGGCCAACCTGGATCTGGTCATTGAAACTGAATGTATCCCTGTGTAGGATACTAACGCGTTGCGCGGGCTCCTTAGCCAATGCCACATGCGGAATCAGCGTGCCAGCGGCAGCCGCTTTGGCGAGTTTGACTATAAAATTCCTTCGGGTAGCGGCAGCAGTCGGTCTTTTCTTCATATTATGATTTGATAATTGTCAGTAGAATTCTGAATTGCAGTGGAGGAAGTTACTACAAAATATATTCGGGCTATCTTACCATGCGCAATTATTTTCGAAACCGCGCAATCGATTGTGAATACAGATTAACGCATGGTTCATTTTCGGAGAAATGCTTTCTTTTTGAGGAATCCGGTATTGAGGTGTAAATTTGTCGTCCGTCTGTGGCAAATCCTGCAGCCTGTGAATAGTGCCTGCGAAAAATTGTATCGTTGAAAAGAAAAGGAGACCTTTTGATTTGTATTCAATATTCACCGGTTCTCGTGTAGCCGGATTTTTAAGATCCAACATTCCGGGTTCCGTAAAATTCCATGGCCATTTTGACTGTGGACGAAAATGGAATAACAATCTGAATCTTATTTCTAAATTCAAAATCATAAAATTATGGCATTCACATTACCTGCATTACCTTATGCACACGACGCGTTGGAACCTTATATTGACAGCATGACCATGCAGATTCATCATGGCAAACATCACCAGGCTTATGTTGATAACTTGAATAAAGCAATTGCCGGAACACCTAATGAAAATAAAACACTTCTCGAATTGGTTAAGTCTGCTGGCAGTATCAGTCCTGCCGTGCGCAATAACGGTGGAGGACACTGGAACCATAGTTTCTTTTGGGAAATCATGGCTCCCAAGGCTGGCGGTACTCCTTCCGGGAAACTGGCAGATGCCATCAATGCGGCTTTTGGCAGTTTCGACGCGTTCAAGGAAAAATTCGCAGCTGCAGGCCTCACTCGCTTCGGTAGCGGATGGGCCTGGTTGATTTCAAAAGATGGCAAACTGGAGATCAGTTCCACGCCAAACCAAGACAACCCGTTGATGGATGTGGCTGAAATAAAGGGTAGCCCCATTCTAGGTGTTGATGTTTGGGAACATGCATATTATCTCAAGTATCAGAATCGCCGCGGTGACTATTTGACCGCTTTTTGGAACCTGGTAAACTGGCCAAAGGTTGCGCAACATTTTGATGCGGCCACCAAATAAAATAATCACGCATACAATTCTTTCAAGACCACTCCCTGCTGAGTGGTTTTTTTGTGCGGTATAATCAGGCTGATTACATATTCAACGGCCAGGAAAGTTCCCAGACCCGGAAAATTTTAATGCCATGAAAATTTCAATGTAATGCTTTCAAGTCAAGGCACGGGGTCATATCCGTGGCCACCCCAGGGGTGGCACCTGCTGATACGCCTGATGGCCAACCATGCGCCTTTGAGTGGGCCATATTTTTTCAATGCTTCAATTGCATATTGAGAACAGGTTGGCGTAAACCTGCAGGAGGGGCCAAGCCATGGGGAAATAATCCATTGGTATAATTTAATGAGGAACACAAAAGGCAGGCTCAGCGCAAGGCTCACGGCCTTCAGTACCTGCAAGAATCGGTTCTTATTTTCTTCCATCTTCTTTTGTTTCAAGAACTGCCATAAGTTTGTTCAAAATTATCTCCATCTTTTGGTTCAGGCTCCTGAATTCCGGTAATTCTTTGGAGGTGTAAATGAAGAACATGGCAATCTCCAGCCCTTTTTCCTTTGCCTTTGCAAGCAGGGCATTCTTTTGCTGCCGGTACGATTCCCGCACCACACGTTTTATACGATTGCGATCCACCGCCTTCCTGAAAAATTTTGCGCCCACGCCGATTCCAAACTGAAGATTTGATAATTTGAATTTCGTGCGTTCCCGGTTACTGCCCACGAACAATTCGCGATCAATCAGGTAATAGAGTTTCAGGGGATTAGTGGAAATAGTTTTCCCTTCCCTGAACAGGCGTTCAATGAGCTTCCGGCTCTTCAGCCTTTCATTTTTCCCTAATGTAAATTGCTTCTTCAAGTGCTTAATAAAAATAGCCCCGGATCACAAGATGCCGGGGCTATAAAATTATATGAGCCTTCCTGTTTAAATATCCTTTACGGAATTCAGGCAGGAATTATTTCAGTCCTCTTTCATCGGAAACAGAGAGCTTTCTGCGCCCCTTTTTACGGCGACTGGCCAATACTTTACGGCCATTGGCTGTCTGCATGCGTTTACGGAACCCATGTACTGATTTTCTGCGCCGGCGATGTGGTTGATATGTACGCTTCATTTTGTTATTGCTTTTTCACGTTTTGAATTAAGATCCGGGAGAACGGATCGGGTTTCAATCAATCCAACAGGCCACCACGCCCGCCAGTTTGTGAAAGGAGGGCAAAGGTAAGCAAATGAGCACAGAACCGGAATGCTCCTGAAAGAAAATTTTGAGGATGGCACTGATTCCCATTTTAAACCCATGCAAACTGAGGGTGGGCCACCGGGTTATCTCGCCATATAATCTTCTAAATCAACATGTTTTGACTGAATAGCCTGCCCAAAAAATAAGCTGGCATGAGTATCAAAATCATCAGGCGAATCGGTTGTGAAAAATCTGAGATTCCCCTTTTTGCTGCAACGGGATTCCATCTCAGGATGTCGAAAAAAATAGTCTGAAAGGCTTTGGGCAACTATTTCCCCCTGGCTGAGTACGGTAGTCGGTCGTCCTGGCAGGAATTGCCATATCTTTTCCAACATCAGCGGATAATGCGTGCAGGCAAGCAGGATAGTGTCGATACTCTTGTCTTTTGTAAAGAGTTCCTGGAGATTTTTCTGTACAAAATAATCCGCGCCTGGCCCCAGATGTTCATTGTTTTCGATCAATGGAACCCACATGGGGCATGCTTCCTGGAAGACCTTCACCTGCGGAAAGAATTTTTTTATTTCAATTCGGTAGGAGTCCGACATCACAGTGCCCCTGGTAGCCAGTATGCCCACTGAATTGGACTTCGTAAAATTTCCAATAATTTCAGTAGTGGGCCTGATCACTCCCAGTACCCTGTTTGAAGGATTGAGGCGGGGCAGATCATTTTGCTGTATGGTTCGCAGCGCTTTGGCCGAAGCCGTATTACAAGCCAATATTACCAGCGGGCATCCTTTTTCAAAAAACCATTCCACGCATTCCAGGGTATAGCGATACACCGTTTCAAAAGAACGTGTGCCATAAGGCGCCCTGGCATTATCACCCAGGTATAAATAATCATATTCAGGCAACAGGTGCAGGATCTCTTTCAGTACGGTGAGTCCGCCATAACCGGAATCGAAAACACCTATAGGCTTTTGGCTCATGAGGCAAAGATATACTGCGTGAACTTATATAAATCAAAACCGTCCCGCAGAATTGCAGGACGGCTTCAGACGAACATTTCAATAATTATTTTTTGGGCTTGGCGGCAGGAGCTTCTTCCTTGGTTGGCTGCCCCACACCCTGAGCAGGGGTCGGCAATTTTACGCCCAGCTTCTTGGCAACAAGGGGCAGTAGGTCATCGCCTTGTGGCGCCACCAATAAAGCGTCTTGCTTAAATACCCATGAATAGCCGTTTTCCTTAGCTACTTCATTTACAAGTTGGAATGCTTTTGCGAAATATGGCTGCAATACTTCCTGTTGCTTTCTCTGCAATTCACTTTGAGAATATTGATCCCAATTCTGGAGAATGGATCCATACTGATTGGCTTCCTGCTCGGCTTGCTTGCGAACAGCGGCAGGAGTTGCAGGCGCTTTGGCGATGGAATCTTTGCGTTTGAATTCACTCAGGTAATAAGGAAGCATTGATTCTAGCGAATCTTTCTTGAATTTAGTCAGAGCGGAATCTGCTTTCTTAATGTCTGGCATAATTGAAACCACATCTTCCAGGTTAGTATGTCCCCATTTATTCTGGGCCTGGGCAAAACTGCAGGTGAGCATCAATATACCCGTAACTGCTAATAAAGAGAAAACCTTTTTCATGTTATTATTTTATTGATTCTGGTTTTAGTGCTAAAGATGGATAAGAGAGCAGTCAGGTTTTCAGGCTCCGCCTTTTTAACTTTTATTTGGCGCCCAGCGCTTTCAACACATCATCGCTCCGATCCAGTTTTGGGTCGGCAAAGATAACGGTAATTCCTTCACTTTTATCCAAAATAAAATCGTATCCACGGTCCACTGCCAGCTTCTGAACCGCATTATATACCTTGTCCTGGATTGGTTTTATCAATTCCTGTCTCTTCTTAAATAGATCGCCTTCGTAACCAAACCGTTGACGCTGAAGGTCTCTCAATTCCTTCTCTTTATTGAAGAGTTCGTCTTCTCTTTTTTTCTTCAATTCGTCACTTAACATTACCTGTTCTGCATCATAGTCTCTGTACATACGATTCAGGTCGGCCTGTTTTGCATCCACTTCTTTTTGCCACTGTTCGCTGAACTGATCGAGTTTCTTCTGTGCGTCTTTATAATCCTGCAGTTTGTCCAGAATGTATTTGGTGTCAATTACCGCGTATCGCTGCGCGTTAACATTCATGGCAGTAAAAAGAACAGCAATTACAAAAATGAATATCTTTTTCATGGCTGATAATTTTCGGAATTTGTTTTTGAGTTCAGGAATGTACGCTTTTATTCAGGTTCAAATCCAAGCATGAATGTGAAGCGTGTGGCATTGCTGAACTTGGTTCCCGGCGGCGTTAAACGGTCAATGCCCAATCCATAATCAAACCCAAGCAAGCCAAACATGGGCAGGAAGAACCGCATCCCAACTCCTACGGAACGTCTCAACTGGAAAGGGTTCCATTGCTTGAATTCATACCAGCCGTTTGCCGCTTCAAAAAATGTCAATGCATAAATTGTACTGCTGGGGTTGGTAACAAGCGGGTAACGCAATTCCAAAGTATATTTATTGAAGATAGTGAAGAATTGCGTAGCGGACTGCTGGTCTGGATTAACTGTTGGATCTGAACTCTGGTAAACGGGGTATCCCCGATGGGCGATGATATCATAACCCAGTATGCCAAAATTATTAGTCAGGCCCGCGTCTCCCAACTGGAATCTTTCAAAAGGCGATATTTCAAGGTCCTTGTTATAGCGTCCTATGAAGCCGTATTTCGCTGCCATCCTCAATACCAATTGGCGGCTCTTGTCTTCCCCGGCTGCTTTGCCAATGGGTACGAACCACTCGGCATTCATACGCCATTTGTGGTATTCCACCAGTTTGAACTTATCCTCTGCCGTTACATATTTCGATGGATTTCTCCACAATGAATAAGGAGGAGTGAATGCCGCGCTCAGCATAAAATTCGACCCGCTTCGAGGATAAATGGGCTGGTCAACCGAAGACCTCGATAGCGCAAATTTCAGACTGAGAATATTTGAAGTACCCGTGGAAAGGCCCTGGAAGAACCCGGGGTAATTCTTGAGCTTATACTGGGTATAACTCAGCGAATAGATCAATGTAAAATAATCGTCGGGCCATTTTAGCTGCTTGCCCAATGAAATACTTGCTCCTGCTGCCTTCAAATAAGAAGAATCCGCCTTTTCATTGGTGTACCTTCCCGTAGTGTAGTCATACGCGTTGGCATATTTGGAAGTATATAAACTTATGGTAAGTGCATTACGCTTTTTGCCTCCCAGCCACGGTTCGGTAAATGAGAAATTGCCGGATCTGAAATAACGTCCATTCGATTGATATCTCAGGCTTAATTTTTGTCCATCCCCCGTAGGAAGCGGATCCCACGAAGAACGCTTGAAAATATTCCTTATGGAAAAATTATTGAATGTGACTCCTACAGTACCGGTGAGCCCAATTCCACCGCCCCATCCGGCGCTCAATTCCAATTGATCGGCTGATTTCTCTTCCACGGAATAATTGATGTCAACCGTGCCATCATCTGGATTGGGAACCGGATTGATTCCTATATGTTCCTGGTTAAAATAACCCAGGTTGGCAATTTCACGCTGGGAACGGATCAATTCCGACCGACTGAATTTTTCTCCGGGAATCGTTCTGAGTTCACGTCTAATTACGTGTTCCTTGGTTCTGTCATTTCCGGCAATATTCACGTTCTTGATGGTAGCCTGGGGCCCTTCCACGATTCTGATCTCGTGATCAATGGTATCGTTGTAAACAGCAGTTTCCACGGGGTCAACGCGAAAAAATAAATACCCGTTATCCATATAGAGCCCACTTATATCGCCGCCTTCCGCACTCAATTGCTTACCCAGTTTCTTGTTGAGCGTACCCAGGTTATACACATCTCCTTTCTTGATGCCGAGAATATCAGTCAATATTGAATCGGGATATTTTGTATTTCCTCTCCAGGTAATATTCCCGAAATAATATTTATGCCCTTCATTCACTTTTATATCGGCATTCAGATTCCCTTTGGAATTATAATACACCGTATCCTTTTCAATCACCACGTCTCGGTAACCCATCGAATTGTAGTATTCCAAAACCGATTCCTTATCCGCGTCATATTTCTTTTGGTTATATTTCGCGGAACTGAAAAGTTTGAACCTAAAATAAGGATCGAGATAATTCAGTGTCTTGGAGGGTGATAAATATCCATATTCCTTCAGGTATTCTTTGAAGGTTTTTCTTTTCTTCTCTCCGTAGGGACTGGCGTATTTGACAGGATGCAGAGTTATCCTGGTCATCTCCTTGGTACCCTTCATTTGTTTCTTCAATTTGAGCTCGCTGATATTATCATTGCCAAAGAAATTGACCTCATCGATTCTCACCTTACCGCCCTTGACTACATTAAATATCAGCTGCTCACCGTTAGTATAGGTGGTATCCGGCTTTTCCTGTATGCTGACTTTGGCGCGCGG
>CALFNL010000152.1 GCA_937902875.1 uncultured Bacteroidota bacterium | reverse complement strand
CCGATATATGAGCAGGTAGGAAGCCCTCTTGCCATCCACAAAGGAGTTGCTGGCATAGCTGAACTTACCCAGTTGCACCCGGGCCACATCTTTCAGGTACACGATCGACCCAGCTCCAGGATTACTACGTATGATAATATTTCCAAATTCCTGCTCAGTGCTGAGGCGACTGTTAGTGAATACCGTATATTCAAAAGCCTGGTTTCTGCTCTGGGGCGAAGCTCCTACCGAACCAGCGGCGATCTGCAGATTCTGTTCCTGCAGTGCGGCAATCACGTCGTTCGTAGTGAGCCCAAGCTGGGCCAGCCTATCGGGTTGCAGCCAAACCCGCATACTGAAATCATCGGCCCGTGTGAAAATATCCCCAACGCCCGCCACACGAAGTAGCGCATCTTTCACAAAAATATTTGTGTAGTTGTCCATGAACTTCACATCGTGTGAGCCATCGGGTGAGAACATGGCAACCAACATCAGTATACTGGGATTTCGTTTGCGAGTGGTGATTCCCAATCGCTTCACGTCGTCGGGTAGTTGGGGCGTTGCAATACCCACACGGTTTTGTATATCGAGCGCCGCTATGTCGGGATTGGTGCCCACTTTCAGAATAACATTAATAGTGGTTCGGCCATCGCTGGTGCTGTTGCTTTGCATATAAGCCATGCCAGGTGTGCCATTTACCTGAGTTTCGATGGGTGTGGTAACAGTCTGTTCTACCGTTTGCGCATCCGCCCCCGTAAAACTGCCAGTCACCTGCACCGTGGGTGGTGTAATATCAGGATATTGGCCTACTGGTAAATTCAGAATTGCCAGTATTCCCACCAGCAGAATAACCAGTGAAATCACAATGGCCGTAACTGGTCTACGAATGAAAGTATTTGCAATCATAGTTAAGTCTGGTTGTTCTTAATAATCTGCACCATACAATCAAACAGGCATTCAGCTCACTCGGATACCCGAGAATGGTTCCACCATTGCTGCCATTCATCAGGCGCCTAAAAGACTTTTCCACTATGCCCTGTTTAATAGTCGCTTGTTTTTATTCGCCATTCATTTTTCGCCTATTTGAACTCTTGCCCCATCTCTTAATTTCTGTATGCCATCTATCACAATCTTTTCTCCTGAATGAAGGCCGTCGTTCACTATTACCTTGTCCTCAATCCGGGTACCCAATGCTAATTTGCGCTGGGCTACCTTGCTGCTGTCGCCTACAACATATACGTAATATTCTCCCATTTGCTCCACAACTGTGCGGTAGGGTATCATCACCATATTCACCGCGCGATTGCTCCGCACCTTCAGGTTGCAATTCATGCCTGCTTTGAGGTTGCGGCCAGGATTCCTGAAGATGGTCCTTACCTTGATCGTGCCCGTTAGCGGGTCCACCGCACGGTCTATCACGCTAATGATCCCGGGATAAGGATAGATGCTTCCGTCTGGAAGCTGCAACGTAAAGGTTGAATCTTTTGGATTGGTTCCCATTTTTTGAAGCTGCTCGAAACGGCTGATCCTTTTTTCATCGACCGCAAAATCCACGGCGACCGGGTCATCTGAAGAAATGGTATTCAATAGCGTTGTTCCTGGTGACACAGCCCCTCCAATTTTCACTTGTGAAATGCCAATTGTACCATCGAAGGGTGCAACGATCTCAGCATATTTCAGGTTGGTCTGCACAGCCCTTACATTTGCCTTGGCGGCTTCTACCTGCATTTTAGAACTTTCCAGGTCGGCCAGTGCATGATCCAGGGTCTGTTTGGCGATGGCGTCCTGGCGCGCAAGCTCAGTATATCTGTCTGCATCCTGCTGTGCCCTGGCAAGGTTCGCTTTTGCCACATTGAGATTGGCCATGGCCTGGTCATATGCCCCTTTGTATTGCTGCTGATCGATGCTATACAATTCCTGTCCCTGCTTCACACGCTGACCATCTTTAAAATAAATGCCGGTAATATAACCTCCAACCTGCGGCCTGATCTGAACTTCGTTTAGTGCCGCAACCGTTCCTGGGAATGGTTCGAAAAAAGAAGCATTACCTTCTTCAACCGTATATACATTCACGGAAACCGGCGGAGGGGGCGCAGCACCCACCCTGTTGTTCCTGGAGCCGCAGGAAGATAGCACCAGTGAGGTTAAGATGAAAAAACACTGACAACATATTAGAGATCGCATATAATTTCCTGATTTATACTTTGAATAAAATTAATACACTACGGTGCCCATAGCTTTTTGAACATCCAGCTTGCTGCTGAGTACCTGGTACAACGCATTGATATAATTGATCCTCGACAACTGAAGATCGTTCTGGGCTACCATTAGTTCCAGATAAGTCTTAACCCCTGCCCGGTATTGCAATTGTAAGGTGTTATACACATCTTGCGCCAATTCAAGATTTTCTTTCAAGGCCTGATAATTGGCGAAATTGCTTTTGTACATGGCCATGGCCTGGGCATATTCCATGTTCACGGCATTGCGCAGAGATTCCAAATCATAGTCCACCCGTTTCAATTCCAATTCAGCCAGCCTGATTTCCTGCCTTCTCTTGGTTCCCTGGAAAATTGGGAATGACAGTTTCAGACCGGCAAATGCATTCGGATAATTTTGCTGATATAATTTGGCAAAATCATTATTGAGCCAATTGAAATTATAATTCCCGAAGGCTGAAAGAGATGGTATATAGCTCCATTTACTATACCTGAGATTGGCTTCCTGCAGACGTTTTTGCGTTTGGAGCAATTGGAATTCGATCCTGCTTTCCATATTTATGCGCAATGCGGTATCCAGCAATGCCTCATCTTCCATTTTCACACTGTCATATTCCAGCCTCAGATCGGCCTGGTCTGGATAACCCATTAATTCCTTGAGACTGGCCAATTTTGCCTTCAATAATTCTTCATCCTGGTGTTGCTGCGCATTTGCGTTGTTCAATGAAATGGTGGCTCTCTTGTAGTCGGTCTTATCAACCAGTCCACTTCTATATTGATTTTGTGCGTCTTTCAAACTTCTTTGCAGCAGCTGGATGTCCTGACCAAGGCCTTCTATTTGCTTTTGCGTAAGAAGCACATCATAAAACGCCTTGCTTACACTCACCACCAATGCTATTTTATTCTCAGTTGTGTTTTGTTTGGCGCGCGAACGCAGATCTTTAGCACTGCGGCTGGCCAGCAACACATCCCTGTTAAACAAGGTCTGATTGATGGAAAATTGAGCCGCCGAAGTGTTATTCACCCCTAACTTTATCGCACTCCCCTGAAACACGGATGTTGGCAGCAGGAAATTGCGCTGAAAATTATATTCGAGATTCACCTGCGGAAACCAATCGGCAAGCATGGACCTAATCGTTCTTTCTGTAATCGCTTCGTCTAGCAATGATTGTTGAATAACCGGTTGATGTGCCAATGCATATTGCACACAATTATTCAAATTGGCCTGTTGTAACAATGAGTCTCCGATCTCCTGCCCCTGGATGGCCGGAGCAACATAAATCGACGAGATCAATAAGAATATAATGAATCTGTTTTTCATAACCGGACAAATGAATATTCAGCGATAATATATCTCTCCGTCATTTGAATACGTAGTTTATATAGATAACATAGAGGGACAAGCAAACGTTTTTAAAGATTCCGGGATCTTCGGTTATCATCTGGAATGGGAACGCAAATGTAAAGGTTCATGACTGAATAAATCAAACGTTTGTTTAGTTTTTTTATTAACGGTTGGTGAAAAGCAGGATATTACATTCCTGATGCCACCCTGGTTTAATTCGAAATCCAGTATATTTATTTTTGATTTCACTGCTTATTTAAAATTATCATTAAATGAAGGAAATACTATTTACTCTATTCTTAGGCGGAATATTCATTACATCCCTGGCGCAGGACAAATCCGTAAACAAAGATGGTGACCTTGTAATTACCAAAGGGCAGGTGAGGGTAAATGGCCAGACAATCAGCTATACGGCTACCACAGGCTATATGTTAATGAAGGATGAAAAGGATTCCGTGAAGGCAAAACTTTTTTTCATTGCATACACCAAAGATGGTGAGGCGGATCCTTCAAAAAGGCCCATACTCTTTGCCTATAATGGAGGTCCCGGATCTGCTTCTCTGTGGTTGCATATGGGAGCGCTCGGACCTAAACGTATATTGATGACTGATTTTGGAGGCTCCCTTCCGCCACCATATAAATACATCGACAATGAATATACCTGGTTAGATAAGACTGACCTCGTATTTATCGATCCGATGATGACGGGATACACCAGGCCGGCGGGGAAGAACGACAAGAGTGAGTTTACCGGCTTTGAAAATGATATTCACTTTGTAGGGGATTTCATTCGCCTTTACACTACTAAATACCAACGATGGAGCTCGCCCAAACTAGTGGGCGGTGAGAGTTATGGCACTACCCGCTCCGCAGGCCTTGCGGGGTATCTTCAGGACCGTTACGGATTTTACCTGAATGGCGTCATCCTCATATCCGCCGTACTGGACTTTAGCACTCTTGATGATTCACCTGGGAATGATCGCTCCTTTCCCTTGCTCCTTCCAACATTGAGCGCCACAGCATGGTACCATAAAAAATTGGACCCGCGATTCAATGATCTTTCATCCTTGCTAAAAGAAGTGGAGGAATTTGCCATGAACGACTATGCCCCCGCGTTGGGTAAAGGCGACCAACTGAGCTCTTCCGAACGTGATGCAATCATTGATAAATTGCACACCTATACAGGCCTGTCAAAGGAATATATTGACCAAAATAATCTACGTTTCTATGTGGGCCGCGTCAATAAGGAATTGCTCCGCAAGGAAGGTAAAACCGTGGGGCGTTACGACACAAGGGTAACAGGCTACGACCGTGACAATGCAGGTGAACAATTCGATTACGATCCCAGTTTTGAGAATACCGTATATGGGCCTTATGCGGCCGCCATCAACGACTATATTCGCCGAACCTTGAAGTATGAAAACGATATCCCCTATGAAATACTATCAGGACGAGTATATCCCTGGCCATTCAGTACAAACAAATACCTGAACGTAGCAGAAACGCTGCGCAGCGCCATGACCAAGAATCCCTTCCTGAAAGTATGGATCGCCAATGGCTATTTCGACATGGCAACGCCGTATTTCCAGACCAGGGATGTAGTGAACCACATGGGCCTGCGGAAAGAATTAAAGAGCAATATCACCCTAACCTACTACCCTTCGGGTCATATGATTTACACAAACCTGCCGTCGCTGCAGCAAATGAAAAAGGATTTTATTAAGTTTATGGACAATGCCCTGCCGCAATAAACATGGGGCATTTTATTCTTTCGTTTGAATTATTGAGCTCCTATTTCCTGCAAATATTGTAGCAAATGTAATGCAGGATCCCCTGCTTTGCTGGCATGATGCAGAAGCTTTAATCCATTGGGGTCATTCGATTATTTCAGATTGGGAGTTGAAACCAAAATAAGTTTCTCCTCAACCAACTGCCACAGCATGGCCATATAGAATATTTTCATACTGAAAATTATCCTGACATTAGATTCTATCATTTAACTTTCTAAAATCATGCAATATATTCTCTCCGGATGGGACGGAAAAGATGAACAAGCCCTGGAACGCAGAATGAGTGCCAGGCCCTCTCATTTCCGAAATGCGGCCGAGCTGAAAAGAAAAGGTCATTTCATTTTTGGAGGCGCCATTCTCGATGACCAGGGAAAAATGATCGGCTCTACTATGATCATGCAATTCGAAAATGAAAATCAGTTGCAGGAATGGCTTAATACGGAACCTTATATTACAGCCAAGGTGTGGGAAAAATATGAAATCCTTCCTTTCCGGGTGGCCGAGGTCTAGTATTGATGAATTAGATTCATTCGATTCAACCTCGTGTCGTTTGCGGTTGATGGTTATTTTCTAACGCTTCCCGACAGCGTTTTTTTAAGAGAAATCGGGAAGCCTCATTGAAATACAACCGATGCAATTTATTTTTTAGGAAAGTTGCTTAATTGTGCCTAAAGAGGAATGCCACTCCCGGAAGAAGTGGCATTCGAAGACCAAGCTCTCAAGCCTGGCAAATCAAATATTTTAATGCAGATTGATATCCATAGTAGCTCCAAAGATAGTTACTGAAACCATTTTATCGCAGGTGCCGCTACCCCAGGAAAAGCTGAATTTGGGCTTATTTGCAATTTGTACATCGTATGTTCCGGCGGCCGGATAAAAATTATGCTGGACCGTACATTCACCCTTGATGATAACGGGAGAAGTAATAGTCAGGATATAATTTTCGGATTCGCGGTTGATGCCGGTAGTGGAGCCGGTGATTGTAATAACATTATCGGAATTATCGAAGATGTTAGCTCCCAGGTCAATCGTGTAGTTCCTGGTGAAGCTCGAAAGTATATGGCTCGTGCCATCATTAAACTGGAAGTTAAAATCAGACGTGGTGAGCGTAAAGCTCACAGTGCTGGCAGTATAACCTATATTGCTCATCACAAAAACGCCATTGAGCAACACGGAATCCCTGGAATGATAATTTATGAACTGAAAAGTTCTTTGCGTAGCATGCAGGTAATTCGGGCCGGTATAGCCGATAACGATTTTTCCGCTGCGAGTGCGTCCCGTTATTGGGCTCACGCATCCGGTGCCAAAATCTACGGTGATGGTTTTATTAGTGGTGTCGGCGGTTACTACGGCGCAGCCGTTCTCGCGAAACTGCACATTGCCATCTTCATTTCCGTCGGCGGCGTCCATTGCATTGGAAAGCCCATCATTCACCTGGTCATCAGAAATAGAAACCTGTTCAGTAGTTGATACTTCTGTGGTTGATTTTGTACCACCAGAATTGTTGTCTTTTTTGCAGGCAAACAGAATGATTGTCAGAATTACCATTCCAAGAGCAGAGGTCTTCAATCTTTTCATAAAATATTGATTTATTGTTTTTAGTTCATGATAGATAGGAACATTCACTAAACGTTTAAACGGGTATTGAAATATTTTCGGCAAATTGATATTTGGTAAATAAAGGTGATTCGCTAACAGGGATAAGCGCACCAGTGGAACTCTTGAGGCCTGAAATGTATGGAAGGTGAGGAGATCGATATAGCTCCGTCCAGTGCATGTGTCATAGGCCAAAAAAAAGCGGGACCCCCTTCGGGGCCCCGCTTCACAGGCTCAATGAGATAAAAGCTTATTTATTTATGCAATTCGATAGTGCCAAGTTTTACAACCTTACCCGCCGATACCGAGATATTGTTAATAGTAGTATCCTGGTATCCGTTGGAGGCATTGATGAACAGGCTGTAGTCGCCATCATTCAACCCCCGGATCTTGAATTCACCGCCCGGATTAGGAAGCGCGAATGCTGTATCCTGGCTATTGAACAGGGTAAGTACCGGGAATGCTTCTCTGGGAACAACTTTACCTTGCACCGTACCGGTAACGCGTACAGCATACAGGTAGATGAATGGCCGTAGGTAGAACGTATTGTCTCTTACCCTTATAATAGAACGAGCTACATCGAAATCCAGCCACAGTTGCAAATGCCCTGGTGCAACCTGATCCCACTCATTTCCTTTCAGCTTAATAATAATGGAAGAGCCCAGGTCAGGCGGAAGATTAAGCGGGTATGTAACACTGTCTTTTACCAGTGAATTGTTGGGGCCCAGTTCTATCTTAATGTATTTGATAACGCCTTTTGGAACTAATCCGGAAGCCAATAATGTATCCAACCCATTGCTAAGGGAAAGCAGATTATACACACCCGGCTGAACATCGAGGTTTGTCCAGACCTTGCAGGAATCAGGCGTATTGGAATGATCACCATTGTGGTCACCGTTGTTTCCGTGATGGTCATCGTCGTTAAAGCCATCGTGGTGGCAGGGACGTCCTCCATGAGTGCTGTCAGACTGATCACAGGTATCAACCAGCACCTGAACAGATTTTATGTCAATAAACACACTATCAAAAAAACCGGGACCATCAGTAAGAAACAGGGTGACTTTTTGTTTGCCTGCAGGAATATTTCCCTGCATCGAATCTTCTTTTTTGCAGGCGTAGAACAAAATGGTTATCGCCAGGGTAACCATGGACATAGTTAAAAGCTTCCATCTGGTTTTCATAACAAAAATTTTCAATTTAGAAATGAAGAATGAATATTTGCGATAGCACCTATGAAATCAACAATTATGCCCATCAAATTTATGGTGGATAACTTTCCAGCTGACTCCGTTAAGTGTCTGTTAATCTAATGATGTATCCATCTCGTTTGGTCAATACAAATTTATCCGGCAGTTAGCGTTGCCAGTTGCCATTGCATTTGAGGATCAGAGTTGATTTGTAGGAATAGGCTGGTCAGTCAACCATTATACGTGCCTTTCCTCAAAACCGTTGGGGAACTGATCGGATTTTATACCGTGATCATCTCTTCTTCGCACAAAAAAACACCCTCCTGCAGGAAGGTGCTTTTGTATTATGGATAATCTTAATGGTTATTTCTTTTGAACCGCGGCAGCCAGCGGTGGAGTCGGCGGCGGAACCAGGTTCCTGATGGGCCTGGTTGATTTTAAATAGGCAAAAATGGCCTTCAATTCATCGTCTCTGAAATTTCTGAAGCTCGTCCATGGCATGGGTGGCAGCAGCATCCTGTTATTATCTAAACCTTTCGATTTTCCTTCGCGCAAAGCCTTAATGAATTGGTCTTCACTCCAATTCCCGATACCGGTTTGGTCAGATGTAAGGTTGGCGGCATAAGATATGCCCCAGGGTCCTTCCCAGGCTGTCATCGTTTGAGTAAGACCGAGGCCTCTGCTCTCCAACACCTTACGGTCAAAATCAGGCGCCTTCAATTGGCCAGGATGCCCTGAAAATAATAATGAGCTGTCTTCAACGGGGCCCTGTGGAGACATTTTCTTTGGTGTGTGGCAATCTCCGCAACCTCCAACCGTTACCAGATGCTCGCCCCATTTTACCTGGCTTTCATACCCTCCATAATTGGGCTTTTCAACAGCCGTAACCGGCTTATTGCCACCAGTGTTATCGGACCCTGCTCCTTTGCAGGAGACCAAAAAAAACATTCCTGAAACTAGCAGGATGATGAAAGCAGTTGAATTCCTGATCATAAATTTTTTTTGTTTTGGTTTTTAAATAAAAAAATAATCGAATTGCAGCTATTGCTGCCTATAATTGTCTGCGTGGTCTTGAATTGGAGGTAAGTGGGGGAATCCTTAGGATGAAAGGGTTAAGCTAGTATATTTATTTTAATATGCAATGGCTATCATGGCAATAAATACTTTTTTTTGCAAATAATGAAGTATTAGTCCGATACTTCCCATCATCCTGCCGCAATCAAAAATAATTCACGCCGGTAAATCCTGATCTTTGCCCTTACCTTCTCTCATCATCCTGCCAAAATCATAATTTTTAGATAGTGCGTCAATGCAGCGGGCAATTCGCTTTATCCGTGTGGGCTCGGTCTTAGCCGATTTGATCCATGTTCCAAAATAGTTCTGGTGCGATTTGCTTAAACCATTAAAAAATGCAAGCGCCTTCGGCTCATCAGTCAGACATTCCAAAAAATCTGCAGGGGGCACAATGGGTTCACGATCTATTTCCAATTGCAGCAGGAGTTTTGCTCCCTTGGTTTTCTTAATGGCTTTCCTCATTTTGGTATTGAGGGCCATAATGAATTCGCCCTCCCCCATGGGCAACAAAGCCACTCCCTCTATGGAATATTCATCTAATCTGCCCTTCACACGAAAAGACTTTTTATTACCAGGATCCAACAGGCCAGCCATCCTGGCAGGGATGCGAACATAGGTCCAGCCCGTTTTTTCACCCTGCACGCCG
Source organism: uncultured Bacteroidota bacterium (assembly GCA_937902875.1). Classification (GTDB taxonomy): domain Bacteria; phylum Bacteroidota; class Bacteroidia; order Chitinophagales; family Chitinophagaceae; genus PSRI01. The sequence continues at coordinate 10,883 of CALFNL010000152.1, read as the reverse complement.
AATTTTTCTATGGTAGCGCTAAACCGGATCATTAATGGAAACTGGTTGTACATTCCCCTTATTACAAAGCTGACTGATAACGGAAATCAGCATCTGGAGCGAGGATAAAAATAATAAGTTTATTGAAAAATGAAAACCCCGGAGGAAGCAATATTGAGAAAATTACAACGAAATTACTTTAGAGCAAATTATCATTTGGGAGCCAGATATTGTATAAGAATATTTCCCCGCCCTGCAGAATCACCCGGTCATATAAACCATCAAAAGCTTTACTGAAAAATCACTAGGTTTGGTTCCTGGAAATTTCATTTCTATTCAATCCATTCACTCCATGTTTCTATCATTGTTAAAATAAGAGCTTATGAAGAAATTTATTTTGTTCTTCCTTATTTGTATTGTTGCCCTGGGTTTGAATGCCCAGATTGACGCCGGACTTTTCAGATATCCGGATGTTTCCCAAACGCAGATAGTGTTCACGTACGCCAATGATTTGTGGATCATACCCAAGGCAGGCGGTACCGCCATCAGGTTGAGCTCCCCGCCTGGAGTGGAAATATTTCCCAAATTTTCACCCGACGGCAATACGATTGCATTTTCGGGCAATTATGATGGTAACCTGGATGTATATGCGATGCCCGTTTCCGGAGGCGTTCCGCTTAGGCTTACCGAGCATGGCTTCGGCGACAGGGTGGTTGATTGGCAGCCGGATGGAAAGCGCATTCTGTTTGCCTCTTCCCGCGAAAGCGGCAAAGCCAGATTCGACCAATTTTTTACCGTCGCGGCTACTGGCGGTCCCGATGAAAAACTGCCCCTGGCTTATGCTGAATTCGGATCCTATTCCCCCGACGGCAGGCAAATGGCCCTAACTTTCCGCACGCAGGTATTCCGCAACTGGAAGCGCTATCGCGGCGGTTGGAATGCCGACATACATATCTTTAATTTTGCCACACTCGCCTCCGAAAATATTTCCGCCAACAGCGACGCTGCAGATGAACTCCCCATGTGGCAAGACCATTTCATTTATTTTTTGTCTGACCGCGGCCCTGAAGTGCGTATGAATCTTTGGAGATATGACCTCAATGGAAAATCCTTTGAACAGCTCACGCATTTCAAGGATTATGACATCCATTTCCCATCCCTCGGGCCTGAAGACATAGTATTTGAGCAGGGTGGAAGATTATGGCTGTTTCAGTTATCGGATCAACAGGCAAAAGAAGTGCCCGTGAAAATTATAACCGACGACTTAGCATTAAAGCCTAAAATGGAATCGGCAGCTAAATATGTACAGCATGCATCCATCAGTCCAGACGGAAACCGGGTGCTGGTGGAAGCCCGCGGAGAAATCTTTTCATTGCCTGCTGAAAATGGCTTTGTAAAGAATCTTACACGCACCAGCGGCACCGCGGAACGTGACCCCACCTGGTCGCCAGACGGAAAGAGTTACGCCTATTGGAGCGATCAATCAGGAGAATATGAGCTCTGGATCGCAGAAGCCGGAAAAGAGGGCTCGGGCACCAAAATCACCAGCTATGGGGCCGGATTCAGGTATAACCTGTTCTGGTCGCCCGACAGCCGAAAAATCGCCTTCATTGACAAAGCCATGAAAATAAAAATCTATGACCTGAATGGCAGGCAGACCATAGATGTTGACAAGGGCCTGCGAATGACACATGGAGCCCTGGAGAATTTCAGTTGTAACTGGTCTTCTGATAGTCGTTGGCTCACTTACAGTCGCGATTTGCCCAACTATTACAGCGCCGCATTCCTCTATGATTTTCAGCACCGAAAACTCACCCAGGCCACCAGCGGATTTTACAATTGCTCCAATCCTGTTTTTGACTCCGAAGGAAAATATTTGTTCCTGTACACTAACCAGGGCTTCCGTCCCCTGTACAGCGATATTGACAATACATTTGCCTATGCAAATTCAACTAAGATCGCAGCTATAAGCCTCAAACAGAGTACACCTTCCATACTGTATCCGAAGAATGACAAGGTGGAAATGAAAAAAGCAGAAGACAGTGCTTCCACCGTGGCTAAGAAAGATGAGAAGAAGAATACAAAGGATGCAGAACCAAAGAAAGCTGAAAAGCAAGCCGTGGAAATTGACCTTGATGGACTGGAAGCCAGAATGGTACTCCTGCCGCCGGCAGCCGGAAATTATGGTAATCTCGGTGCGGTAAAAGGCAAGATCCTATATGTGAAATCCCCCAATACCGGCGCGGAACAGGGAAAACCTGCAATAAAATTTTTCGATATTGATAAGAGAGAAGAAAAAACCGTACTGGACAATGCTGAATCTTTCCGGATATCTTCCAGCGGAAACAAATTATTGGTACAACGTGGCGAAGAACTTGCAGTGCTGAGCCCCGCTGAAAACCAAAAATTCGAAAAGCCACTGAAACTTTCAGAAATGCAAATGATGGTGGATCCTGTAAAAGAATGGAAACAAATATTCACTGATGCATGGAGGCTGGAACGGGACTATTTTTATGACTCCAATATGCACGGTGTGGATTGGAACCTTGTAAAAGAAAGGTACGCTGCCATGCTGAATGGTGCCAGAACGCGGGAAGAGGTGAATTTTATATTGGGTGAAATGTTGGGTGAATTGAATTCTTCCCATACTTATAAGGGTGGAGGTGATGAGGAACAAACCCGGAATGAGCCGGTGGGATATCTGGGAGTTGACTGGGAAGCGGAAGGATCTTATTACAAGATCAGGAGAATAGTGCGGCCGGCGCCCTGGGATGCGGAAGCCAGGTCTCCACTAGACAAACCCGGTGTGGACATCAAAGAAGGGAATTATATTCTTGCCGTAAATGGTGTTCCCATAACCACCGCACAGGAACCATTCGCCTATTTCCAGGGATTGGCCAATAAAACCATCGAACTCACTTATAATACAAGTCCTTCCTGGACCGGGGCCAAGACAGCCGTGGTTGAAGCTATGAGTAATGAATATCGTTTAAGACACCTTGAATGGATTAACAATAACCGCAAACGCGTGGACGAAGCCACCAATGGTACAGTGGGCTATATTTATGTACCCAGCACCGGCATTGACGGCCAGAATGAATTGGAAAGACAATTCGCTGCCCAGTGGGATAAGCAGGCTCTTGTGATTGACGAGCGATTTAATGACGGAGGGCAGATTCCCGACCGTTTTATAGAAATATTGAACCGCACTCCATTGGCATTCTGGGCGGTCAGAGACGGACTCACCTGGCCATGGCCACCTTTCGCGCACTTTGGACCAAAAGTAATGCTTATCAACGGCTGGAGCGGATCAGGCGGTGATGCTTTCCCTGACTATTTCCGCAAGAAAGGACTGGGTCCCTTGATCGGGGCGCGTACCTGGGGAGGATTGATCGGCATCAGCGGGGTGCCTACACTAATTGACAACGGAGGGATTACGGTACCAACATTCCGCATGTACAATCCAGACGGAACCTGGTTCAAGGAAGGACATGGTGTGGACCCGGACATCCAGGTTGACGAGAACCTAACGGCAATGGCTAAAGGAACTGACCCGCAATTGGAAAGAGCCATCGTTGAAATGAATAATCTGATCAGGCAAAAAGGCTTTACACAGCCAAACAGGCCGCCGGCTGAAAAGCGCAATTAGATGGTCCGGCGGATCTCAATTAATGTTGACGCCTTATAAATACAATCGGGGAGTTTCTGCAAATGCAAAGACTCCCCGAATTTTTTTGATTACAATTGAATTCGCTAATGAAATAAATACAATTCTCCTCTCAATCCAATCCGTCAAAGATCCATTTTCCCGGGGCCGGCATTGGTTTGCGCGGAATCTTCTGGTCGCGCATGGCGGTATTGTACACAAATGCTGCAATGATCACGGCCGCCTGCTTGAGATCGTCTATCTGCAAATGATCGTAAGTATCCATATTGCTATGGTGAGTCCTGGTTTCATATTCCAGAGGATCCTGGATAAATTGAAATCCCGGAATGCCCACTTCGTCAAATGCCTGGTGATCCGTTGACCCTGTATTCTTCGTTGTAACCGTAGACGCACCCAGGTCGGCAAATGGAGCCAGCCAGCTCTTGAATATTGGCACTACTTCCTGGTTATTTTGGGTGAATATGCCGCGTATCTTTCCTGAACCATTATCGAGGTTATAATAAGCAGAAACTTTATTGTAATCCGGTTTCAATTCCATGGTATTTACATCCGCAAAATGATTACGGACATAATTATAGGATCCATATAGTCCCTGCTCTTCACCATCCCACAATGTAATGCGGATAGTTCTTTTGGGCTGAACACCCAGGCTCCTGAGGATACGCATCACTTCCATCATCACTATGCAGCCTGCTCCATTGTCTGTGGCTCCTGTGCCGCTATGCCAGCTATCAAGGTGGCCACCGATTATAACCAATTCAGATTTCAATTGAGGGTCCACCCCCGGAATTTCCGCAACTACGTTATGCCCCCGCAAATCATTGTTTAAAAATCCCACTTTCACTTCCAATTCCAATTGTACTTTGGTGCCACCTTCCGTTAGTCTTCTCAATTTCAAAAAATCCTCTGTTGATATCACCAACTGGGGCTTCCCGGGTGTTTCGTCTTTCTTGTAGGCGCTCGTACCATCTACGAAAATTGTTCCGTCTCTGCCTTCTCCGTTTTCGATCAATACGGCTGCTGGCCCCTGCTGCATCAAATATGCCTTAACATTCTTACGCTTGCGGATAAACGGGATATAGAAATCCACCATCTTCCGGGTGATCCAGTATGTATCTCCCATACGCACCAATTGGCTATCTGTGTACCTGGTAGCATAGGCATTGAAAGCTGATCTCAATTTCATGGTTCCATCACTCAAGAGTACGATCGCATTTTTTATTTCGGCTGCATGTTTCTTAATGGTAGCCGAATCCAGCTTGTCGAGCAACACCACCGGGGCCTTGATCAGCCCCTTCGTTCCCGACGTCCACGCAACGGGATAGGCGATGATTGGCTGGTAATACGGTGCCGACATGGCCGCATAACTCTTTTGCAATTCCCAGCCCCTGCCGAATTGTCCCCAGTCCTCCATTTGAGCATTGGCGAGTCCCCAACTCTTCATGGTGGTAACTGCCCAGTTCGCGGCTCTCTTGAAACCCGGAGAATTGGTGAGCCTTGGTCCTGCCACATCCGTCAACTGATGCGCAATCATCGGGATCTGGGAATGAGTCATCCCCTCTTCCCTGATCCTTGCCATCATTACACTGTCAACCGAATTGTCCTGACCCAGGAGAAGAGCAGGAATCAAAAAATAAAAACTGTAAATGAAATGAGTCAATCGTTTCATAAAAATCTGATTTTGGTAAGTGAAATAGACTTTGATTGATGTAGGAATGTACGAAAATTTGGGAAGTGATTCAGGAATCCGGCCTATTTCCCATACATGTGTGCACCCGATTATCATTCAGGAATTAACAGAATTTCACATGATAGGCGCATAACAAATACATTATTTTGAAATCTTCACTACAAATATGCGCGAATGGAATCTTCAATATTTGACCACTTAAGAATTCCTTAATATACGCTGGAATATGATTTGGAGATCATATTCGATTTCCGCTCAAATGCAATACCATGCGGCCTCTTAACTTTTCATTTGCCGGTTTAAGATACTGAAATCAACCCTTTTTTAGTTTTAACGGTTCAGTAAACCCAATTAAATTTGTGTAATAAAGAGAAAACGCCCCTGCTTGATCTGCTGTTTTCCCTTGCAGCTAAAAGAGATTCCGAACAAGACTATTGCCCCTCCCTGCCTTCATCGTTTGCAGCCATAGCAAGTTTTTTTTATTAAACAACAATCTATTTCTTAACCGAAAAATTCACATTTTATGAAAAGAGTAATCAGTAATTACAAGCTCATCACTTTGGCGCTGGCTGCATTCTTAACTATTGGACTGAGCCAGTCAGGATTCGCGGGAACCGGAGGAAATTCTGAATTGGTATATGCTGGCAGTAGCGGCAATCAGCCTGTATTCATTCTGACCCTGCACAACTCCGAATCTGCGGATTATGTTGTTACCATCAGAGACGCTTCGAACCAGGTACTTCTCGCTGATAAATTATCCGGTGCAAATATTTCCAGAAAATACAGGCTGGATACTGATGATGCCGAATTGATTGGAGGCACCACTTTCGAAGTAACAAACAGAAACACAAACGAAACAACCGTTTACAAAATCAGCAAGACAACTACGATCGTTCAGGACGTTGTGGTCGCTAAATTGTAATCATGCCTCATCGCGTTTTCCGCAAAAAATAAAGATCCTTCCTGCGCAGCCAGGGAGGATCTTTATGCATTTAATTTATTTCATGCCAATTCAGTGAAATGCCCGGCTTTGCTTTATTTGACCTGTGTGGCATGTGCAAAAAAAAGACCTCCCGTTGCCGGAAGGTCAAATTATCTTGGCTTAATTAATCCTATTATTTCCCGGTTGTTTTTGCAAGTTTTTGTTCAGCCCTTTCGGGTATTTCCGTGCCGGAATGATTTTCATTTCTGAATACAACCACACCGTCAAAAACATCTACCAGCACCGGATTAGACTTGTCAATATCCCCCGCCAGGATCCTCTTACTCAATTGGTTCACGATTTCTTTCTGGATAAGCCTCTTCAGGGGTCTTGCACCAAACTGTGGATCGTATCCATTTTCTGCCAGGTAGTCCAGCGCATAGTCTGTAAACTCAAGCCTGATTCCATTTGAAGCAACCAATGTCTTCAATTGGTTCAATTGAATATTGATAATGGCTTTGATCTCCTTCTTCATGAGCGGGCGGAACATGATGATTTCATCTACCCGGTTCAGGAATTCAGGACGCATCGTTTGCCTCAGCAGGTTCATCACTTCCAACCGGGTGTGTTCAACCACTTCGTCAATATTATTTTCATTCACCTTTTCAAAATTCTCCTGGATGATATGGCTTCCGAGGTTACTGGTCATGATGATGATGGTATTCTTAAAGTTAACCACCCTGCCTTTATTATCGGTCAACCTTCCGTCATCCAATACCTGCAATAACACGTTGAACACGTCGAGGTGCGCTTTTTCAATTTCATCCAGTAGCACTACGCTATAAGGCTTACGTCTAACGGCTTCCGTTAACTGCCCGCCTTCTTCATATCCCACGTATCCGGGAGGAGCTCCCACCAAACGGCTCACGGTATGCTTTTCCTGGTATTCACTCATATCAATGCGCGTCATCATGTTCTCATCGTCGAACAGATAATCGGCCAGTGCTTTCGCCAGTTCTGTTTTACCCACTCCGGTAGTGCCGAGGAATATGAATGAACCGATGGGCTTTCGTACATCGTGCAGGCCTGCCCGGCTTCTCCTGATGGCATCAGCAACGGCGGTAATTGCTTCTTCCTGTCCTACAACGCGCTTGTGCAATTCATCTTCCAGGTTCAAGAGTTTTTCCTTTTCGCTCTGCAGCATCTTATTAACAGGGATTCCGGTGGCCTTGGCAACTGCTTCGGCAATATCTTCAGCGTCCACTTCTTCTTTCAGAAGTCTTTTTTCGGGTGCCACTTCATTCAATTCCCTGGTTAGCGCTTCTATTTTCTTCTCTTCTTCTTTTATTTTTCCGTAGCGGATTTCGGCCACTTTTCCATAATCGCCATTTCGTTCCGCTCTCTCCGCCTCGAGCTTATACGATTCAATATTCGCTTTGCCGGCCTGTATCTTCTCCACAAGTTCTTTTTCCTGTTGCCATTTTGCCTTGAGAGTGTCTCTTTCCACATTCAACAGGGAAATCTCCTTGGCCAGTTCTTTAACTTTTGCTTCTTCTTTTTCTCTCTTAATTGCTTCTCTTTCAATTTCCAATTGGCGGATCTGTCTTTCCAGCTTGTCAAGTTCTTCGGGCATTGAATTCATTTCGAGCCTGAGCTTAGCGGCGCTTTCATCAATGAGATCGATGGCCTTGTCTGGCAGGAACCTGTCGGTAATGTAGCGGTGAGACAATTCCACGGCGGCAATGATCGCTTCATCCTTGATACGAACATGGTGATGAGTTTCGTAACGGTCTTTGATGCCTCTTAGTATAGAAATGGCATCCTCAACGGAAGGTTCGTCAATCATTACTTTCTGAAACCTTCTTTCCAATGCCTTGTCTTTTTCAAAATACTTCTGGTATTCATTCAAGGTAGTGGCGCCAATGGCCCTGAGCTCCCCCCTTGCCAATGCAGGTTTCAATATATTGGCCGCATCCATGGCTCCTTCGCCCCCACCTGCTCCCACCAATGTGTGAATTTCATCAATAAACATGATGATCTCACCATCGCTTCCGGCCACTTCTTTTATTACGCTCTTCAATCTCTCTTCGAATTCACCTTTGTATTTGGCTCCTGCAATTAATTGTCCCATATCCAGGGCATAGATGGTCTTGCTTTTCAGATTTTCTGGCACATCACCATTCACGATCCTGATCGCCAGCCCCTCGGCAATAGCGGTTTTACCCACGCCAGGCTCACCCACCAAAATGGGATTGTTCTTATTTCTCCTTGAAAGAATATGGAGGGTCCTGCGGATTTCTTCGTCTCTCCCAATTACGGGATCGAGCTTACCCTGTCGCGCCATTTCATTTAGATTCTTTGCATATTTGTTCAATGCATTGAATTGCGTTTCCTGGGTTTGTGAAGAAATGGTAGAGCCTTTCCTAAGGTCCTTTATTGCGGCCACGAGGCCTTTTTCATTGAGGCCGGCGTCTTTCAGAATCTTGGCCGTATTATCGTTGCCCTGCAGGAGGGCGAGCAATAGATGTTCAACACTCACGAATTCATCGCCAAACTTTTTCAGATCGGCTCCGGCCCTCAATATCACATTATTCATTTCCCGGCTGATCATCTGAGCAGGCTCGCCCGATTCGGTCTTTGGCAATTTACTGATGCTTTCATTGAGCTTTGTATCCACAAAATTCACATTCACATTATTCTTCTTCAGCAGGAATTCTATGGGTGAGTCCTCGTCAGACAATAACGATTTGAGAAGGTGTTCCGTCTCAATATTCGAATTCTTATTGTTGAAAGCGATCTGCTGCGAATGAGCTACGGCTTCCTGCGCCTTGATGGTAAAATTATTTAGGTTCATATTGTGTAATTAGTTAGTTGATTTGAATACAGTTTACATACTGTTAAATATGGGACGGGCTCTTCCGAAAAGACGGATTTTCCCCGGTTCCCGAATTTCAAATAACTTTAGAGTCTTATCACAAACAATAATCCAATTATATATCCAGGAAATTATGACATATAAAGTTAGACTAATCTGTCTCAAATGCAGTCCTATTTTGATTTTCCTGCTATTTTTTCAGCCCGTTTTCAGTCAATATGATTTTGGGCAGGTGGATCAGATGCTTCAGCAAAACCAAAAAGCCCTGGGCAAGGAATTCGTGGCCCTGGTATGGAAAGACGGGAAACTGATATACCAGAAGGAAATGGGCGATTTCAATGCTAAAACGCCTGCTCCTATAGCAAGCTGCAGCAAATGGCTCACTGCGGCACTGGTGATGACCTTCGTGGACGAAGGAAAGATTTCCCTGGACGATAAAGTGACCAAATACCTCCCCATCTTTGGCAAATACATGAAAGGGTATATTACCATCAGGAACTGCCTTTCTCATACCACAGGAGTGCAGGCAGAGTCTGGCTCCCTGATGAGAATAGTAAGCAGGAAAAAATTTGAAACGCTGGAAGAGGAAGTAAACTATTTTGCCACAAAAAGAGAAATAACCAGCAATCCGGGAACGGAATTTTTTTACAGCAATGTAGGCATGGATATCGCGGGGCGCGTATTGGAAGTGGTGAGCAGGAAAACATTTGACCGGCTTATGCTCGAAAGGATATTCAGGCCCTTGAAAATGAAGAACAGCAGTTTTTCAGTTTACGATAATTCTGCTGTGAATCCATCAGGCGGCGCGCAAAGTTCCGCCAATGATTATCTTAATTTCCTGATCATGATATTGAATAAGGGAATGTTCAATGGCAAAAGAATTCTCAGTGAAAAAGCCATAGCGGAAATGGGAAAAGCGCAGTTTCCCGATCTTCCCGTGAAATATACTCCCAAAGTGGCCGAAGGCTACCACTATGGACTAGGCGAATGGATATTGGAATCAGATTCAAAAGGCAACACCACGGTTATGTCCAGTCCTGGACTGTTTGGCACCTGGCCCTATGTGGATCTCTGCCGTGACTACGCCGCCATTTTTTTTGTAAAGAGTCTTTTGAATGAGGAGAAAAAAGAACTCTACCTGCAATTCAAAGAATCGATTGATGGTCAGATTCCCAAAAAATGCGAATGAGCATGATGGAGATGGATTGGGATAGTTAATTTCGACCGGATTATTTTATTTCCACAATTTTACGAAAACGCATCAACTGCAGGCTATCGATTTTTCCGGTTCCTGTTGTGGATAGTATTACAATACCGTCATAATTATCGGTCTTCTCGAGAAGATAGTTGAGTGCCATACCCGCATCCCCGCCCTGCTCATTCCTGGGCGCGGAGCCTCTTGAAAACAATGCGTCTCCTTCGTCAAAAAAAAGTATCCAGCCCTTGTCTTCGGCGCGCGAAAATATCCCGTCGAGGTTTTTTTCTGTTTCTGATATATATTTTGACACCACGCGGTTGAGATCTATCCGGTACAGGTCCCTGCCTGATTCCTTAGCCAGCCACTCCGCCGCATAGAGTTTATGAAACGCATTATTCCCCTTAAGAACGATTCTGTCTGCGAGACCATTCTGTTGGCTGCTGTCTGAATCCCGGGCATAGTTCAAAATCTCTCCCAGGCTGGCAAGGCTCAACGAATCTGGCTTCCAGTCTTGATTATAGACAGAGACCTTCTCAATAAAATTTTCCTTTC
>CALFNL010000151.1 GCA_937902875.1 uncultured Bacteroidota bacterium | reverse complement strand
ATAGGCGGATAGTCAAGCCTGGACTTAATTTCAAGGTGACTGTGGTGGAACAGATCTATAAGAGGATCTCCATTCAGAACCGATCGGTTGAACTGGAATTTCAGGCGGTACACACCGATCCAACCCCTGTGTATTTCAAAAACATGCTCTTGTATGCCGTACAAAATGCTGATGAAGAGACCATCAAGAAAGTGGCATTCAAATTCATCAGCGAGCGCGACCTGATGCAGGCGCTCACCCGCACCATTGAAGGAACCATTCGCTCTTTTGTGGCCACTAAGAGGCAGGCAGAAATATTGAGCCTGCGCAGGGAAATTGTGGAATATGTGAAAGAGCAGATAGATCACCTGCTGGAAGAATGGGGTTACCACCTGCTTGACCTGCAAATCAATGATATCACTTTTGACCAGGCAATCATGGAAAGTATGAGCAAAGTGGTGGCCAGCAACAACCTTAAAGCCGCGGCAGAAAATGAAGGCCAGGCATTGTTGATCACTAAAACAAAGGCTGCCGAAGCCGAAGGGAATTCCATCAAGATTGCGGCTGAGGCTGAACGTCAGGCTGCCCAACTGCGTGGCCAGGGTGTTGCTCTCTTTCGCGAAGAAGTGGCCAAGGGGATGAGCCAGGCTGCTGAAAAAATGAAACAGGCCAATCTGGATACGAATGTGATTTTGTTCAGCATGTGGACGGAAGCCATTAAGAATTTTGCCGAATTAGGCAAGGGGAATATCATTTTTCTAGACGGTAGTAGTGATGGCATGCAAAAAAGTATGCAGCAGATCATGAGCCTGCTGAGAATGGATACCACTCAAAGATCCTGATCCGGAATTAGATTGTACAGGAATCTTACAGTTCGGAGTGACGAGGGGATGAGCAATAAAATGCACCTGAGGGCTCCGTCAATATGAATGGAATGGGCTGATATTGTCCATTCTTCAAAATCGGCCTCCAGCGCCATTTTGCGGAGGATTCTATATAAATTGTTAATAGCAAAGCTATTCAGGTATTGAAAAAAATAATCCGCCTATTTTCACGTTCGCCAAGAGTTAGCGGAATTATTTCCTGATTGTAGTTACATTTGTTTCATTCTCAACAAACATGCACATGAAAATATACTTCCTGCAGGTACTTTCTGATTCTTTAAGGATAAAAGACAGTTTATACAGGGCATTGGCCAGCCAGCATGGTATTCCTGAACCTGGAACCAAGATGAATCTTTGGGATTTGTTGCTTGCCGGGGGCTGGATCATGGTACCGCTGGCCCTGCTGCTGGTGATAGCGATATTCTTTTTCTTTGAAAGATTGATCGCAATCAGGAACGCGGGCAAGATGGACGCCAATTTCATGAGCATTATCAGGGATCATGTTGTTACTGGAAATGTAACGGCCGCGAGATCCCTGGCCAAGAATACAAACAGCCCCGTTGCGCGAATGATTGATAAAGGAATCCAACGTATTGGCAAGCCTATTGACGCCATTGAAAAAAGCATGGAAAATGTGGGCAAGTTGGAAATTTATAAAATGGAAAGGAATCTTTCCGTGCTATCGCTGGTGGCCGGCATCGCACCCATGTTTGGATTCCTGGGTACCATCGTGGGTATGGTTCAATTATTCTATGGCATTTCCTCTACCGGGGAATATACCCTGAGCACAATCGCGGGCGGCATCTATACCAAGATGATCACCTCCGCCAGCGGATTGATCATCGGATTGCTGGCCTATGTTGGACATAATTTCCTGAACGCACAGATTGACAAAAATGTTAACAAAATGGAGGCGGCGAGCGCGGAATTTATAGACATCCTGCAGGAACCTACCCGATAGGAAGCAGGAATAGTTGAATTTTGAGAATAAGGATTATCAATTGAAAATTAGAATATGAATCTGAGGCAAAAATTAAGGGGGCATGCGGAAGTGCATACAGGTGCATTGAATGATATTCTATTCATACTGCTATTATTTTTCCTGATCGTGTCTACCCTGGCCAATCCCAATGTGATCAGGGTTTCGGCTCCCAGGGGTAAGAGCGATACAAAAGCAAAGCAAACCGTAGTAGTTTCTATTGACAAGAATAACCAGCTCTATGTGGGGCAGAAGAAAATAACCCTGCCCGAATTAGAGGGCGAATTGAAAGTGATATTTGCCAAAGAAACTGAAAAGCCCAGCGTGGTAGTGAACGCCGATACTGCAGGTCATTGGGGTGATGTGTATAAGGTTCTCCAAACAGCCAAAAAACTCGGAGCCAATGCGGTGGCTTCTGTAAATGCCAATTAATTCCCGATTCTGATCATCCTTTCTTTTCCCTGCATATCTTTTCGCAGTTCAATCCGCCCAAACCCGCTTTTTGAAAATAATTGCACTACCTGCTCACCGTTAGATTCATGTACTTCAACGAAAATTCTTCCACTGGCTCGTAATTGTTTCCGTGCAAAAGCCGCGATCTTTTTATAAAATACCAGAGGATCATTGTCGTCTGTAAACAAAGCCAGGTGCGGCTCAAATTCCAATACATTCTTTTGCATACCTGCTTTGTCTGATGCCGGGATGTAAGGAGGATTGCTGATAATGATATCAACCGGTGGTATCATCTCCCAATCTGATTCTTGCAAAAAATCAAGTTGCATGAATTGAATGCATACTCCCTGCGCCATGGCATTCTTCTTCGCCACTTCCAATGCCCCTTCACTCAGGTCAATGGCAAGTACATCTTCATGGGGAAGATTTTTTTTAATGGCTATGGCAATGCAACCGCTCCCGGTTCCAATATCAAGGATGGTCAATTTTGAGTCATCCTTCCTCGGCTCCGATTGATCCGTCTTTATTTCCCTTATCACCCAGTCCACGAGCTCTTCGGTTTCGGGCCTGGGAATCAAAACATTTTCATCTACAAACAGTCGCATACCATAAAACCAGGCCTCCTGCAATACATACTGCACAGGTTTATACGTTAAAAGTTCCGAACTATATTTCTCATACAATTCCTTTTGCGGAGTGGACATGGGGAGGTTCTTATTCAGCATCCGGTCCATCTTTGAGAGACCGCTGATATTTTCCATGACCCATCCTGCAATTTGCTCCGCCTCCCGGTAATCGTAGAGATCATACAATTTCGAACTAAGCTGCTGATATGCCTGGTGTATCGTCACGGCCGCAAACATACGAAGGACTGAATGGATTCAAATCTCTGTATCATCCGGTGGCACAAATACATTTCTCTCAATGCCAATTCCTTTATTTTTGCCTTGCTCATGAGCATCCATGAATCATATATGAAACGCTGCCTGCAATTGGCTGAACTTGCCCTGGGTCAGGTGGCGCCTAATCCCCTGGTTGGCGCCTTGCTCGTGTATGAAGGTCGCATCATTGGCGAAGGATACCACCGCCATTTTGGAGGACCTCATGCGGAAATTGATTGCCTGCATTCAGTGGCAGAAGAGAACCGGAAATTCATCAGCCGGAGCACAATGTATGTTTCACTGGAACCATGCGTGCATTATGGAAAAACACCTCCCTGTGTAGACAGGATCATAAAGGAAGAAATCCCCAGGGTGGTAATTGGCTGCAGGGATCCATTTCCACAAGTGAATGGCAGGGGCATTGAAAAACTCAGGTCAGCCGGCATTGAAGTGGAAATGGGGCTCATGGAAAGAGATAGCCGTGAATTGAACAGGAGATTCTTCACTTTTCATACGAAACATCGCCCCTATATCATTCTCAAATGGGCGCAGACCGCTGATGGCAGAATCGCGAATGAAGATTATTCGAGGCTGCAGGTGAGCAATGAATTCAGTAATCGCCTGGTGCATCGCTGGCGCAGTGAAGAATCGTCTATCCTGGTAGGTACCAATACTGCGTTGTTTGACGACCCGGCTCTAACAACCAGGCTCTGGCCGGGAAAAAACCCGATACGACTGGTAGTGGATATGAACCTGAGACTGCCTTCTTCCCTGCAATTATTCAGTGGAGAATACCCAACCATCATTTTCAATCAGTATAAGAACAGCATAGAAGATTTTTCCCGGTATATGCAGCCATGGGAAAAAATGAATGCAGGGCATCCTGTACTATATTACCAGGTGAGCAAGGATACAAACCTGGTGCACCAGATCCTAAACGCCCTATATCATTTGAAAATACAAACGGTGCTGGTGGAGGGAGGCGCCTTGTTACTACAATCTTTCATTGATGAAAACAGTTGGGATGAAGCCAGGATCATTACCAACCAGGATTTGAAGGCTGGCCAGGGAATCAAAGCGCCTCGCGGGATCCAGGAAGGCCTGGTGAAGGAAATGAAATTATCGTCAGACCTGATTCAAATTTACCGGGCCGGGGAGCCGGAATCAAATAACTAAATTATATTGTAGCATTGATCTATCTGGCCGCCAGCATCATCCTCAATTCATATCTCAACCTGGCTTTCAAGCTCATTGGGAAATATGGCATTAATAATCTACAGGCCATTGTATTCAACTATATCACCTGCGTAATCACAGGCAGCATCATGAACGGTGAATTTCCGCAGGGAACTTTCAAATGGGGCAATCCCTGGATTGGGTGGGCTTTTGCCACGGGCCTGAGCTTTGTTAGTTTGTTTAACCTGATGGCCTTTTCGGCGCAGAAGGTAGGCGTGGCCGTTACTTCGGTGGTCAGTAAAATCTCGCTGGTGATACCATTCCTCTTTTCATTGTACTTATACAATGAAAATTTCACGCTCCTCAAAGGCTGCGGAGTGGCATTGGCAATGCTGTCTGTGGTGCTCACCTGCCTGCGCGGAAAGGCGGAGACGACCAGGCGGGATGGATTTGCTGCCTATTGGTTGATCGTTGTGCCCCTGATCATTTTTGTATGGAGTGGCCTATTAGATACGATGGTGAAATTTACCGAGCAGCGCTTTCTCAATGAGGCAAACTATGATCGTTACCTTGTGACCGCATTTGGCATTGCAGCCGGCCTTGGATCGCTTAGTTTGATCATCCTTTATTTAATGGGTATGCAACGCTTTTCCAGGAAGGCCCTGCTGGCAGGAATCTGCATTGGCATACCCAATTATTTTTCCATGTGGTGCCTGGTGAAGGTGTTGAAAAACTATGCTGGCAATAGCTCGGCCATTATTCCCGTGAACAATATGGGAATAGTGTTGCTGAGTTCGGTGATGGCCTGGGTCATTTTCAGGGAAAAACTGACACGCATCAATTGGATAGGTATTTTGCTGGCCCTGGTGGCCATTGCAATGATTGCCTATGGATGAACACTCACCACGAACCTGCCTCTTACCGATGTTTGAATTTTTCCTGTTTAACTAAGGAGTAAATGAAGGAACCTGATTTTTACACAACCATTGAACGGGCGGGCACCGCTGAATTGCGCGACCGGGGCAGCCGATTCATCGCTTATGCTTTTCCGATAGCAGCAATAGTTGATTTCAAGAGGAATTTGGATCAGGTGAAGAAGGAACATCCCAAGGCTACCCACCATTGTTTCGCTTACCGCCTGGGCCTGGATGGGGATAATTTCAGGTGCAGCGACAACGGAGAGCCATCCGGTACGGCGGGAAGACCCATATTGGGGCAGATCGACAGCAGGCAGTTGACCAATATACTGGTGGTTGTGGTGCGTTATTTCGGAGGCACGCAACTGGGCGTTCCGGGATTAATTAACGCTTATAAATCGGTTACGGCTTTGGTTTTGCAGACCATTGCTGCTGTGCAGAAGCCGGTTGAAATGCTGTATCAACTGCAATTTGACTATACCGTCATGAACGAGGTAATGACGGTTTTGAAAAATTTTAACTGTAAGGTAAAAGAGCAGGAATCACAGCTTTTCTGCAGGATGGTAGTGGGAGTGCCAAAGAACCGGCTTGAAGAAGTTCTGTTCAGGTGGAAAGAGTTGAAAGGCCTTGAATTTACCCGGATCTGAGCCATTTCGGTACGGAACACCGAAAGAAGGGTCCTGCCTGGTTGTTCTATTGTTCTTGTGAACTTGAATGGAAATACTTAGTTTAGGAGAGGAATTTCGACCGCTTCAAAACTCATCTTATGAAAAAGACAAGAATCTTCCTGGTTTGCATGCTGTTGCTGAGTTTTTTTACTATCAATACAATCGCACAGCCAGAACCTGTTGAATACAGCCAGCTTGACGGCTTTGTTCTGAGGAATAATGTGAAATTGGGGACTGGCCTGAATTGCTGGGCAATCATAAATCTCCAGCAATTCAATAAACTGTTCACGCCGGTTCGTTCCGGCAACAATCTCCCTGCAGCGCCGAAATTCGGAACTCAATTCGTGCTGGCCGTAGCTTCACCCGCCACCATGCGAAAAACGACGCTCATCATCGAAAGGGTTGAATTGGCCGGCACCGTATTGAACGTGCATTGCAGGCCGAGCTATGGCGAAACGCTCAGCACGAAGATGTTCCCTCTCACGATAGTGACCCTTGACAGGATCAGTTTTATCAAGTCATTTGTTTTCTACAACAGCGACAATAAAGTGATAAAGACCTTTACGTTCAGGAAATGATGGGCCTTTCCGAACAGGTCTTATTTCCGGATCAATCAAAAGATGTAGTCACACTCACGGATTCCCATTCGCGCATGTCCCTTTGCAGATCGGCTATTTTTGCATTCACATTTTCCATGGCCGATTTTCCCAGAACGAGGCGAAGGGGCGGAATCGCTGCATTGGCAGCTGCAATGATGGCCGCTGCCGCCTTGACCGGATCCCCGTCCTGCCTTCCGTTTCTTTCCATCATGACCATTCTGAACCGGCCTGCCGTGGATTCATAGTCTGCAATTCTTTCTTTTGCCTGCACCAGTGAATACCCCGCGAATGCAGTGCGGAAGGGGCCTGGTTCAACAAGCATAACGCTTATGCCTAAGGGCTTTAGTTCTCCGGCCAGGGCTTCGCTGAATCCTTCCAATGCGAATTTGCTGGCATTATAGAGCCCAAAGCCAGGCGTGGACCGGATGCCCGAAGCAGATGAAATCTGAATGATCATTCCCTTTTTCTGCTTCCGCATGATGGGTAGTACAGATTTAGTCATTTGCAAGGTGCCGAAAAAATTGGTTTCCATTTGAGCCCTGGCTTCTTCTATACTCAACTCTTCAATGGCGCCAAGTAATCCGTAACCTGCATTGTTCACAAGCACATCAATTGCCCCGAATCTATTGTGAACGTTCTGAATGCAGGTTGCCATACCCGCCCCGTCAGTTATGTCCAATACAAAGGCATAGCCCTTTCCCTTATACTGCTGATTGAATGATTCGGCCTGTTCTTTTTTTCGGAAACTACCAATTACAAAATCTCCTTTTGCAAGCACTGCTTCTGCCATCGCTTTGCCAATTCCACTGGAAATGCCCGTGATGAGCCAATTTTTTTTTGCCATAGTTCAGATTTATTATATGCAATTTAATACAGGTTGTTTTGATTATATTTTTACAGCGGATATGAGTTGAATCAGGCATTGGAATGGGAAATATATAAAGGGCAGGTATTGAAAGCAGATCCTTCTGCCATAGCCGGTTGCGCTGGCCGGGGGGCCCGGATAGATTTAACATTTTGTGTTTAAACAGATTGTTCCTATGGGTATCTATTAATGCAAATTCTCTATTATGAAAAAGATTATACTAATTGCAGTCATGGTGTCGGGAGCAGCTTTAATGACTCCGGCCAAAGCGCAGGTATCAATAAACGTTAATATCGGCGCTCAGCCCCAGTGGGGCCCTGCAGGATACGATTACGCAGGATATTATTATTTCCCTGATATGGATGTTTACTACAATGTAGCGCAGCAACAGTTTATTTATCTCAATGCCGGTCGATGGATATTCGCGGCAAGTTTGCCGGTTAGCTACCGGAATTATGACCTCTATTCCTGTTACAAAGTGGTTATCAATGATCCCAGGCCATATCTTCACGCTGATATTTACCGCAGCAGGTATGCTCCTTACAGGAACAGGCATGACCAAGTGGTTATCCGCGATTACCGGGGACGCGATAACGCCTACAACCGGCCAAACTATGATAACCGTGGCCATGACCGTGATGACAACCGCAATTGGGACCGTGGAAATGGCAGGGATAATGGACATGGGCACGACAAGGATAAAGGCCATAGGAATGGCAAGGGAAGAGGACACAATAGATAATCAAATCATATAAAATATGGGGGCCATCTCAAAATTAGGAGATGGCCCTTTTTATTTTGTTGAGATCTTGTTCCATATTATAGCATTTGAGGATTGTTGGTGTTCCCTGACCAATTTTATAAGCAAGGTTATCTTATCCGGTCGGGAAACACCAATGGCGCTTTTTATTGTTGGTGCTCCCTGGAATCTTTATCATAAAGTCAGTGATGACCCAGCGGGAAACGGCAACAATGGCCCAAAATTGACCATTAAAGTTAGAGCAGCTTCTCTATTTTATGTGGTCAAATTTCGGTAGAGCTTACATGTTGAAGAAATTGTAACCTCGTAAATATTTATAAGATGATATTGTTTTTAGGCTGCAATGCGGGGGGCAAATCTGTTTCGCCAAGCATTTCTCTGATATCTATTTCTGCTATTCGGCTCATTTGAGAAATTGGCACATCATTGGCGCCGCCCTCAAATGGATTTTCGGTGCTTTCTCCAACCTGCTCCAGTGAGGTATAAATCCAGGAAATCAAGACGCTGAAGGGTATAACAAGCCATACCATCTTTCCAAATAGAAATCCGGAAATTCCCTCATTGAGTTTATCAAATTCGCCGAGCATGCCAAAGGGAAGGAGAAAGCAAAACAGTTTCACGAAAATGGTATTGATAATAGCATATTGTCTTGGATAGGGGAAGTTTTTGATTCTTTCGCTCCTGCCCTGATGGCCAAAAAAATCACGGACGGCCTCATGCATAGCGGAAAATTTCAAATCATCAATCAATCCGGTATCATAGAGTTCTTTGATAGTTTTACTTTGCAGACTCAGCAATTGCCCTGCCCTGTTTTTCGTGGTTAAAATATATTCTAATTCGTCATTTGAAATGTATTTTGCCAATTCTTCTTTCAATGAGATTTCAGTTTCGGGGATGGAATAAAATTTTTTATACTCTCTGTTGTGCGCTTTGGTAGTGGTTTCCCATTGCCTACCCTCTCTAAGTTGATAACGTAGCGCTGTAAGCCAGGCAAAATGACGATATATAATTTCTTTGGATTTTTCAGCGCTATCAAAAAAATCTCTGCTCATGATTCCCCATGACCGGCTGGCACTCATCGCTGCTCCCCAGATTTGTCTCGCCTCCCAGGTGCGATTATAGGTTTGCAGGTTTTTAAAGCCAACGATGAATGCTGTTGCGGTACCTATTAAACCGACTACTGTCCACGGAATGGCTAGCCATTTTAAATTCAGCAATTGGTAAAATGCAGTTGCAATAGTACCAACTATTAAAGGCCAAAACATGTTCCTCCTTGTCCAGAGGAGAAATTCCGGGAGTCTATAAGATTTTCCTATGTGCATATTGTTGAATCCTTTTAGATTATTTCTAATGCCATGCTTGTCTCTGAATAAATATTATATGCTGTTCAGTCATGGCTCCGTTCAATGAATATTTGATTGTTTTATCCTTGCGAAAGAGGATCCCGGCTGAACTGGTTTTTCAGGTATTGAAGCAACTGGTCACCGCTCCAACCACCATCATATTTTTTTCCATTGATAAAAAAAGTGGGTGTTCTGTTTACGCCGCTTCTAAGGCCACTTTCAAAATCCTTTTCAACCTTGTCAATCAACGCTTTTTGTTGAATATCATTTTTGAAGCGTTCTAAGTCGATGCCAATCGTTCTGGCAAAACGAAAGATATTTTCATCATCCAGCGCATTCTGGTTCTCGAAAATGAGGTCGTGCATTTCCCAAAATTTATTCTGCAAACCGGCTGCTTCTGTAGCCACTGCAGCCGAAAACGCATGCGCATGAATTTTCGACAACGGAAAATTCCTGAACACAAATTTCATTTCGCTTCCTAATTTTCGCTGAATATCTTTTACAATCGGGTAAGCGCGGCCGCAATAAGGACATTCATAGTCGCCGTATTCTACTAACTCGAGAGGGGCCGCGGAATTTCCAAACCTATGGTCATTGCTGTTTACGGCCGGTATTAATTGTGTCATTGGTTTATTGATTTTAGGTTATCTAATTGCTCCAGTGCATTCAATATCCCATCTGCTCCAGGGTTAATACCAACAGGCGACAGGTAGCTCCAGCGAATAATTCCTTTTTCGTCAATCACATACAATGCCCTCTCGCATGCCCCTGCTTTTTCGTCGTAAACTTCATATAACCTGGCTACTGCGCCTTTGGGCTCGAAATCTGAAAGCAACGGAAAATGAAATTTGTGGTATTCGCTGAAAGCTAAATGGCTCCATTTACTGTCTACCGAAATGCCTATCAACTGGGCATTGTGCCTGGAAAAATATTTTTCCATTTCATTGTACAGTGTCATCTGGTCGTCGCATACGGGACTCCAGTCTGCGGGATAAAATGCCAGGATAACTTTTTTATTGCTCAGTTCACTTAATCTTAGTTTCTGATCAGGAGTAGAATTAAGTTCAAAATCCGGCGCAATTGTTCTTGTTGTTAGCATATAATTTGTTTTTAAATAATTGTAATATTATTGTCTGTGCCATTCTTTTTTTTATCATCGGAATAGCTGCGTTCAAAAATTGAGAAGGAATGCCTTTGCCAGGAACAAAGGCATTCTAATGGTCTAAAATGCTGCGCAGCAGGAATAGACATTCTCACTTCTACAATGGCTCCATATTGGATGATGGGGCTGCATTTTGCAATCTCAGTGGCTTCGTCATAATCTTTTGCTTTTACGAGGAACAACCTCCCGATGGGTTCCTTTTTTTCGGCATAAGGACCATGGTGTACCGTACTGTGCCGGTTGATGAACCTTACATCCCTGTGCCAACGCCTGGGCGGAGCCACCAGTTTATCCTGCGCCGCAAGACCGGCTATCCAGACCTGGTAAGGGTTTCATTTGTTCCGGTGCAGGCGTTGGTTTTTCGCTTGTGATGTGCCTTTGGATCTCTATTAAAAGTTCGTTCACGTTAAATCATTCTTAATTATTCTTATCGGATTCATTCTCTTTTGTTTCGTCAGTCTCGAATGGTTGCTCATTCATCCGGATGGCATCATCCAGGAATTCACTTCCATCACTCATATTTTTCTCAGGAAAAGGTCTTATGATATCGTCAATCTCTTCTGATGGCGGCTTGTCTTTGCCAGGATTTCCCTTATGAGTATGTGAAGGAAAGTTGTACATATTAATGCATTTTTAATGGTAAAAAATGTTTGGTTTAAAAAATGCTTCCGGAAGCTTTTAATTTTTGATCATCGCCTGGAAATCCTTTATGAGATGATCATAGGATCATTCATTTTTGTGGAGGCAATGTATCCACTCAAAATTAATCAGTATGCTCGCCGCCTGTAGCATCGCCGTGTTGCTGATCGGTTTCCGCGGAGACGCCGCGCCGACGTAGGTTGTCCCGTGCACGAACGGGTGGAAAGTGCACGCCCCTTACAGCCTCCTCTGCGAACTGACACCCGTCATCTTCGCTGCGACAGACATGAAGCGGGTTTCTTGATATTAATGTTGCGACTGGGCCTTCATCGGTTGGGTACTGAACCAGTCATCGTATTTGATTTTGCCGATATGTGGATTCTCGCCCGGAACCAGCGATTGATCGTTTAATTCAGTGCCGAAGTAATGGGCATGTATATCCGTAATTACTTCGCGGGAATCTCCGGTTAGTTCCAGGAAATGACGGATCCATTCGTTGAAGGGTAGCCGTTCGGGACCACCTATCTCGACTGTGCCATTGAGCGGTGCCGCTATACTGATCTCTGCTAGTACAGTGATGACATCATCGGATGCGATGGGCTGCACAAGCGCAGGCGGCATATGCACCATTTGTCCAATCGTTGCTGACTGAGCGATAGCGGCGGCAAATTCAAAGAATTGCGTGGAACGGAGAATGGTGTACGGAATTCCTGACTGTTTGATCAGTCGTTCCTGCGCCATCTTTGCCCGTAAATACCCGCTATCCGGTAACCTGTCTGAACCAACCACTGATAGGGCAACATGGTGTTTTACACCTGCCTTGGCCTCCGCAGCCAGGAGGTTACGTCCCGAAGTTTCGAAAAACTCAAGCACCGCTTTGTCTTCAAACGATGGTGAGTTGGCTACATCAACTACAGTATCCGCACCTACCAATGCTTCAGCGAGTCCTTCACCGGTGATCGTATTAACACCAGTATTGGGTGCTGCTGCTATTACTTCATGACCAAGCTGGCGAAGCTTGTTTGCGAGTTTTGATCCAATAAGCCCTGTTCCGCCAATGATTACGATTTTCATACATTAATTTTTTTTGACCTTATGGTCTATGTGTTTAAAAATTGTTTACTTCTTTATGTATTCCAATTAACAATACGCAATTAAATTACTCCTTCAATGATTTTCTGATGCTGGCTGCAGCATGCAGGAGCGCCGTCTTTACTGCGGGAACTCCGGCAATTGGATTTAACAAACCATAATCATGAATCAATCCTCCCTGCCTTGCCAATGTTACAGGCACTCCGGCTTCGTCTAATTTGCGGGCATAGGCCTCGCCTTCATCACGGAGTACATCATTTTCAGCTACCTGAATTAGGGCTGGAGGCAATCCTTTTAGTTGGTCTAATGTCGCTTGCAAGGGCGAGGCATAAATCTCTTTCCGCTTTTTTACATCTGGCAGGTAATTGTCCCAAAACCAGATCATCATATTCCTGGTAAGAAACCTGCCTTCGCCTAATTCTTTGTAAGTATTCGTTTCAAAATTTGCATCAGTCACTGGCCATAGCAACACCTGGAGTTTTATTTCCGGACCTTTTTTTTCTTTTGCCATCAGGGCTACTGCTGCTGCCATATTTCCGCCGACACTGTTACCCACTATGGCGAGGTTTTTTCCGTTTACCCCAATCTCATTTCCGTGAAAAGACACCCACGTGGCCGCAGCATATATTTGGTTTATCGCAACCGGGTACCGTGCTTCGGGTGATGGGGTATAGTCGGGAAAAACGGCTACCGCTCCGCTTTCCACTACTAAATCTCTCACCAGCCTTCTATGTGTCGGATAATCTCCCAATACCCATCCTCCACCATGGACAAATATGAAGACCGGGGCATTGGGTTTAGCTCCCGATGGCTTTGTGATGTGTATGGTTACCGTTTGGCCATCCTGTGTTATCGTTCTTTCCGTTTCTTCAATACCCGAATAATCTACGATCACTGAATTTTGCGCATTCACTAATACCGCTCGGGCATCGGCAGGAGTGAGTTGTTCAATTGGTTTCCCTCCCCCCGAATTAAGTGCTTTCAGGAAGTTTCTTACCTGTGTAAAAATGTGAGGATCGCTTTCTGCTTTTGCAGGTTTACCTGGCTGTGCCATAACTAAAGTGTTTTCGTTTATAAATAATATTGTTAGAAATAACAGATTTAAAAAAATGCTTTTCATATAAAGTAATTTTATTGCCCTTATTATTTCAATTCAACTTACCTCATATGATGTGTTTCCGTTGTTGAAAAATGCGATGTTCATACTGTTAAATGATACTATTTTCGGTTCATTCTATACGGCAGCACATCGGCTCATACTGCAGGATGTGCCTGTAATTGTTTCGCTTTTTCAAAATTCATATTCTCTGCATAAGAGCCATACCCATCTACCAAAGTCCCTTTAACGCCCGAAGAGGATGTAATAGCAACGACCACGGAGTCGTCTTCATGATTGAGACCCCCTTCAAAACGGTACTCTTCATCAACTTTAAACTCCTCCGGATTTAGGCGCATGTCCAGATCTCCGCAGTATAGGCAGAATGATTCTGCCTCAAAATTTGCTTCGTACCCTCTGCTTTTAAGATCAGTCAAAGCATCAACGGGTGATTCGTAATTTTTCATATCTACATAATTTAAATTTCCATCTTTGAAATGTTTGACCATTTCTATTTTGGATTGATGAATATGTTTTTGTGTACTAAATTGTTATAGGGATATTTCGGTTAGTAATTGTTTGCTAACGTTATCTCTATCGCGGCCAAGCCTTATTACATTTTCATGAACATTGATTTGCCGTTCCTTTCTCTTAATGTTTGAACCATTTCCAAACTCATATTATCGGCATAAACTCCATAAGTATCCACTGAAAGCCTCTTCATTCCACCACCGGCGGAGATTGCATATACAACCCGGTCAGCATCAGGACCTGAAGTTTCGTCGAAGTACTAAGACTCATCAACACTAAATTGTTCCGGAGTAATCCGCAGATATAATTCGATACAGCAAAGGCAGCTCGGTTCTCTCCTGAATTCCTGTTTGTACCCCTGGTTTTAAGATCAGCAACAACCTCGGCGAATGATTCAAAAACAACATGTGCGCTTTGTGGATTATTAATTTTCATTACCTGATCATTTAAAATTTTGGAACTTCAGGATAGGATACCTTTACGGTTTCTTCAACATCTAACCAGGGGTACATCGTCGCCAGGTTCATATGTTTTTCCGCTGCTCTTTCTTTATATCTTCTTTTTTGGATTGCTCGTTCCCAGTCATTGGCGTATGGAATTTGTGGCTCTCCCAAATCGACGCAGGGCATATAATCTGGCTGAACGTATTCTTTTAGCGGAACATTGAACAGGTCATTGATTGCATTATGACCGGCCCATCTGCCCTCGAATTGGGCATATTGACGGTCCATTAAAGAGGAATGTACGATATCGCCAGAGGCATGAACTACATTGCCTGCGGCCATAACATTATTGTATCCGGGCAATTTCAGAAATTGGTTTACGGTCACCCGGTTCAGATCATCTTTTGCTCCTTTGAAAAAATGTGTCAGAAAACTTGCGACAATTCGTTCAGTCAAGATGACTGTCCTTGTAGATATACGTGTGCCATCGTTTAAAAGAACAGATGAAGGCCCGATCACTGTTAATTCACCGTTTGATATAACCTCGATATTTTTTGACGCTGTCACATACCGTATATACTCTTCGCACTCTTTTGAAAATTGTGATGCACCCTGATTTCCGCTTTTCAGGAGAACAATTCGGAAATCTGATTTTGATCCTGAAGAATATGCCTGTATCGCCCGTGCTTTTTGTTCAATACCGATAACAGTTTCCAGACCTGTAATCTCAGAGCCTGCAACAACGAATGTAGAAGCGCCCTCGTCACTGAAACCTTTATTTGCAAGTTCAAGGATGTGATCCTCGAGTCTTTGCGCATTATCGCACGAATCCACGTTGAAAGTGTGATCAATGCCTGGCAGGTTTGACACTTTTAATGAAGCTCCGGCCGCAAGAATAAGGTAGTCGTAATTCAGATTTCTAATTCCTGAGGCGGTTGAGACAACGACCTCGTTTGTTTCCGGATTTATTATTTCAGCTCTGCCGATAATTTGATGAATACCCAGCGGTTTTAAATATTTATCCAGCTCAAAGCGCAGACCTTCAAAGGACAGTTCATTCAACTTTGGACGCATGGTAATACGGTTGTGGGGATTGACCAGCGTGATTTCAACTTCGCCTCTCTTCTGAATTTCCCGACTCTGACGAATTGCGCTGATCGCGCTCCAGAACCCGGCGAATCCACCTCCGATAATTAGTAGTTGCTTTTTCAATTTTATTATTCTTCACTTGTGTTAAAATCTATTATCCTAAGTAGTTTTAATCTAAAAGAGATTGATGGCCTCTGGCGCGCCTTTTTTTCAGCGGCTATCAACTGGAATATATTTTCGCTTATTTAGTTTTTCCAGTAGCAGCCGCTTCAATTATGTCCGCTACTTCTTTCGAATGTGATATGAATACAACGTGGCTTGACTTAATCTCAGTAACTTTTGAACCGGCGCGCTTTGCAAAACGACGTTCCGCATCAGGAGGAATAGTCTGGTCTTCAGTTGCAACAATGAACCAACTCGGTCTGGTTCTCCATGCTGCCCGGCTTATAACTCCTGCGAAAGCTGGAACTCCGGTGGGCAGTTGTGAATCATACATGAATGCTGCCTCCTCATCGCTCAAATCAGCACAAAAACCTAAATGGAATTTTGCTTTATCATACCAAAAGAAACCATTTTCAGGAGCCCCTACTCCGGAATTAGGTGCCGGAGGCAAAGATGGAAGCAATGAAAGGATAGACTCACCCGAATCAGGTGCGAATGCGGAAATGTAAACAAGGCCGACAACATTAGGCTCATTACCTGCCTCTGTTATGACGGCTCCAATATAGGAATGGCCAACCAGGATAACCGGTCCCTTCTGTCGGGCAAGAACCCGCTTAGTTGCGGCAACATCATCCGCCAGCGAGGTATTGGGATTGCCAACCACACTCACATGGTAACCACTTTTTGTTAGGGTTTTATAAACTTTTTCCCAGCCTGAGCCGTCTACGAAAGCTCCATGTACGAGCACGATGTTTTTTACCTTCTCCTTATTCTGTGCATTTATGGGTTTGTTCATAGCCAGCATACATAAAATAGAAATGATTGAGCTGATGAACTGAATTCTTATCTTGGTGAAATTGATTTGCTTTTTCAATGTCTGATTTTTCTAATTTGGAATTAATAATTCTTTACCTGATTGCCTCAGTCCGATACGCTTCCCATTGGCAACTGACGTGCCATTTCGCAACTATTTGTAAATGAATATTTCGTGAATGACAATCAATTTATTTTCCACTTTATTTCGTCGATTGGCGATTCGATGTACTAAATACAGTGCATTTTAGATGCACAGAAATTTCGGCATGGATATTAGGGGCAGGAGATCTGCAAGAGGAATCATGTTAGTGAGAAGAATCCTGGGTCATGCGATTTGCCGGGTTGAGAAACCTATCCCTAAATATTCAAACGGCGGTGACTTTTGCTTTATTTAATTGGGCAGATGAATATCTATCATTCAAAATACTGAGGTGAAGGAATGAAAGTGCAGATAGGAATGTGCTTGTGAAGCTTTAGTATATTAACGGGGAATGACGTAACTGCCGGAGAGCAATTGTTAGGTATTCTGATATTGTGATATTAAGAAATTGACTTCAGATTGTGGTAAATCAAAGTGCAGAATATTCAGGCCTTTTTTGGAAAATCGTCAGCTTTCGAAATACCTGTTTTTGTCATTTTGGAATGCAATGTCGTAGATGGGATTCCTAAAATCCCGGTTGCACCTTTCATGCCGGCAATCTTTCCATCATATCTTCTCCAAATTTCAATGATGTAGGAACGTTCAATATCCTGAAGTGTTTTTTGGGAAAGATCTGCCTGGTCATCTTTTCTTTCATTCCGGCTCTTTGGTGATTGTATTTCCTTAAATATATTTTCCTCACTCGGCAAAATACTCCTTTCAATTAGATGTTCAAGTTCTCTGACATTTCCAGGCCATGCATAACTCTGTAATTCTTCGGTAACATTTAATTGCGAAAACGGTAGATAACGTAAGCCACACAATGTAATAGGCATTATTCCTGAATTAATGTGGCAGGTGCATCATCCCATCGTTAAAAAAGGCGTGATAAAAGGTTAAAGACAACATCAATTATTTATTCAACATTTCTTTTCACTTAAAAATTTACATTTTATGTTTACAATCAAACAACTTACGTTATGCGCATTGATTGCGCCGGTTGCGATGCTCTCATCGCTCTTTTCGGAAAAATCTCAATCTGTACCAAAAGGGATAAAAAATGTGGTTTTAGTTCATGGTGCCTTTGCCGATGGCTCCAGTTGGTCAAATGTGATTTCTTTATTACAGGCCAAAGGATATCATGTTACGGCAGTACAAAATCCGCTTACTTCATTGGAAGATGATGTGGCAGCTACAAAGCGGGCTATTGCTTTAATGGACGGTCCGGTATTACTTGTTGGTCATTCATGGGCAGGAATGGTGATTACTGAAGCCGGCAATGATCCTAAGGTAGCCGGGCTCATGTATATTTCTGCGTTGATACCCGATGAGGGCCAATCAGTGGTGGACGTGAGCCAACCCTACCCGGCAGGGCCTGGCAGTGCAGAATTCCGTCCAGACGCTTCTGGCTTTTTATCGCTCACACTCAAAGGTATCGAGGAAGACTTCGCCCAGGATTTGCCCGCCGCAAAAAGAAAAGTATTGTTTTCAACCCAGGTTCCATGGGCCGCTCCAGCCACTACCCAAAAGGTTTACAACGTCGCCTGGAAAACTAAGCCTTCCTGGTGTATTGTTGCCACAAATGACCGGATGATTAATCCGGAACTGGAACGGGCGGAAGCGAAGATGATAAAAGCTACAACAATAGAGCTTAAATCCAGCCATGTACCTATGGTATCACAGCCTGGTAATGTCGTTGCTTTCATCGCCGA
Organism: uncultured Bacteroidota bacterium; assembly: GCA_937902875.1. Classification (GTDB taxonomy): domain Bacteria; phylum Bacteroidota; class Bacteroidia; order Chitinophagales; family Chitinophagaceae; genus PSRI01. The sequence goes on along the minus strand of CALFNL010000151.1, from coordinate 14,089 downwards.
AGCCACTCAGAAGTTATCTGCGCATTAAATGTCGTCACATATGCTCAACCAGCAATGGTGGCTGCAGGAAAAGAAATGAAAGGCACATGTATCATCTTATCGAGCTACACCCTTTCCCTTCAGCCGCCATTATGGTAACTTATGAAACAGAATTACTGTTTGAAGTATTGAAAAGTAAAGAAAAATAAAGCTACTCAAAAACAATTAAGGTGTGTGTGGCAACGCTGATAAAGCGTTTGCTGCCCTGGCTCATAGCCATACGGAAGATCTTTTCCGATCGTCACTCTTTATCTTACAATTTTAATCTGTGGATGCTTTATGTTGATTTTTGGAAATAATCTCCTTTTGAAATACCCAATTTTTTCATTTTGGAGTGCAACGTAGTAGCAGGAATTTCCAGTATATCAGCAGCTCCGCCAATACCGGATATCTTTCCATTACATCTTTTTAAAATCTCAATGATGTAAGAGCATTCAATTTCCTGGAGGGCTTTAGGAGAAATATCGGCATTATCACTTTCAACTTTGTTCTTTATGGGCAGCTGTATTTCTATTAATACATTTCCTTCTGTTAAAAGAATACTCCTTTCAATCAAATGTTCCAACTCTCTTACATTTCCAGGCCATAAATAGCTTTTTAATTCCTTGATAACATGTGCAGAAATAGCGGTAACTCTTCGTCCGGTATTCTTACTGTATCTCCCCAGAAAAAAATTAGCTAAGGGCGCAATATCCTCAAGCCGGTTCCTTAATGGCGGCAGAACAATTGGAAATACGTTGAGCCGGTAATAAAGGTCAGATCTGAAACGCCCCGCTGTTACTTCTTCTTCTAAATTACGATTGGTGGCAGCAATGATACGTACATCTACTTTTATTGTATTCGTTCCACCCACCCTTTCCAATTCGCGTTCCTGGATAACTCGTAATAATTTGACCTGCGTTTCAAGAGGTATTTCCCCGATTTCATCCAAAAACAGTGTGCTATTATTCGCAAGTTCGAATTTACCAATCCTGCGTTCAATCGCACCGGTGAAGGATCCTCTTTCATGTCCAAATAGTTCACTTTCTATCAGGTTTCCGGGAAGTGCTGCACAGTTTACTTTTACCATCAATTTATTTTTCCTGGGAGATGAATTGTGAATAGCTCGTGCAATTAATTCCTTTCCTGTACCAGTTTCTCCTAATAATAGAACTGTTGAATTTGATTCTGCTACAAGAGACATCATGTGATATACCTTTTGCATTTCCGTGCCACTTCCAATAATATCAGAAAAATTATAAATGGTTTTAATCTGCTCCTTAAGATGATCATTCTCGACTTCCAGCATCTGCTTATACGAAAGCACCTGCTCATTGGCCAGGATATTTGAGACGGCAACCGCTATTTGAGCAAAAACAGACTTCAGCAAATTGCTTTTCATTCTGAGTTCTTCATTAGAGTCAGTATGCAGGAAGGCGCAACCAATATTTTTTCCGCCAACACGAAGAGCCGTGCCTAAAACCTGGCGAAGCCCTACTTTCTTCCAGAAGCCAGCATATGCGGGTATTCCAGGTTCTTCAGCAAGCTTATGTACATCGAATATGACCGGGTCTTCCGAATTCATGATACTGCTAAATATCCGGTCAGTAATAGGATATTTAGCAGAAGTTATCTTTTCAAAATCAGCATGATTTTTTAAGCTATTTTCGAGATCCAATACGAATGAACTATAAGTAGTACGATCTTCATTTATTTGTGCGATTCCAAAATGTTTAAAAGAAAATAATACTTCTAATTTTGTGTTTACTACGTGCAATAAATCATTCCTGCTTCTGAGGGCGGCAATTTCATCACTTAAAGAAAGCAATATTGACTTTTCTTCTTCCCTGCTTGCGATTTCCTCATTGGCCTTGATATTGGAAATTGCAACGGATATTTGAGCGCATATTCCCTCAAGAATGGTCATATTTATTTTGTCGGTTATTACCCAAAGGATTCCCAGATCAATATCGCCTACACGAAGTGGTGTGCCTACTATTTTTTGAAATGCTTTCTTTTGGGGTCCCAGCTGTTTCCAAAATTCAATATAATGATCTGTGTTCCCACGACTAATCTCCTCAACAAAATCAATACTAACAGGTATATTTCCACCCATTACTTTCCCTGTTATACCATCTGTTATTTTAATTTTTGTATTAAGTAGTTCCTTAAACGCAGAGTCATCCTTATAAAAAATATCCTTATCATGCATAAATGGGCTCATTGTAGTTCCATCATCATTTATGGTTCTGATAAAATATGCCTTTATCTGGCTTATCTTTTTTAAGGAATTATGAATTGCAATGGAAAGATCATCTTTGGTTCTTGCTGATGCTATATTATGGCTGAATTCAAGCAAAAATGACTTATCCCTTTCCTTGTTCAGGATTTCTTCATTTGCGGAAATATTAATTGCGGCAGTAGCGAGCTGACTGGAAATGCGCTCTACAATATTTATACATTTTTCATCAAAATTATTTGCCCTGTCTGAAAATAAAATAATACTATGTTTGGGTGTGCCTTCGCCAGGTAGTGTCTTGATCATCATTTCCTTTGCCCCTACGTCGTAATTTAGCTTAAACCAAAGGGGTACTTTATTGAGATCAAATGATTTCATGTTGAGCACCACCGGTTTGTTGGATAGAGATGCAATATTATAAATTCCATCCTGAACAGGATTTGGAAGGGTAACCATTTTAGCATATTCCGGATGCTTCTTAGCCCGGGAATCAGGATCTGTTAGAAAAGCATGATAGGTTTCACCGGTTTCATTTAACACTGTAAATACACTATGCGTGAAATAAATAAGCTTCTTTAGGCTGGAGTTGATCACATTCAATAGGTCTTTCCTGTCTCTCACTGTTACCATATCATTACTAAGGGAGAGCAGGATTTCATTAACATGTTCCTTATACTTGATTTCCTCATTTATGATAATATTTAAAACTGCATTGGATAGGTGAGGAGCTATACCGGTTAAAACGTTCTTAAAGTCATCTGGAAAGCTATCGGTCCGGTCAGAATAAATAAACACGAATCCGATAGTTTTCATTTTACTCTTTAATGGAGTTATCAATGCTTTCCTTATTCCATATTCATAGTTTATTTTTATGAATGAGGGAATTCCTGTTTTGTCCATTATCTCATCCAGCAAATAAGATACAGGAGTCTCCGAGCCCAAAAGCCATTTGAAATCGGGATCGCTAAGGGGATACTGCCTGGAAAGCAGCGTTTCAAATTCAGCATGGCCTTTGACGGGATGCGTCTGGGTGTCAAGCAAAAATGGAAAATAAGTTTCTTCTTGCTGGTTAATCAGCGAAACAACCACATGTGTAAAATAGAAATACCCTTTTAGTCTCGAAGAAAAAATCTTGATCAGGTCATTCTTTTCTCTGACCATTGTAATGTCATTGCTTAAAGCCAGAAGAATATTCTTTTCCTTTTCGTAGGAGATAATCTGATCCTGCAATACATAAACATTATGACCCTGGTCCAGAGAATTTTGAACCGCACTACCCCTTAGTTTTTTTTTAAGTTTTTCCATTAGATGGAATTTAACAATTTAATCACAGAACTAAATTGTCCTGGATTATAAAATTGGCATTTCAGGGTAAGAAATTTTAGTGCTTTCCCCAGTAGCTTCCCTGCGGAGATACAGGAATAGAGTAATTAATCGATTTCTTGAAGCTCCCGTTTTCAGAATATTTCACAATTCATTCTTTGCTGAGCTGAACATAAGGTAAGGTTCAACCATAAACTCATGGCAAGTTAGAAAATTCACTCTGGAACAAAAAGCATGGCGACCATAATTTTAAGCGGGCGGTTCCTTGCCTGTCTGCGTCGCGCATGCAAGGGTCCGCCCAGTCAGGAAAGGCTCTACAAGACAACTTTACGTATTTTCTGCCATCTTCACTCTTTGGCAGCTGTATCCCACAAAAGCAAAGACATCCGGGAATTTAAGGCGGTAAGTACGCCCACCCCTCGATTATTATTCGCGATTTCGTAGTATGCTTTGTATTGTTGGTGCTCCCCGAAAAACTCAATCAGATTGTTTAAGATCTTCCAGCGTGAAACAGCAATGGCGTGATGGCGTGTATCGCTTCAAATAAAAATATATGGCCATCTCAAGATTAAGAGATGGCCATTTTTTTTCTGGAACTTTCTTTCCGTATTCCAAAGATGGTAAATCTTTGCAATTACAAAATCAATTTAAACGACATTTCCTTTCGCCGGGAAAGTTCAAATAAACACTAAAGGCTTGTTCTTGCGGATTATAAGCTGGCAAACTGCTTCCGGATCACATTCAGCGCTCCCCCGGCCCTGAACCACTCTATCTGCTGCTCATTGTAGGTGTGGTTCACCGTTATATTGTGTGATGAACCATCCTTATGATGCAATACCACCGTGAGCGGCTTGCCGGATTTGAAATCTGTGAGGCCATTGATATCAATGCTATCATCTTCAAGCACTTTCTCATAATCGGCTTTATCGGCAAAAGTGAGGGCCAGCATGCCTTGCTTCTTTAGATTGGTCTCGTGAATCCTGGCGAAGCTTCTAACAATGATTGCACGTACGCCTAAATGACGGGGTTCCATAGCCGCATGTTCGCGACTGCTTCCTTCCCCATAGTTCTCATCTCCCACTACAATGGAACCTATACCGGCGGCTTTATACTCACGTTGAGTGCCTGGCACTGATCCATATTCGCCAGTCAATTGATTCTTTACTGAATCGGTCTTTTCGTTGAAATAGTTGATGGCGCCGATAAGCATATTATTTGAAATATTATCCAGGTGGCCGCGGAATTTGAGCCAGGGCCCGGCCATCGAAATATGATCCGTAGTGCATTTACCCTTTGCCTTGATCAGCAATTTCAATCCCTTCAGGTCCTTTCCTTCCCAGGCAGCGAATGGAGCGAGTAACTGTAACCTTTGTGAATCGGGTTTTACTTTCACTTCCAGGTTGCTGCCATCACTGGCGGGGGCCTCAAACCCCGGGTCCTCTACTGAAAAACCCCTGGGTGGAAGCTCAACTCCGGTAGGTTCATCGAGCATCACTTCTTCTCCTTTTTCATTTTTCAGAGAATCCTTCATGGGATTAAAAGTGAGATCTCCGGCTATGGCAAAAGCGGTTACTATTTCAGGTGAGGCTACGAATGCGTGCGTGGAAGCCAGCCCGTCATTACGCTTGGCGAAATTCCTGTTGAATGAAGTGATTATGGAATTCTTTCGATTAGGATCATCAATATGCCTGGCCCATTGACCGATGCATGGTCCGCAGGCATTTGCCAACACCACACCACCTATCTTTTCAAATGTGTTCAGGAAGCCATCTTTTTCAATGGTGTAACGCACCTGTTCCGATCCGGGTGTGATGGTGAATTCTGCTCTTGCTTTCAGGCTCTTGTCTATAGCCTGCCTGGCAAGTGAAGCAGAACGGCTGATATCTTCATAAGAAGAATTGGTGCAGGAACCAATCAATGCCACTTCCAGTTTCTCGGGCCAGTTATTAGACTTAACTGCTTCGGCGAATTTTGAAATGGGCCATGCAAGGTCGGGTGTGAACGGTCCATTCACAAATGGCTCCAGCTCGTTAAGGTTGATCTCAATCAACTGATCATAATATTTCCCGGGATTGGCATATACTTCAGGATCGGGACGTAGATGGTCCCTGATGCCATCAGCCAAAACTGCCAGTTCTTCGCGGCCTGTCGCTTTCAAATAAGCCGACATCTTATTATCGTATGCAAAAATGGAACAGGTTGCTCCAATTTCCGCTCCCATATTGCAAATGGTTCCTTTTCCCGTAGCGCTGAGACTATCCGCGCCATCTCCAAAATATTCCACAATTGCTCCGGTGCCGCCTTTCACGGTGAGTATGCCTGCCACTTTAAGGATTACATCTTTGGCCGAAACCCAGCCGCTCAATTTGCCGGTGAGTTTTATACCAATCAGTTTGGGCATTTTCAATTCCCAGGGAAGGCCTGCCATAACGTCCACGGCATCTGCGCCGCCCACTCCAATCGCCACCATTCCCAAACCTCCCGCGTTGGGAGTATGTGAATCGGTTCCGATCATCATTCCACCCGGAAATGCATAATTCTCCAGCACAACCTGGTGGATTATTCCAGCACCCGGTTTCCAGAAACCAATGCCAAATTTATTTGAGATAGATGCGAGGAAGTCATAAACCTCCTTGTTTACGCTTAATGCCGCGTTGAGATCTTCCTGTGCGCCTAGTTTGGCCTGAATGAGATGATCGCAATGCACGGTGGAAGGAACTGCCACTCGGGAACGTCCGCAGGTCATGAATTGCAATAATGCCATCTGCGCGGTCGCGTCCTGCATGGCTACGCGATCCGGAGCAAAGTCCACATAGTCCTTTCCCCTTTCATATGCCCTTGTGGGCGTTTCATATAAATGCGCGTACAATATTTTCTCGGCAAGAGTAAGCGGATGACCAACCAGTTTGCGGGCAGCTCCAATTTTGCCAGGCAAAGACGAATACAGTTTTTTGATTAAATCCAGGTCGAAAACCATGATATAGATTTTTAAGATTTGAGCCCCGACCCTTGAGCAGGATGCAGATCCAGGGTATGCATGACTGAAGAAGCGGATAAGAGCAGGCAGGCCCTCCAAACTGACCCGAACCCTGACAGAATTGGTTATTACCGGGCCCAATTCTTTATGCAATTTCCCGCTTCTCAATAAGTTATCCCAGGTCGGCAACCCGGCATCCAATACGGGGAAAGCATCGCGAAATTACCTAAAAATCCTTTCTCACTAACAAGCCATTTGCAAAGAGACTATTTATTTTTTTTATAAATTTGTTTTATGAACCGATTCAGGCACTTTATTGAATGGCAGGTTTTCGGTGTATGCTCCTATATTGGCGAAAAAATCGGGATCGCTAACACCACCATCCGCAAATATTTCATTTATATTTCACTGCTCACCATGGGTTCACCCATCATCATTTATATGTTCATAGCTTTCTGGCTGAATATCCGCAACTATATCTGGAGCAGGAGAAGAAATCCCCTCAATTACTGATTCCCCGCCACCAAATTTGAGGCTTTGATTTATGAAAATGGATTCCTGTAAACGATTGAATTGTTGGGTACTGATTGACATAAATTAATCAGCGGGATGGGCTGATCCATGTCATAAGAGTAAGCACTTAGCTATAATGGAGACTTGCAATTAATTGTTAAAAAAACATTTAAAAGGCTGCAATTAATCTACGGATTCACGTTTATTACATGAGTGTTTACATTTCGGGGTTACTAGCAACCGTGAATGCACCAGATTATCCTATGAAGCTCCTTTTACCGGGAGCTTTCTTTGACAAAAGTTCTATAAGATATATCAAGTTTTTATTCTTTGAAAAACCGAACAGTGAAAATCCAATCCCTCAAAGGAAAACTATCCAAATAATCCTTTGATAAAACCATCCTGTGAAAGCTCCTGGTCCTATCCTATGATTCAGGAGCTTCTTTTTTTTTACTATTGTAAGATTTGTGGGCTGCTTTCAGCGCCTGATTATCAATGTGCGTACAGCTAAGGGGCCGGAGCCTGTGAAAGCTAACCGCAATTTCCTCCAAATTCAATTCCGGACGGCCTTCCTCAATTTCACCAATTGTTCCAGCAGCCCCCGCAGTAAATCCAGTTTCAGCATATTGGCTCCATCGCTCTTGGCAACCGCAGGATTTGGATGAGTCTCGATGAATAATCCATTTGCACCGGCGGCGATGGCCGCTTTCGCGATCGTTCCTATGAGTTGCGGGTTGCCTCCTGTTACTCCAGAGCTTTGATTGGGCTGTTGGAGGGAATGGGTGCAATCCATTACCACGGGCACTCCATGTTCCTGCATCCAGGGAATATTCCGATAGTCCACTACCAGGTCGTGGTAGCCGAAGCTATTGCCTCTTTCGGTCAGGATGATCTTATCATTACCCGCATTCCTGATTTTCTCAACAGCGAACTTCATGGCCGGACCACTCAGGAATTGGCCTTTTTTCACATTCACAATTTTCCCGGTCTCAGCCGCTGCAACCAGTAAATCCGTTTGCCTGCAAAGAAAGGCAGGGATCTGAAGCACGTCCACATATTTGGCGGCGGGCGCGGCTTCATCATGAGCGTGAATATCTGAAGTAGTGGGCAACCTGTATTTGTCACCCAGCTTTTTCACCAGGGCCAGGGCCCTTTCATCGCCAATGCCGGAGAATGAGGATGCACTGGTTCTGTTGGCCTTTCTGTAAGAGGATTTGAAGATATAAGGAATGGCCAGTTCGCGGCAAATGGCAGCGACTTTTTCTGCCACCTCCATAATGAGTTCTTCACTTTCCACTACGCATGGACCGGCTATGAGAAAGAAATTCTCTTCATCATAATTCTGGTTGGCGAATAAATCTTTCAAGAATTTTTCCATGGCGAAAAGTTAATAACATTCCGCATTCCCCATTCCGTCTGATAGCTTGTACCATAGTACCTGGGGCCGCGGGATTTTTTTCTTTTCCATTTTCCCGCTACTTTGCCATTTGAATTGCTTTTTATGGTAAAGGAAAAGATTCTGGTTATTGGCGCTTCGGGACAGATAGGGGTGGAGCTCACCCTTGCCCTTCGGAAAATATTTGGCAATAGCAGTGTGGTGGCCTCAGACCTCAGGGAAGAAAACGATTTGCTCAAAGGCACGGGCCCTTATGTGAGCCTCGACGTGATGAATAAGGAAATGCTGCACGTGCAGGTGATCCGTCAGAATATAACCCAGATCTATATGCTGGCAGCGATATTGTCGGCCACAGGCGAGAAAAACCCCAACCTCGCATGGCATCTCAATATGCAGGGTTTGCTCAATGTGCTGGATATAGCCAAGGAGGAAAAATTACATAAAGTGTATTGGCCCAGCAGCATCGCCGTTTTCGGACCAACGTCACCTCGGGAAAATTGTCCGCAAAGAACCATCATTGAACCTACCACCGTTTATGGTATCAGCAAATATGCCGGGGAATTCTGGTGCAATTATTTTCATCAACGCTTTGGGGTAGATGTGAGAAGCCTTCGGTATCCGGGCCTGATCAGCTATAAATCCTCGCCTGGCGGTGGCACCACCGATTATGCCGTGGAGATTTTTATGGACGCGGTGGAAGAAAAAAAATACAAATGCTTTCTGAGAGAAGATACCTATTTGCCCATGATGTATATGCCTGACGCTATTCGGGCCACGATTGAACTCATGGAAGCGCCGGCGAATAAAATATCTGTGCGCACTTCCTACAATATCTCCTCCATGAGCTTTTCGCCAAAAGAAATTGCGGCAGAGATCAAAAAACAGATTCCGGAATTTGCCATTACCTATCAGCCTGACTATCGCCAGGCCATTGCCGATAGCTGGCCCAGAAGCATTGATGATTCTGTAGCACGCCAGGATTGGGGATGGAAGGAAGAATATGGCATTGAAAAAATGACCGTGGATATGATCCGGAACCTGCAAGAAATGAAAGGTGGTAATTGATGCAAAATTCATCTTGTAAAATCAACAAATCAACTCTTATTGACCGCATTAACATTCTCAACATTACATGGTAAGCAGGCGGATAGTTAACATTCCTTTGAATTATTATTCGATAAATTTGATGCTATTTTTGACGAACCATTGAAGAATGAGTAACCGAATTTTCCTCGTATTGATCTTTTTAGCGGTTTTCAGAAGCGATCTTCTTGCCCAACACGCGAGAATTCAAAAGGATATTTATAAGGGTGTTATTGAAAGAGATGACGGCAAACAGGTTCCTTTCAATTTTGAAATGAATCAGGATAGTGGCAGGCCCGTTATCTATATCAGGAATGGGAAAGAAAGGCTCCGTGTTGATAGTGTTGTCATCGACAGGGATTCAATCTTCATTCAAATGCCTGTATTTGAATCACAGTTCAGGGTAAAAGTGCTCCCGGATGGAAACTGGCGTGGCGCTTGGGTAAGAGGAACCAGCTTAACTACTGAACAAAAAATATCTTTCTACGCTTTAGCCGGGGAAGATTTCCGGTTTGCAAAACAGAGCTCCCCCCCACTTTACAATATCAGTGGAAAATGGCAGGTGAATTTTTCAGAAGAAACAATCACGAGGCCCGCAATTGCCGAATTTCACCAGGAAAATAATCAACTCTACGGTACTTTTCTGACTCCGTCTGGGGACTATCGTTATCTGGAAGGAAGGGTAAGCGCAGATACCATGCAGCTTTCTGTATTCGACGGCACTCATGCCTATTATTTTATCGCGAAGCTGTTAAGTGACAGCAATATTCAGGGTATGTTCTATGCAGGCTCCAGCCATATCGAGTCCTGGATCGCTACAAGGGATGAAAATGCTGAATTGCCTGATGAATTGTCTGCCATGAACCTCAGGCCCGGAGAGGAAAGATTGAATTTCAAATTTCATGACCTTGATGGGAATGAGGTTGCCATTAGTGGAGACAGGTTCCGTAACAAAGTGGTAGTGGTTCAAATCATGGGCTCCTGGTGTCCGAATTGCATGGATGAAACAGCATTCCTGAGCGAATATTTTTCAACACACAGAAAGCTGGGTGTTGAAATTGTGGCCCTTGCCTATGAATACAGCACAGACCTGGAAAGATCCCGTAAGAGCCTGAGAAAATTCCAGCAGAGATTCAAGGTTGAATATCCCATTCTCATCACCGGTGTTACAAGCGATGATCCTTTACGAACCGAAAAGACACTGCCCCAGCTCACGCCCATTAAAGCGTTTCCCACAACTATTTTTATCGGTAGAGATGGAAAGGTGAAAAAGATCCATGGCGGTTTTTATGGACCCGGTACAGGAGTGCATTACGATGAATCAAGGAAGCGATTTTACGATACGGTCAACGAATTGTTGAAATGATTCCTTACGCCGATGCGTATTCTTTTCTTCAGACGGGAATGAGCGCCACAATCTTCTGCAGCCATTCCTGGTCTGTCGGGTCAAAATGATCGGCGAATTCACTGTCAACGTCTAAAACACCAATCACTTCGCCATGCCTGATCCATGGCACTACTATCTCCGAGCGGGAACCGCTATTGCAGGCTATATGGCCCGGAAATTTGTCCACATCGGGCACTATCAATGTGAGGGCATTCTCCCAACTGGTTCCGCATACACCTCTTCCCTTTCGGATACGGGTACACGCTACGGGACCCTGGAAGGGACCCAGCACCAGTTCATTTCCCTTTACCAAATAAAAACCCACCCAGAGCCATTTGAATTGTTCTTTCAAAGCGGCGGATACATTGGCCAGATTGGCAATCAGATCGGGTTCTCCATCCAGGAGACCCCTGATTTGAGGCAGGAGAGATTCGTATTGTTCCGTCTTGCTGCCTGCTATGATGGTTAGGTCTTCAGACATCCTGCAAAATTACATATTTACCCATTGACAAAATGACCAACAAACGAGGGCTGTGCTGGAGCATTATTGCCGCGCATTAATTTTTTTACAAATAGAGCACTCCTGCGGAGCATGGGGAATCCTCCCAATGACCAGTGACCAATGACTAATGGCCAGTGGCCATTGACACTTTCCTAATCCAAGGGTCTTACCCAGATATTCCTGAAACTGATGGGTTCGCTGGGATCTCCGTGGTCCTGCAGCTTGATTGAAGAGGCGCCATGTTTCTTATAATAGGGCGTGCCGATATATTGGGTGATGCCTTTTAATTCGGTATTGTTTTGGATGAGCACGCCATTGTGGATTGCGGTTACCCGCGCGGGTGATTTCAGGGATCCATCTTCATTGAAGCGGGGTGCAGTCCAAATTATGTCGTATGTCTGCCATTCTCCCGGCTTCCTGCAGGCATTAGCCAGTGGAATTGCCTGTTTGTAGATGCTGCCGGTTTGCCCGTTTACATAGGTGGTGTTATTGTAGCAATCCAGTACCTGGAGTTCATATCCCACATCGCCGGCACCTGTTGAAGCCAGGAATACTCCACTATTGCCACGGGCCTGTCCCGAACCTGTGATATTTGCCGGGATGCGCCACTCAATATGCAATTGATAGTCCATGAATCTTTGTTTGGTTTCAATGCTACCCGTTCCTTTTTTTACGGTGATCACGCCGTTAGCCACGGTCCATCCTGCGGGTTGGGTAGTATCGGCATTCTTACCGCAACGCCACTTATCCAGGTTCCTGCCATCAAAGAGAATGATGGCGTCTGAAGGTGCGTCAGAGGGTGTATTTCCCGGAGTAACAATCTTTGGAACCGGTTGCCATACTTCGGTGAGTTTGGGATCTCCCTGCTGAGAAAATGCAGTAAATGAAATCAGGCCGGCCCCTAAGGCCAGGGCCATTTTTTTAACAGAATCGTTCATAGTTGTATTGTTAAGAATTGTAGAAAGAGCTAACAATTTAGATATAAAATTGCAAAGAGTTGCAATTTTTCGGGTTCTGACCATCCGGGTTCCGAAGAAAAACAAAATTTTTGCATAGGCTGAAAACATGGCCATACACCCGGTTCTCACAAAATTTTGTTCATTTGAGTGCTGGCGCCTATTTTTGCCCTAATAATTAGAATATGATAAGAATAGCACATCATCATCACCATCATATCTTACCATACGGGTAGGCCGGTGTTGTTTTGTGCGAAATAATACAAAATGCTGAGGGCTTACCATAAGGTAGGCCCTAATTTTTTGCCGGAGATTTGGGTCAAGCCAAGAGATAAGATTCCGGGCAGTGAGGCGGAATGAAATTGTTTCAAATTCAAAAAGCAGCCATGAAATTAAAATTGGCCATTCAAAAATCGGGTCGTTTACACGAAGATTCCATGAAGCTCCTGCAGGAATGCGGGATAGATATCTCCAATGGAGTGAATAAGCTCAAAACGGAAGCGGTCAATTTTCCCCTGGAAGTATTTTTTCTCAGGGACGATGATATCCCTCAATACGTGGAAGACGCCGTGGCTGATATTGGCATAGTGGGCGAAAACGTGGTGTATGAGAAAAATAAATCTGTGGAGGTAGTGGATATGCTGGGATTTGCCCGTTGTCGTTTGAGCCTTGCCGTTGCCAGAGGCGATCATTATGAGGATGTGCAATTCCTTGAAGGAAAGAGGATCGCCACCAGCTATCCCTCATTGGTGCGGCAATTCCTGGAGAAAAACCATATCAATGCTGAAATTCATGAAATCAGCGGCTCCGTGGAAATAGCGCCGGGAATAGGCCTTTCCGATGCGATCTGTGACCTGGTGAGCAGTGGTTCAACGCTGCTGACCAACGGGCTAAAGGAAGTGGAAACCATATTGCAATCACAGGCGATCCTTATCAGGCACAGGAAATTCAATAGTGAGCAACAGAGACTGCTCGACAAATTACTTTTCCGCATAAGGGCCGTGAAGAAGGCAGGGAACAACAAGTATGTGCTCCTGAATGCGCCCAACGCAAAATTGAAAGAGATCATTGGCCTCCTGCCGGGCATGAAAAGCCCCACTGTATTGCCTTTGGCCGAAGAGGGCTGGAGTTCCGTGCACAGCGTGCTTAGTGAAGATGAATTCTGGGACAAAATAGAACAACTGAAAGCGGCCGGCGCCCAGGGCATACTGGTAGTTCCTATTGAAAAAATGGTTATTTGATGAACCATCGCGACCAGGAGGAATTGATTTTTTACCGGAGGGGGGAGCAAATGAACCAATCATTCAAAAGCAATAATCAGAAATTAACATTCACTTATGCAGTTGATCAAATATCCTGAACGGACTGAATGGAGTGCCATATTGAAGCGACCTTCATTTGATGCTACTTCACTTGAAGAAAAAGTGAAACTGATTCTGGAGGAAGTGAAGGGAAACGGCGACGGCGCTTTGAGGAAATTCACCAGGCAATTTGACGGGGTGGATATCCATGATGCCGCGGTTTCACAGGCGGAAATAAATGATTCGGGTTCGCGGTTGGGTGATGGATTGAAAGCCGCTATCGCCCAGGCATACGCGAACATTTACAAATTCCACCAGGCCCAGCTGCAGGATACGATTTTTGTTGAAACCATGCCGGGGATCCGATGCTGGCGAAAAAGCATCGGTATCGGGA
>CALFNL010000150.1 GCA_937902875.1 uncultured Bacteroidota bacterium | reverse complement strand
GCATTCAACAAATTATTATTTACAAACTTATGGCATAACAAAATGTTAATAATACTGAGATTTTAATTATGAAGATTGTCTTTTCTTTGCAGCGAAAACATTATGCTTATGAGAGTTATAAAAAGTCAATTACTCATTATCCTGATTTTGCTTATGTCAGGAATTGGTTATGCCCAGGTAACCACGAGTAGCATAACCGGAATTGTTAAAGATTCCATGGGTCGGCCCCTTGAAGGCGCCACGATTATCGCTACCCACCAGCCATCCGGTACGGTATATGCCACGGTTTCAAAACGCGGAGGGGTATTCAATATTCCCAGCGCCAGGATTGGAGGGCCCTATTCGGTTAAAGTTGAATATGTGGGCTTTAAGCCCGAAATTTTTGATGGCATCATCCTTCAATTGGGAGAACCATATAACGTGAACGCCATTATGGGTGAAGATATCAGGGATCTGAGCACCATAACAATTATTGGCAGAAGAAGGAGGCTGGCGGCGGATAAGACGGGGGCCAGCACCAATATCGGGCAGCGGCAGATTGCAACACTACCCACGATTTCAAGAAGTATCACAGATTTTACCCGCCTAACTCCCCAGGCCAATGGCAATAATTTTGCAGGACGAGACGCCCGCTACAATAACCTTCAGGTGGATGGAGCGAACCTGAATAATAATTTTGGCCTGAGCTCAGATCCTCTTCCGGGAGGAGGATACCAACCCATTTCACTCGACGCCATTGAAGAAGTATCCGTAAATATCGCGCCCTACGACGTGCGTCAGTCAGGGTTTACCGGAGCCGGCATCAATGCCGTTACAAAGAGCGGCACCAATACATTCCATGCAACATTATATGGCTATTTCAGAAACCAGGATTATAATGGTACCAAGGTTGCCAGCAGTACTATCAGCAAGGGGCCAGATCAAAGCAATAAAGTATATGGCGCAGCCATCGGCGGGCCGATCATAAAAAACAAATTATTTTTCTTTGTGAGTGCGGAAAAGGAACAGAGGCAATTTCCGGGAATTACCTATAGCCCCACAGGCGGTAGCGGTTCCGGAAACATTTCGTCCACTCCCATTGACTCTCTCAGAAAACTTTCCGATTATCTGAAGGCAACCTATAATTATGATCCCGGCGCCTATGACAACTTTCCCAATTTCCAGGCCGAAAACCACAAAATACTGGGAAGGCTTGACTGGAACATCAGCAAGGTCCATAAAGTGACAATCAAATACAACGATTTTAAGAGTACGAATCCTCAGCAGGTAAATTTGACCAGCGTGCCCAACGGAGGAGGATTCAGTGTGGTAGGTGCCTCGGGTACCTTATCCAGGTTGCCCAATAACCGGGTAGGGAATAAATCCATGGCATTTGATAATTCAAATTATGGATTTAAAGATATTGTGAAGTCGGGCACATTTGAATTGAACAGTAATTTCAGCGGCAAATCGGCCAACCAGTTCCTGGCCACTTTTACCAAGGTACGCGATACCCGCACTTTCAATGGTGGCATATTCCCAACCATAGATATATTCAACAACGACGGGAATAACTATATGTCTGTAGGCATGGATCCATTTACAAACAACAATGATGTAATAAACAATATCTATAGTTTCATTGACAATTTCACTTATTTCGTAGGCAAGCATACCTTAACCGCCGGCGCTTCGTATGAATACCAGAAAGTGGGCAATATGTTCATGCCTGGCTCCAACCAGTATTACGCATTCAATTCCCTGAACGATTTCATGACAAACAGGCCGCCCGCATATTTCGCATACACCTTTTCGTTAGTAAAGGGTGAGACCGCTGTATATTCTGCCAACCTGAAAATAGCACAGCTGGGAGTTTACCTGCAGGATGAAATCAATGTGAATGAAAGATTCAAACTGACTGCCGGCATCAGGATCGACAAGCCCATTTACCTGGAAAATGCTCTGGAAAATCCCGCCGTGACGGCTCTTGAATTCCCAGATTCCAAAGGTAATCCCACTCATTACAATACAAGCAACTGGCCCAAGGGTACAATTCTTTGGTCGCCCCGGATTGGATTTCGATGGGACGTAGATGGCGACAGATCCCTGATCATTCGGGGAGGAACAGGCCTGTTCACGGGTAAGATTCCTTTCGTGTTCCTGACCAATATGCCCACCAATTCAGGCATGTATCAGTTTGGAGGCGCCATCACTTCTCCTGCCAGGCTTCCCAATTACCTGTTCACAACGGTTACGAATGCCTACCAGGATAGTTTCCCCAGTACAGCCGGCACAAGCGCTCCAGCCAATATTGTGTTGATGGACCCCAATTTCAAATTTCCCCAGGTATGGAGGACCAATATCGCCTTCGACAAAAGATTTGGAATGGGCTGGACATTTACCGTGGAAGCCGCTGTTACCAAAGATGTGCACGCTGTGCGGATGAGAAATGCGAATCAGCGGGACCCCAATGGACAATTCACAAATAATTCAGATACCCGTCCCCGTTATCTGACTACGGGCGACAGGAAAATTTATCCAAATCTTTCCTCGGCCATCGTTCTGGAAAATACCAACAAGGGTGGAGGTTTCTTCCTGACGACGCAAATCTCCAAGAGTCTTGCTAAAGGATTCTATGGCTCCTTCGCCTACACCTATACCTATTCCGGCGATGTAACGGCCAATCCGGGATCGCAGGCTACCTCCGTATGGAATGCTAACCCAACTCGTGGCACCCAAAATGACCTGGAACTTGCTTATTCACAGTACGCGATTCCACATCGCCTTGTGGGTACTGTTTCATACAGGAGAGAATACCTGAAACACCTGGCCACCACCATTTCGATCTATTATGAGGGAACTTCGCTTGGCAATTACAGTTATGTATATGCGAGTGATTTGAACAATGACGGTAACAATACGACCGACCTGATGTATATACCCAAAGATCCTTCGGATATCATTTTCAAAGACAGGGCTGCCAATCCGGGACAGGGTATCGTTGGTTACACCGCGCAGCAGCAGTCTGATGCATTCTTCCAACTCATAGAGAATACTCCTTACTTAAGGAAACACAAAGGGCAATATGCCGAAAGGAATAGCTCCTTCCTGCCCTGGTTACATCGTGTTGATTTCAAGCTGCTGCAGGATGTGTTCACCGATATCGGCGATCGCAGACATACAATGCAGCTCAGTCTGGATATCCTCAATTTTGCCAATCTACTCAACCGCGATTGGGGTGTGCAAAAGCAAACCATTGTGAGGAATCCACTCCAGCTCCAGGGTGTTGATGCCCAGGGAAGGCCCAACTATTATATGAACCAGGTGGGAGGTAAATTGGTCACGGAACCCTTCCAGAATACGCTTTCTTCATTCAGTACCTGGGGAATACAATTGGGGCTGAGATATATACTTTAAATGATTTTATTGATCATATGAGAGGGCCGCCAAAATAAATCTGGCGGCCTTCCATTTTCTGTTCGCAGGGAGTCATTGAACATAGGTCAGTGAAGACAAGCGCCACGACGCGAATTTTATTCTACGAAGCAGGCTTTATTTCCGAACTCCCCTTATTTTGCAAATCTCTTATGCATCATTTTCCATCCCATGCGCCCATTTCAAATAAGCAGGCATGGCACGGGCCCAGGTAGCAATATCGTGTTTCCCGTCGGCCAATTCCAGGTACATGATATCCCTGCCTCGTTGGTATCCCTTTTCCTCCAGTTCTTCAATCAGGCTAATGGTATCGTCAATAGAATCAATAATGCCATTATTATTCCGGTCCATGACCTCATCCAGGGTACCCGTTTCAAAAAAGAATTTCATTCCGGGATGAAAGACTCCTTCACGAATACGCGCATGCATGATCCGATCCGTTTCTTCTATATAACCTGCATCCAGACCCTTTGTTCTCCACCAGAGCGAACCGCTGAAAACACCCGCGTTGCTGAATTCGCCAGGATGATTCCATACAATATCCAAAGCGCTGAGCCCTCCAAGTGAAAATCCCGCAAACGATTTATTTCTGAATGTTGGAATTTGATATTTCAGGCTTATGAATGGGATCAATTCCTCCATAACGAATTTAGTATAATGATAGGCTTTTGCTCCCCTGCCTTTATAGTCCGTGCGCCTGGCGGTTCCATATTCGGTTTTTCTATCGGGTCCGGCGTGGATGCCTGCGCATAATAAGGGCCGGATTGTGTTTTGGCGATACATTTTCTCAAGCATTTCAGCCAAACCCAATTCCTGCAGATTCTGGCCATCATTGATGAGCAGCAAACTTATTTCCCCGGGGTATTGTACATTCGTGGGTAGATAAAAATCCAGTTTAACCTGGCGTTCGAGGTTGTATGATTCCAAACTTTCATTTTCCATGAACAGCCCACTCGGTTTCGTGACAATCATATTGGGCCAAATATAATGGAAAACCGTCAATGGGAATTGACGCCCGACTCGCATTTTAACTATCAAAATATCAATTTGTTTTTTCATAGGGAATAAATAGATTTGAAAATAACCCTGCGGCGCTCATGCATGAAGAATATTATAAATGGTACTCCCCTTCCATTGACAGGGAATTCGAGATGCTGGTTTTTGGCCACTCGGGTCTGCCCATTATCCTTTTCCCCACATCCAAGGGCAAATATTATGAAAACAAAGACCAGGGCATGATTGCCGCTGCTGAATGGTTCATTGACCAGGGGAAGGTGAAGATCTATTGTCCGGATAGCCTGGATGCCCTGAGTTGGTACAATAAAGAAATTCCTCCTGCAGCCAGGGCCTATAACCACACATGCTATGACAGGCTGATTGCGAATGAAATTGTTCCGCGAGCGCAGCGGGAATGCAGCTCTCATTTTGTGGCAACAGCCGGCGCCAGTTTCGGAGGATACCATGCCATCAATTTCGCATTCAGGCATGCGGAGATTGTAAGTTATGCTTTCAGCATGAGTGGGCTCTTCGACATCAGAAGTTTCGTGGATGGATATTACGACGATAATGTATATTACAATAACCCCGTTGATTATCTTCCCGGTAACAACGATCCGCATCTTTGGAGTATGGGCATCGTTCTGGGCGCCGGCGAACATGATTCATGCAGGCAGGCGAATGAAATACTGAGCAATATCCTCGAAAGCAAGAACATAAAACATTGGCTGGATATCAGGCCAAATGCCATACATGACTGGCCCTTATGGAAGGAAATGTTCCCGCATTATTTGTCGCTGATAAAATAAGGCGATCGAAGGCGCGGGGTGAATTGATGATTTCAGAAAACATTCAAGTAGAAAAAGCGCCCCGCTTCCAACCCGCGAATTCAATAAATTAAAATCCTTATTTGATGAAATCCCCGTGTAATCCATCAAAATAAAATTTTTCAATATGAAAAAAATAGGAATTCTGCATGGCAAAGAAAGGAGTTTTCCCCAGGCATTGGTGGAGAGGATCAACAGCAGGAAGATTGAGGGTATAACAGCCGGGCCTGTGAAAATTGATAAGGTGATTCAGGGAGAATCCGGAGGATATGCCGTGATCATAGACCGGATTTCGCAGGATGTGCCATTCTACAGGGCCTTCCTGAAAAACGCGGCTATCAGCGATACCGCAGTTATCAATAATCCATTTTGGTGGAGCGCCGATGAAAAGTTTTTTAATAATGCCCTGGCCACCAGAATTGGAGTGCCTGTACCCAAGACTGTGATCCTCCCCTCCCACGATCTCCCGCCAGACACATCAGACGATTCATTCTCCAATCTTGCCTATCCCCTCGATTGGGATGGCATATTCAAATATGTTGGTTTCCCTGCCTATATGAAGCCCTTTGCGGGTGGTGGATGGAAAAATGTTTACCGCCTCGCCAATATGAAAGATTTTTTTGAGAAGCATGGCGAAACGGGTCAACTGGTGATGCTGCTCCAGGAAGAAATAAAATTTGAAGAATACTATCGTTGCTATTGTATTGGTGGGAAACATGTAAGGATCATGCCTTATGAACCCCGCAACCCCCACCATTTGCGCTATTCCAGTGATTTCAAGCCTTCTCCTGAAAGACAGAAACTGATGGAAGATATTGTTCTCGCAATCAATAAATACCTGGGTTACGACTTCAACACGGTGGAACTCGCAATAAGGGATGGAATACCCTATGCCATTGATTTCTGCAATCCGGCGCCGGATGCAGACCGTGAAAGCGTGGGAGAAGAAAATTTTGAATGGGTGGTTCAAATGGTGGCGAATTATGCCATTGAAAGAGCGCTGACCCATAAAGATGGAGTAGATAACCTTACCTGGGGCGAGTATATCAAAAGAAGCGTCTTGAAACAGAACCTGAAATAGCGGGGCCTGCTGATTATTGAATCCATATCAAAATCGCCAATTTCTTATATTTAAGTTCGGGTCCTCGAAATTTGACCGGCTCCCAGATTTCAATCATTGGGCGCAGGCCTTGCCCGAAGGTTAATAATCTCTATATATGGCCGCACTTAATTACAAACAATTTACACTGGGTATTGAAGAAGAGTACATGGTGATGGATCCTCATACCCTGGAACTGAAGAGTCATGAACAAAAGATTGTGACGGAAGGCCAGAAAGTGATCAAGGATAAAGTGAAGGCTGAAATGCACCAGGCGGTGGTGGAGGTAGGCACCGACATTTGCCAGAACATTGATGAAGCATTCAATGACGTGGCTTTGCTCAGGAGCACTATTGCCGGAATTGCCCGGGAATTGGGTTTTGGCATGGGAGCCGCAGGCACGCATCCCTTCAGCCATTGGGAAAGCCAACTCATCACCGACCACGCGAGGTATCATGAAATCGTTAAAGAAATGCAGGAAGCCGCACGCAGCAATCTCATCTTCGGACTGCATGTGCACGTAGGCATGGAGAGCAGGAAAATGGCCATACATATCGCGAATTCCGCGCGGTATTTCCTGCCGCATGTTTTCGCTTTGAGCACTAATTCGCCTTTCTGGGAAGGACGCCTTACCGGTTTCAAATCTTTCCGCACCAAGGTATTCGATAAATTCCCACGTACAGGCATACCTGATTATTTTGAAAGCATCGAGGCCTATGATAATTATGTGAACCTGCTGATCAAGACCAACTGTATTGACAATGCAAAGAAGATCTGGTGGGATTTGAGGGTACATCCCTTTTTCAACACCGTTGAATTCAGGATCTGCGATGTTCCGCTCACAGTTGATGAAACCATTGCCATCGCCGCCTTATTTCAGGCCATCTGCGTGAAACTCTATAAACTCCGCATGGAGAATCTGAACTTCATACAATATTCGAGGGCATTGGTGAACGAGAACAAATGGCGCGCCAGCCGCTATGGACTGGAAGGGACACTGATCGATTTCGGCAAGGAGGAAGAAGTGAATACACGCGTATTGATCTATGAACTGCTCGATTTTGTGGACGATGTTGTGGACCATGTGGGCTCAAGATATCGCCTTGCCTTTGTGAAGAAAATCATGGAGCAGGGCACGGGAGCAGACAGGCAACTGGAAGTCTTTAATCAAACCAAGAGTCTCAGATCAGTAGCTGAATATATCAACAGCCAATTCCTGGCGGGAATTTGAGAATTTGGATGATGTCCGCTGCGAAATTCTTTTCAGATTTACCCTCTATCCAAATGCAGCAATGATTTTTCAGGAGATCGTTCCGATAGCCATATTTGACGGGGCTCTTACTGGCACTGGATTCGATCAGGCCTTCGAACGGCCTAATTTCTGTAAATTTGCAGGATGAATTTTAAGGAAAAGAAACTTATCCGCGTGGCTATCCTGGACCTTTATGAAGGAGAAGCCAATCAGGGCATGCGCTGCATCCGGGATATCCTGAACCAATTCGCGGCTACAAATGATCTCAACCTGGAACGGACCGAATTTGAGGTAAGACAAAAATTGGAATTGCCTGATAGTTCATTTGACGTCTATATTTCCAGCGGAGGGCCGGGCAGCCCCCTGGAGAGCGAAGGATCCGAATGGGAAAAACGCGACGTCAGCTGGTTGCAGGAAGTTGAAAAATGGAATGGTGGTCCTTCCAATCCCTTGAAAAAATATATTATC
>CALFNL010000149.1 GCA_937902875.1 uncultured Bacteroidota bacterium | reverse complement strand
AAGCTCTGGCATTATCCGGCTGGCCTTCGCCGCCGTTGCGCACCACCGCACCCCAATGCTTACTGAAAAACAAGCGCGTCTTTTTGAAGGAAGATGGGATGCGATGACTGAAGTGAGAGATAAGACCTTCCCTAAAGAGCATAAAGAAGAATACATTTACAATCCGCCCTCTCAAAGCTCTTCTTACGCGGGATATTCACACGTAAAAAGTTTTGAAAAAGACAAATCAGAATTGGAAGCCATACGCTTCAAAGATTTTTTCCGCCATGCGGATGAATTGCTGAATGATTATTTAGTGGGTGACAAGCCATTGATAGTTTTGGGTATTGAAAAGGAACTGGCCTGGTTCGAAAGCATTTCTGAACACAAACAGAATATAATTGGTAAAATCGCCGGAAGTTATAATCATTCCAGCCTAAAACAGATTGTGGAAAAGGTGTGGCCGGTCATGAGCTCGCACCTGAATAATGAAAGGGTTCGATTAATAGAGGAATTTATTGAAAAAATCGGCCAGCATCTTGCCGTTAGCGGTATACAGGAAGTTTGGCAGGCTGCCAGGGAAGGAAAGGCATTCAAGCTATTGGTGGAAAAAGATTATCAGAGTCCGGGATTTGTTGATAAGGATTCATACCGTCTTTTTCTCCATCCTTCGCAAGAGCCACATAAGATTCTGGCTGATGCGGTTGATGACGTTATTGAGATGGTGCTGGAACAAAATGGTCAGGTCTGTTTTGTGGATAATGGCATGCTTAAAGATTATCAGGGAATAGCATTAATTACACGTTATTGAAAGTGGCCGGCGATATGCTATTGCTACTATGAAGGCAACGATTCAAATTGGCCTATAGCATTACTATTAGGGCAAAATCAATGACTGGTAAACCAGGCGCCGGTTCTTGTATTTCTACCTTCTGGAAGCATAATTATCTATTTTAATCTTCGCGGCCATAAGATGCTTTCTTTTTGCCAACTTTCATAAGAACAATTCCAATATGCCAACAATTAAGATGAAACAAATCAGTGACGGCACTGATAGTTATCATTCACCTTAAAAGGAACGCTAGCAAACTTTACAATATGAATGATACTAGCAGCAAGAGTGCCGACAAGCCGAATCCACAAAACAAAATTCCTCCAGGAAACCGCTTCAAATGGTGGTGGATATATGTATTCATGTTGATATTTCTCTTGCCATTCTCTTTGCAAAATATATTTTCCACAAGCAAGGAAATCACCTGGCAGCAGTTTGAAAAAGATATCCTAAGCCGTAAGGCTGTTGAAAAGATTGTGGTTGTGAATAATGAAAAAGCTGAAATATATATCAAGAAGGAGTTTGCTGATGATTCTATGTTTAGAGCCGTTCTTAAAAAGGGAATTGGCAAAAGCATTAACCCGGGGCCTCATTATTCATTTAATATTGGCTCAGTAGAATCATTTGAACGTAAACTGGATGTGGCAGAAAAGGACTTTGCACCCAATGAAAAAATCCCTGTGAGTTTTGTTAACAGAACAAACTGGTTCCTGAACATCATTGGTTGGATATTGCCATTCATTTTAATTTTTGCGGTATGGAACTATTTGCTTAGGAGATCCGGCGGAATGGGAGCGGGCACGGGTGGATCATCTATTTTTAGTTTTGGAAAATCAACCGCCACTTTAATTGAAAAAGAACAGAGCAAAATAACTTTTGCTGACGTGGCCGGGCTTGAAGAAGCGGAAATGGAAGTAAAGGAAATAGTTGACTTCCTCAAACATCCTGAATCATTTACAAAGTTGGGGGCAAAAATCCCAAAAGGCATAATTTTAATTGGGCCGCCAGGCACGGGTAAAACTTTACTTGCAAAGGCCGTTGCAGGTGAAGCACAGGTTCCATTCTATATTATTTCAGGCTCTGAGTTCGTGGAGATGTTTGTGGGAGTGGGTGCCTCGAGAGTTCGGGACTTATTCAAAAGAGCAAAGGAAAAAACGCCATGCATCATTTTTATTGATGAGATCGATGCCATTGGAAGATCAAGAGGAAAGGGCGCTTTCTTGAGTGGAGCAAATGACGAAAGAGAAAGTACATTGAATCAATTACTAACAGAAATGGATGGCTTTGGCACCAATAGCGGGGTAATTGTATTGGCTGCCACCAATAGAGCAGATATGCTTGACCCTGCCCTGCTCCGTCCCGGAAGATTTGACCGGCATATATATTTGGACTTACCGACCCTGAAAGACAGGGAAGAAATCTTTAAAGTGCATCTGCGCCCACTTGTATTAGACGATACAATTGACACTCACTTCCTGGCCGCACAGACTCCGGGGTTCTCAGGAGCGGATATTGCCAATATCTGCAACGAGGCTGCCCTGATTGCTGCAAGAAGTAAAAAAGAAAAAATAAATAAGGAAGATTTCCTCTCCGCGATTGATCGTATTGTGGCTGGCATTGAAAAGAAAAGCAAAATCATCTCTCCTGCAGAAAAAAAGATTATTGCATTCCATGAAGCGGGGCATGCCGTAGCGAGCTGGAAATTAAAACATGTTGACCCCCTGGTAAAACTGTCTATCATACCCCGCGGCAAGCAATTGGGAGCCGCATGGTATTTGCCCGAAGAAAAACAATTGCGAAGTGAATCTGCCTTTACGGAACATCTATGCGCAACATTGGGCGGGAGAGCGGCCGAAGAAATAATGTTTGGAGAAGTTTCATCGGGTGCATTGGATGACCTGGAAAAAGTAACAAAAGAGGCCTATATGATGGTATCCTATTATGGCTTCGACAAAAAGCTTGGCAATATAAGTTATTATGACTCCACCGGACAGAGAGACACGAGTATTCGGAAACCTTTTAGTGAAGA
>CALFNL010000148.1 GCA_937902875.1 uncultured Bacteroidota bacterium | reverse complement strand
TATTTTCCTGGTCTATGTTTTCCAATAATTGAATGCTTGCATTTGCCGTGGCGGGATCAGATGGGGTTTTCCATACCTGCCCTTTAATATATACCTGCTTGGTCTTGCTTGTATGATAGAAGATCGTTATGTATTTCTCAAAAACCCCTTCCGCAATTGCGTTATAACCTACCGTTATACTCTTTGTGCCTCCGGGAGCTATGGGATCACGGTTCCATTCAGGCGTTGTGCAACCGCAGGAAGCCTGCACATTCTCAATTTTCAGGGAATCCTTTCCGGTATTTACTACTTCAAATATATGAGTTACAGGCTTGCCCTGGGGAATTTTCCCGAAATCGAATTGGGTTTCCTTAAGCACCAAAGGGTCATTGGGAGGATCCGAAGCCTTTGCTGCAGACTGGTTTTGAGCCACTGCCACCTGTGTTAGCGCTATAATTGCAAAGAAGGAAAATATTCTTTTCATAAATAAATGGTTTCAAAAACCGTTCCAGTAAAAACGTGTTGTAAAACTACATATTGTTGGCCAACAATGTTAAAAACCAGCCTAAACTGACATTTTTTTAACAAGCTAAGTTACAGGCCTGAATTTCTTAACTTAATGGCTACTTTTGTTGCATGGAACATCTGATTCCCAACGATTCAATGTCATTAGAAAAATTATCTTTTGACCGCTTCCGCGAGGAAGTGCTCAAGGACTACAGGCTGGCATGCGAAAGCCGCGAAGCCAGTCTCCTGGGCCGAAAAGAAGTCCTCACCGGTAAGGCCAAGTTCGGCATCTTCGGCGATGGTAAAGAATTGCCCCAGGTTGCCATGTCAAAATTCTTCCGACCGGGAGATTTTTACGCGGGCTATTATCGAGACCAGACACTGGCATTCGCCAGCGGTTCCGCCAGGATTGAAGAGTTCTTCTCTCAATTATATGCAGACCCCGACCAGGATCATGACCCCCATAGTGCCGGTCGCCAGATGAATTCTCATTTCGCCACCGAACTGGTTGATGAAAATGGTGAATTCCAGGACCTGGTGAACAGGAAAAATATAACCAGTGGCATTGCGCCAACAGCCGGACAAATGCCAAGGGCCCTGGGTCTGGCTTTCACTTCCAAAACTTTCAGGAATGTGGAATTGCTGAAACAATTCAATGAGCTTTCTGACAATGGCAATGAAATCTGTTTCTGCACTATCGGGGACGCTTCTACCAGCGAAGGCCAGTTTTGGGAGACCCTAAATGCGGCTGCGGTTTTGCAGATTCCATTGGCGGTATTTGTGTGGGATGATGGCTATGGAATTTCTGTTCCCAGCAAATACCAAACTACAAAGGGCTCCATCTCGGAAGCCATGAAAGGTTTCCAAAAAAGAGAAGGAACCAATGGCGTTGATATTTATAAAGTGAAAGGATGGGATTATGCGGGGATGTGTGAAATTTTTGAACACGGTATCAGAAAGATCAAGGATACCCATATCCCTGCCTTGTTTCATGTGGAAGAACTCACGCAACCCCAGGGGCATTCAACATCAGGTAGTCATGAGCGTTACAAATCACCGGAACGGCTTGAATGGGAAAGGGAATGGGATTGCCTCCGGAAGATGAAAGAATGGATCCTCACTAATACCCTGGCCGACGAGGAGGAGTTGAGCCAAATTGAATTGCGGGCCAAGGATATGGTTCGGGAAAGCCGGCAAAATGCATGGGATAAATACATCAGCCCCATCAGGAATATGGTGGATAAAGCAGCCGGCCTTCTGGCAGAGGCGATCGCGAAAGGGTTAGACCGCGATTCATTGATCCGTCGCGCGCTCGACCAGCTCATAGCCCACCGTGAACCGGCCCGCAAAGATATTTTCAAGGCTCTGGCTGCCAGCCTCAATATGCCCGGCGGATCTTCGCAGCTGACTGAAATCAGGGAATACTATGAAGAATTGCTGAAGTCTCAAAGTGCTCTGTATAATTCTCATTTATACAATGAAGGTCCTAAGTCCATTCGTTTGATAAAGGGAACCAGTCCCGAATTTGCTCCGGATGCGCCTTTGCTCAATGGCTACGAAATACTCAATCGCTATTTTGACCAATTATTTGCACATAATCCCAAGGTAGTGGCATTTGGTGAAGACCTGGGCCTGATCGGTGATGTGAACCAGGGTTTTGCCGGACTGCAACATAAATATGGAGAAGACAGAATCTTTGATACGGGTATTCGCGAACTCACCATCATGGGGCAGGGAATTGGAATGTCTATGCGCGGATTGCGCCCTATCGCCGAAATTCAATATATAGACTACCTGCCTTACGGCCTGGAAAGCCTGACCGATGACGCGGCTACCCTCCATTTCCGCACAAAGGGGAAACAAAGCTGCCCTCTGATTGTACGCACCCGTGGGCACAGATTGGAAGGCATTTGGCATAGTGGCTCACCAATGGGAATGATATTGAATTCGCTTAGAGGCTTTCATATTTGTGTTCCCCGAAACATGGTGCAGGCTGCGGGCATGTACAATACGCTGCTTGCAGGAATGGACCCCTCCCTCATGATTGAATGTCTGAATGGATACAGGCTGAAAGAAAAATTGCCTTCCAACCTGTTGGAATTCCGGGTGGCCCTGGGCATTCCGGAGATAATTAAGGAAGGTAACGATATCAGCATTGTGAGTTATGGTGCAACACTGCGAATCGTGATGGATTCGATACAGGTTCTGGAGACCCTGGGTATTAGTTGTGAAGTGATTGACGTGCAAACCCTGCTTCCTTTTGACCTTCATCATAAGATACTCGAATCATTGAAGAAGACCAGCCGAATAGTTTTTGTGGATGAGGATGTTCCCGGGGGCGCCGCGGCCTATATGTTTAACAAAGTAATGGAAGAACAGGGAGGATATAAGTGGCTGGATGTGGCTCCCAGAACCATTACCGCTCAGGCGCATCGGCCTTCATATGGCAGCGACGGCGACTATTTCAGCAAACCTAATGCGGAACAAATAGTAACGGTAATCAGGGAAATGATGGCCGAATGAGAACACCTGCAATACCCTTGTTTCAATTTAAGAATTCCTGAATGAATCAAATATAAAGGGCCGGCAAATTCTGAGAAACATGATCTTCACCTGGCAAGTATTAATTTTTTCTTCTACAAATAAATAAAGGAAATTGTTAAGCAAGAAAGAAATCCGCTTTATTGAATTCTGGAAAGAACAACGCGAAGGATCGGCCTTAAAATATTATTTACTCTACACAATCGCCTGGGGCCTGCTCATTGTTTTCGGATTATTTTTTGGAATGATCCTGATTGGGAAAATTAGTATGATTCCGATCCCGGCAGATAATCCTAAGATTGCCGTTATCCTGGCCATTGGCTTTCCGGCAGGCTTTTTCTGTACCTGGTTGAGCCGCTCCAGGAATGAAAGACTCTACAGGAAATTGCTGGAGAAACTGAAGAAAAATTAGGCTGCGCTTGTAAATTATCCGGGCATCCAGGATCTTTCCCTCATCAGGATAAGAATTTTCCCTGGAGCTCGGGAGTTGGAACCCAGCATTCCTCCCTTCTGCCAAACCATTTGTAACGGTTTTTGGCAATCAGGTTATAGATCGCATCCCGCAGGAATTTTGGTATTATCATGAATGCGTAGGCGAAACCCCATATTCCTCCCAGATGTTTACATACTCTCAGTACAGCAGTTGACCTGGTATAAATTATGGATCCTTCCAACAAAATAAACGAATTGAAATGGTCCTGCTTCCATTGCCTTGCCCTCAGTAATTCCTGCCCAAAATGACCCTGCAGGGATGCGAATTGAAACAGGTTCATCCGGTCTCTTTTGAGAATGAACTGAACGCTGCTGTTACAGAGATTGCAAACGCCGTCGAAAAGAATGATATAAGGAGCCACCATTGTCACGAATATATTCTGGTAAATGCGGGACCTTGATTCCGGACTCTCCTGTTTATTGAAGATTATGAAACACTTTTTGAACGTCTTCGTCCTGTTCCAGCCTGTCAACCAGTTTCAATACTTCCTGCGCCTGGTCTTCCGGCAATTGAACCGTATTTAGAGGAATCCATTCCAACTCAGAGCTAATGGGCGTAAGGCCTTTCTCTTCAAGGGCCTTTTGCATATTTCCAAAGTCAGCGAAATTGCACCTGATCACCAATACTTCTTCTCCATTATCACCGCTGCCTTCTCCCAATTCTTCCAAACCAAAATCAATCAATTCCAATTCCAATTCTTCCGGATTCAAGCCGGCAGGTTTTAATTTGAAAGTGCCCATTTTTTTGAATTGGAAACTCACGCTTCCGCTATTCCCGAGTGCACCGCCGCCCTTGTTGAAATAAGATTTTATGTTTGCTACTGTTCTCACGTGATTATCCGTGGCGGTTTCCGCCAGGATGGCAACGCCATGAGGGCCATATCCTTCATATAGAATCTCCTCAAGGTTATCCATTTCTTTGCCCATAGCCCTCTTAATTGCGGCTTCAACACGATCCTTGGGCATATTCACGCTCTTGGCATTTTGAATGATGCGGCGAAGGGCGGGATTGATAGCTGGATCGGGTCCTCCTGCTTTCACGGCGATCGCGATATCTTTTCCAATGCGGCTGAACTGCTTGGCCATCCTGTCCCACCGTGCAAACATAGTAGCCTTTCGTACTTCAAATATTCTGCCCATATTAATTCTACAGTTTTGCGCCTGCATCTTCAGTGCCCTATGCAAGCGGCGATTAATTATTTTCGGTCTTATTAAATCTGAATCCGGGTGGCGGGTGCCGGGAACGAATAGGATTCAGCATTCATGCCTGCATCCCTGTCGGGCTACTCCGGGCCGCAAAATTATGTGGTTGTCCATTATATAGCAAAACAAAACCCGCCAGTTGGCGGGCGGTTCGGTTATGTGTTGATAATATGCTCAGGGTTTGTTCAAATTGCTCCTTTTTTTGCTGAAAGTGAAATAAATGACCAGGCCGATGATCATCCAAAGCAATGCGATCAGTAGTGTTGAACCGGGAAGCCCTACTATCATGGCGCTGCATACAATGATTCCGAGAATGGGAACCAGAGGAACCAATGGAGTCTTGAAGGGTCGTGGCCTGTCGGGATCATTTTTTCTCATGATTATTACTCCGGCACACACCAGTACAAACGCGAATAAGGTTCCAATGCTGGTAAGGTTTCCCACCACGCTTTCGGGAACAAAAGCGCCAAACAAACCTACGAATACAAAAAGTATCATATTGGATTTGTAGGGCGTCCTGAATTTAGGGTGGAGATCTGAAAATACTTTTGGCAGTAGTCCGTCATTAGACATGGAATAAAATACTCTCGATTGCCCCATGAGCATGACCAACATCACAGACGAAAATCCCGCGAGAATGGCTATCGAGATCAAAGTTGCAAGCCAGCTATAACCCGTCATATAAGTCTTGATGGCATAGGCAACAGAGGCTTCCTTGCCGGCCTTCACAAAATCAGTATAGGGTGCCACGCCGGTGAGTACATAGGAGAAGAGGATATATAATATGGTACAGATCACCAGCGATCCCAGGATGCCAATAGGCATGTCCCGTTTAGGATTTTTGGCTTCCTGCGCCGTAGTTGAAACAGCGTCAAAACCAATGAATGCAAAGAAAACGATTCCCGCTCCCGTGAGCACACCCGCCCAGCCATGATTCCAGAATCCCTCATAGCCCGGTTTGTCTGCGGGAATAAAATAGGGCGTATGATTGGCAGGGTTTATGAACTTCCAGCCAATGGCAATAAACACCAGCACGATAGCCACTTTTACCACCACTATTATCGAATTGACCACGGCGGATTCCTGAGTGCCCTTAATTAAAAGCAATGTAAGTACCAGGATGATAAACAAGGCAGGCAGGTTGATGACACCACTTGCCACAATGATATCACTTGATAATACTTTGGTGGAAGACATGACAATTTCATGGCTGTCTACAACCCGCCTCACCAGATGTTCAAATGGAGAGTGCGACCAGGCATAGGGGATGGCTCCACCCAGGAGTTCGTTGAGGT
This sequence comes from uncultured Bacteroidota bacterium, assembly GCA_937902875.1. Taxonomy (GTDB): domain Bacteria; phylum Bacteroidota; class Bacteroidia; order Chitinophagales; family Chitinophagaceae; genus PSRI01. Next base: position 11,692 of record CALFNL010000148.1, on the reverse strand, counting down.
ATTCGCTCCATGCGCTTGAAACCGTAGCTGCGCCCAGGGCATATTCCAGAACCAGAGCCCATCCAATAATCCAGGCTATCAATTCACCCATGGTTGCATAAGCATATGTATAAGCGCTGCCCGCGATGGGTATCATAGATGCGAATTCGGCATAACACAATCCGGCAAAAGCGCAACCAATAGCGGCAATGATAAATGAAATGGTTACCGCTGGTCCGGCATGTTCTCCCGCTGCTGCCGCTGTTCTCACAAATAGACCCGCGCCAATAATAGCGCCTATGCCAAGTGCTATCAGGTTACCCGAACTCAATGTTCTCTTCAATCCTTTATTCGAATCAGCCGCCTGCGCCAATAATACATCCAATGATTTTTTCCGAAATAAACTCATACGGTGGTTTAATTGAAATGGTGAATCAGTAACTGGGTTTAATTGCTCAAAATAAATAATTATTCAATACGCTTCACTAAATGTTTTGATGGAGCGGCGCTTTATCAGGATAAAAGTTTTTGCCATATGCGAAATTTTTTGAACTTTCGGCCCTGCTTTGCGGAAATTCCCATGGCAAATACCGCTTATGATCAAAAAGAACCGACTCACTTTTTATATATTGATTGCCATGGTGCTGGGTGTTGTTGCCGGGTATTTGGTGCATCATAACGCTACGGAAAAATTCATTGCGGGGTTTGCAAACAAATCGAAATTACTCGCTACCATTTTCCTGCGGCTGGTTCAGATGATCATTGCCCCGTTGGTATTTTCAACCCTGGTGGTAGGCATCGCAAAACTGGGGGATCTGAAGTCGGTGGGCAGGGTAGGAGGCAAAGCCATGTTATGGTTTATTTCTGCATCCCTGATTTCATTGTTATTGGGGATGGCGCTCGTTAATTTTTTTCAGCCGGGTGCGGCTCTTAATCTCAGTTATGCGGATCAGTCGGGAGCAAAGGACCTCATTGGCAAGACGCAAGAATTTTCCCTGGACAGATTCGTGGAGCACGTTTTCCCTAAAAGCGTATTCGAGGCGATGGCCGGCAATGAAATATTGCAACTGGTTGTGTTCAGCATATTTTTCGGAGTGGCTACTTCGGCTATCGGTGAACGGGGCAAGACGCTGATAAAAGCGCTCGATGCTGTGAGTCATGTGATACTGAAAATGGTGGGCTATGTTATGAATTTCGCTCCGTTGGGTGTATTCGGCGCGCTGGCCGCTGTAATTGCCATGGACGGTATGGAAGTATTCAGGTTTTATGGGTACTACCTTTTTTATTTCCTGATTGGAATAATGCTGTTATGGTGTATTTTGATCATCGCAGGCTCCCTGATTTTACGCAAAAGGCTGCCTGAATTACTCCGCAGGATCGCGCAGCCACTGTTGATCGCATTCAGTACTACCAGCAGCGAGGCCGTATTTCCCAAGCTCACAGAAGAACTGGAGAGATTCGGATGTAAGGAAAAAATCGTTGCCTTCATCCTTCCCCTGGGCTATTCATTTAACCTTGACGGGAGCATGATGTACATGACATTCGCCAGCCTTGCCATCGCTCAGGCATACAAAGTTCAACTCGATCTTGGCACACAACTTACCATGTTGCTTGTGCTGATGCTCACAAGTAAGGGGATCGCTGGCGTGCCCAGAGCCTCCCTGGTAGTGGTGACCGCCACCTGCGCAATGTTCAAAATTCCTCCGGAAGGTATTGCTTTAATTTTGCCGATTGACCATTTTTGTGATATGTTGCGGAGTATGACGAATGTTTTAGGGAATGCTTTGGCTACGGGAGCCGTGAGTAAATGGGAAAATGCTTTAGATAGTAGCCAGTCGGAAATATAAAGGCGGCCAATATAACAAACGATATCAGCACAAATACTTTCGGATCCTTTGAAATTATTTTATTGGGTGATTGGATTATTTAAGGAAAGAAACATGATTGAGCTATTGCAAATTACATGGAGGGATCTGCTAAATCCCGAATTCTACATTAATAATGGCGGCCTTTGGGTGATGATGTTTATTGTATTTGCAGAGACTGGCCTGATGGTTGGATTCTTTTTGCCTGGTGACAGCCTGCTTTTCGTGGCAGGGATTTACAGTCAAAACCTGGTGGATCGCGTAATACCCGGTGGAACAGGAAGTGATTTTGCAGACCTGATGATCCTGCTCGTGCTGGTAGCCGCCGCAGGCATTTTGGGAAACATGGTGGGGTATTGGTTCGGAAGAAAGAGCGGGGCATTTCTTTACTCCAGGAAAGATACCTGGATTTTCAAGAAAAAACATTTGTACAGGGCTAAAGAATTCTATGATAAACATGGTGGACAGGCGATTGTATTTGCGAGATTCCTTCCCATCATCAGAACCTTTGCTCCCATAGTAGCCGGCATTGTGCAAATGGACCGGAAGAAATTCATGGCGTATAATGTTTTCGGTTCCGTGGCATGGGTATTTAGTATGCTGATGGCCGGGCACTACCTGGACAAATTCTTCCTCAGGAAATTTGGACTGGATTTGAAACAGCACCTGGAATTTATTGTGATCGGGATCGTACTCGTAACTACGCTACCGGTGATATACAAACTATTTTTTGGAAAAAGAAAGGATTCGGGAGACCTTCCTCCTCAAAATTCTTCGCCACATGAATAATAAGCAGCAATCGGTTTTTGGTTTGGCTGTAATTGTTTCTGCCCTGGGCTATTTTGTTGACATCTACGATCTGTTGCTCTTCAGCATCATTCGAATTCCAAGTCTCAAATCCCTGGGCCTTCAGGGAGATGCGCTGGTTACCAGCGGTGAATTTATTATCGGCCTGCAAATGGTGGGGCTCCTTGTTGGAGGCATAGTGTGGGGTGTGATGGGCGATAAGAAAGGAAGACTCAGCGTTTTATTCGGGTCCATTGTTTTGTATTCCGTAGCCAATATTGTAAATGGATTCGTACATACGGTCAATCAGTACGCGCTGGTCCGTTTCATTGCGGGCGTGGGTCTGGCGGGAGAACTGGGCGCGGGTATTACGCTCGTTTCTGAATTGCTGCCAAAGGAAAAAAGGGGCATCGGAACTTCCCTGGTAGCGGGGATCGGTTTAACAGGAGCCGTTGTTGCATATTTCATTTCCGCGAACTTTGACTGGAGAGTCTGCTATTTTATAGGAGGCGGACTGGGGCTAATCTTATTGGTATTACGAGTATCCGTATTCGAATCCGAGATGTTTCGCAAGATCAGCCAGATGAAAGTGGCCAAAGGAAATTTTTTCATGTTTTTTACGAATCGGGAACGGTTCAAAAAATATATGCTTTGCATACTGATCGGCCTTCCCACGTGGTATGTTATTGGCGTGCTCATCTCCTTTTGTGATAAATTTGGAAGCGAGTTTGGCATCCGCGACCAGATTAGTCCCGGAAAAGCCGTCATGTTTGCCTATGCGGCAATTTCGGTTGGGGATGTGCTGGTAGGGCTGCTGAGCCAATGGTTAAAAAGCAGGAAAAAAGCATTGTACGTTTTTTACGCCATCACGGCCATATTCATTTTGCTTTTCTTTTTGCAAAACGGCGGGAGCAACACCCAGATGTATATCATCTGCGCGGGCCTTGGTTTTGGCACGGGCTTCTGGGCCGTATTTGTAACCATGGGCGCGGAACAATTTGGAACCAATTTACGCGCCACGGCTGCAACAACTATTCCAAACATGGTGAGGGGTTCATTACCACTCATCATCTATTTATTCAAGGGCCTCCGTGGATCCATGGGGTATGTAACCGGCGGGTGGGTTACCGGCATAATTGTTATGGCGATTGGCCTGACTGCCGTGATCCTTACTAAAGAGACATTTAGCAAGGACCTGAACTATGTTGAAAGCTGAGAGCCTTCACCCGAGGTAAAACTGGCACAAATCAATGATTCCGATCTTATAACTCATGAATCATAACCTGATCAATCCATGAAATTCCTGGTTATTCGGTTTTCATCTATTGGCGACATGGTGCTTACTACGCCCGTTGCGCGTTGTTTGAAAAAGCAGGTTCCTGACGCGGAAATTCATTATCTCACCAAGTTCAGATTTCACCAGATCGTGGATCACAATCCATATATCAACAAAGTACATTTGCTGGAAGAAAGTATCTCCCCTCTTATTAAGGCTCTCAGAAAAGAAAAATTTGACTACCTGGTTGACCTCCACCATAACCTGAGAACTGCCAAAATAAAGAGCGCGCTGGGTGTAGAGAGCTTTTCATTTCCGAAATTGAATTTGGAAAAGTGGATGATGACCACCTTTAAGTGGAACCTGCTTCCGCACATTCATATCGTGGATCGTTACATGAAAACAGTTGAATCTTTTGGCGTGAAGAACGATGGGATGGGTCTGGATTATTTTATTCCGGAAAATGAAAGGGTGAAGGAATCTGATATACCGGCTTCGCACCTGGCAGGATATATTGGCATTGCAATTGGAGCAGCACATAATACAAAGAAATTACCCGTTCACAAATTGCAGGAACTCTGCGCAAGACTGGATCATCCGCTTATTCTTCTGGGGGGCCGGGAAGACTATGAAAATGCACGGGAAATCGCCGGTGTTGACCCTGTTAAGGTATACAATGCCTGCGGCAAATTCGGGATCAACGAATCGGCCGACCTGGTGCGCCGATCGAAGCTTATGGTTTCACACGACACCGGCCTCATGCATATCGCGGCAGCCTTTCAAAAGCCGGTCATTTCCATCTGGGGAAATACCATTCCCGAATTTGGCATGGCGCCCTATTATGGCGATAGATCCAAACAGAAATACGATGTGGTGGAGATAAAGAATCTCTATTGCAGGCCCTGCAGCAAAATAGGCTATGATAAATGCCCTAAGAAACATTTTCGCTGCATGGAAGATATCAGGGTAGATGAAATCCTGTCCCTGATCAACACGAGGCTCGGCAGGTCATAGGCTTAGGCGGATGATTCCGAAATAGTCCAATACAAATGTGGCGCAGAGTGAAATAATGAATAACAGGAGACAGAATTCAAAAATCTTCTTCTCCCTGGTATTCATGTGCGACCGGCAAATAATCCAGTTTGTAACGTGGACCAATACACCCAGCGACACAACAGACATTCCCAGGAAAAGGAATTGTCCCATAGAGATGGTTGCGATAGACAAACCGGCAGCCACCAACAGGCTGCCTGTAATTTTCAGGGGTGAGTTCAGGTACTTGACCATAGGATTTACGGATAGGGTATTACTATAACGATGCGTTAACTTGAAAATTATGACAGGAGGGAATGTATCGCCTCGTCTTAAGGTTCCTTGCCCCTGGAGCGGGTAGGTTACAGGAATAATATTAACTTAAATCAACAGTGATCCCGCGCGCAAATTGTCATTTGGCATGTGAGCCGGTCCATTCGCCATCTTTGTCGAAGAGATTCAATCCACTGTTGGAATCGGCGCAAATATACATACCAGTCCACTCGTCTTTCAGATCGAAGCAATTGTAGGTCTTCATATCGGTCGATATCAGATAGCCCGTCCAGTTACCCTTCACGTCAAAACAGAGCATCACGTCCTGATCTGCCTGCACATAATATCCCGTATGATCGTCATCTTTATTGAACACATAAAATCCCCGCCAATTATCGTTGGTTAGCGGGTTAAGGCTGAGGGTATAAAGCGGGTTGAGCAGCACATTGAAATGGGGATTTATCCTGGTGTTGATCTTGGGGTTAATAAGGGCATTGCTGTTTGGATTGATGGCGGCATTGGAGACGGGATTGATATTCCAGTTGTATTTGGGATTGATCTTCAAATTTTTTCCCGGATTAATCCTTCCATTGGAATTGGGGCACAGATTCTTGTTAACGCGAGGATTCCTTTCATCGGGAATTTGCGCGTGGCACATGATAGTCATACAAACCAGGAGGCAAACCAGTAGTACAGTTAGTTTCATGCAAGGTCATTTGGTCAACAATGTTTTCCTGCCACAGTGCTGGTGGATGAGAGGTCGGAAAGGTTTTAAAGAAGATATCACAAGAAACTAAAACTATAGGAATTTAAATTTAATGAATTCCCGCCGCATCTGAAAGAAAATTCAAAAAAAAGGGCAGCGTAAACTGCCCATTACCTAATATATCCTGCATACGCGGGTGCCGACTTATACAGGCAGACCAGATAAAACATTATTCATATTGCGAACTGCTTCTGCGGACTTATTGAATTGTGCCTGTTCCGCATCGTTCAGACTGAAATCCACTATTTTTTCCCAACCCTTGCTGCCAATAAGAACTGGTACGCCCATACAAATATCTTTCTGTCCATATTCGCCTTCAAGGTAAACGCAACAGGGCACCAGCCTTTTTTCATCTCTTACTATGGCCTCTACCAGGTCGGCGCCAGCAGCGCCGGGAGCATACCATGCCGAGGTGCCAAGCAGGCCGGTAAGTGTGGCGCCTCCCACCATGGTATCGGCTGCTACTTTTTTCAGGGATTCAGCGTCAAGCCATTTATTCACAGGAGTACCCTGGTAAGTTGCCAATCGACTGAGCGGTATCATTGTCGTATCTCCATGACCACCCACCACTACTGCCTGCAAATCGTGCGGCGAACATTTTATGGCCTGGCTCAGATAATACTTGAACCTGGAACTGTCTAATATTCCACCCATCCCAATGACCCTGTTCTTCGAAATTTTGCCGGATTTCAGCGCGAGGTAGGTCATGGTATCCATTGGGTTGCTTATAATCACCAGGATGGCCTGTGGAGAATGTTTGAGAATATTTTCAGTAACCGTTTTCACAATTCCTGCATTGATCCCAATCAGTTCTTCACGCGTCATTCCGGGTTTACGTGGAATTCCCGAAGTAATTACCACCACGTCGCTGCCGCCCGTCTTCGTATAGTCGTTGGTAGTTCCAATAATCCTGGTGTCGAATTTCAGCAGGGCCGCAGTCTGCATCATATCCATTGCCTTACCCTCCGCAAAACCTTCTTTGATGTCGAGCAATACCAATTCTTCGCATAGTTCCCGTCTTGCGATATTATCGGCGCAGGTAGCGCCCACGGCTCCGGCGCCTACAACAGTTATTTTCATGAGCTTGAAAAATTTTATACAGTGAGAAAAAAATTTGGCGAACCAAAGGTACTGGCAGGCAGGCCAAATTCCAAGAACTGTATTTCCAATGCCTGGGCTTCCGGCATGAATTGAAACGCCATCCATCCTGGGGATTCCGCATTATTCATTGTTCCTGTTTGAATATATTGCCCCTAACAATTAACTTAGGGTTGTATTACCCTTCAAACACGCTTCGAATGCTCCTAATCTATTTTATTTTGGGTCTGATAGTGGCGCTCATTTTGATCGCGATATTATCACCATCCAGTTACCTGTTTGAAAAAAGTATCACCATTAATAAGCCGGTAAGTGAAGTCTATGGCAAAGTGGCCGACCTCAATAATTTCCGAAAATGGAATCCCTGGCAGCAAACGGAGCCGGGCGCCGCTTCACAAATAACGGGTAGCCCCGATACAATTGGTCATAAATATTCGTGGGAGGGAAAGAAAATCGGGATGGGAAGCCTCACACTGGCCAATCGCGTCACCAACCAGTCCATACATTTTCAACTTGAATTCCTGAAGCCATGGAAATCGAAGGCGGATGATAGCTGGACCTTTTCTGAAACCGCCGGATCAACCCTGGTCAGTTGGAGAAATAGCGGGGAACTGCCCTTTCCGGTAGCACGTCTCATGGGGCCCATCATCAAGAAACAACTCAACCACCAGTTCGAGGCGGGCCTCCTCAATTTGAAGAAACTTTGCGAGGGCTGATTTTACTGATAAACCGGCGGAGAATATTTTAAATCAGCAATAATACCCGCAATCTAATTTTCATATGATTCTTTCAACCCATTTTCAATTTGATCCATTCAATCATCCGGAACCGGAATCGATTTGAGAAAATGCGGGAGATGAAAAATCATGTACCGGAGCAGTTCATTTCAATTCGGCAAGAAGCACTTCCATTTTTTGTGCGCCATCGAATACCTTACGAAGCACATAATTCTCATCATAGATGGCAATGAAGGGTACCGAATGGATGGCCGGACTGAAATAGCCTCCAAAAAAATGGCGGGTGTCACGGCCCATTGTAATCGAAGGATAATCTTTCAGTTTATATTTGTCGTAGAATTCCTTCATCTTCTCAAAAGGCAGGGTGGTGGTCATTACAAAATGGGCTTTCTCAAAACTGTTAATATTCTTGAGTATGAGTTCCGTTTCATGCTGGCAATGTTCGCACTCGGGGCTGAACAAAATGAGGATGGTATATTTATTTTTGGGAAGATTACTTTTGCTGAAATAGCTGGCACTGTCTGGCAGCAATATGGAAAATTGAGGCAGCGGATATCGTTCAAATAAAGGCTTGGTGCTATCAGCCTGGGCCCCTGCAATATTTGAAGCAAGGGCAAAAGCCAGAACCAGGAAAATACTTTTCATGAGATATTTTTCATAAAAATAGGCGCTAAATCCCAAACCCCTTGTTAAGAATCACAGGGAATGAATTCGGCGGCAGGTGGAGATACAGGTAATGTGGACCTGTCTGTCATAGCTTCAGCCCCAAATATTTATGTACGAATTCAGGCACAGGCCACTGATTCTTACGTATGTTGCTTTCTTCTGTTATTCAAGGCTTCGGAGAATTCAATTAACTCTTATCTTTGCGCCACTTTTTAATAATTGTTAATATGGCAAGTACAGCAGATATCAGCAGGGGAATGATCCTGAAACTGGAAGGCAGCCTTTACACCGTGGTGGAGTTCGGAGAGAACAAGACAGCCAGGGCCGCTGCAAAAGTGTGGGCGAGACTGAAAGGGGTAGACAATAGCCGCACGATCGAAAAGACCTGGAATTCGGGCGATACAATTTTTCCGGTGAGGGTTGAAAGAAAGACATTTCAATTCCTTTACAAAGATGATACTGGGTATAATTTCATGGATAATGAAACCTTTGAGCAGATTGCCATGGAAGAGAGGCTGGTTGATGCTCCCCAGTTTCTGAAGGATGGACAGGAAGTGTCGGTACTGATCAATACGGAATCAGACCAGCCCATGAGCGTGGAATTGCCTGACAAGATTGTGTTGAAAGTCACTTACAGTGAACCGGGAGTGAGGGGAGACACGGCTACCCGAACCCTAAAACCCGCGACAGTTGAAACCGGCGCCACTGTTATGGTGCCCCTGTTTGTAAATGAGGGTGAGGTAATCAGGGTGAATGCAAAGACAGGCGAATATGTGGAAAGGGTCAAATAAAAACTGGCAACAAAACGAGGGAGTCCGTTTCCCTCGATAGCCATGATTCCTATTTTTTTCTCCATTGCTAAATACCGGATGCCAGACCATTTTTGCAGGCATTGTTAGTGGAAAGGGCCATATTGTTTTTGGTTATATTTGACTCGAATTCCTATCTTAGCCATCCTTTTTCCGGCGGTTACAGGTAAATTCTTAAATTAACTACACATGGATTTCAAACAAATTCAGGAGTTGATCAAAATCATCAACAAATCCAACATCGGTGAAATATGCATAGAAGAAAAAGAATTCAAGATAAAGATCAGGCAAAAAGAAGAAAATATCACGCAGGTTGTATCGGCTTCGCCGGCCGCTCAGGCCTATGGTCCGGTACAGGTACAGGCGCCTACACCCGCTGCCCATGGGGAGGTTTCTGAAAAAGCCAGGCCTGTGGCGGAAGCCAAAGCAGAAAATTTACTCACCATCAAGAGCCCGATGATCGGCACCTTTTACCGGCGTCCCTCCCCCGACAAGCCCTTGTTTGTGGAAGTAGGAGATGAAGTGGTTCCGGGTTCAGTAGTTTGTATCATCGAAGCCATGAAGCTCTTCAACGAAATTGAGAGCGAAGTGAAGGGAAGGATAGTAAAAATTTTGGTTGAAGATGCCAGCCCCGTGGAATACGATCAGCCGCTTTTCCTCGTAGAACCAGTTTAATGAAAGAGCGTGTGCGGGAATATGCGACCGGCAAGTGCAGGGATTTGAATCTGTTTTTTCGCATAGCCTGGCACACTTAAACCCGATAAATGTTCAAGAAAATATTAATTGCCAATAGAGGAGAGATAGCGTTGCGTGTGATACGCACCTGTAAGGATATGGGGATTAAGACCGTTGCCGTTTATTCCACCGCCGATAAAGACAGTCTGCATGTACGCTTTGCCGATGAAGCCGTTTGTATTGGCCGGCCACAGAGCAGCGACTCATACTTGAATATTCCCCACCTGATGGCTGCCGCGGAAATAACCAATGCGGATGCCATACACCCCGGTTATGGATTTCTTGCTGAAAATTCAAGGTTTGCACAGATCTGCGGTGAACATGGGATCAAGTTTATAGGGCCCACGCCGGAAATGATCAATGCCATGGGTGATAAGATCACGGCCAAGGATACCATGATTAAGGCGGGAGTTCCCGTGGTTCCCGGAGGGAAAAATCTGCTGGAGAGTCTGGATGAGGCCAAGGGCCAGGCCAAGGAAATCGGCTATCCTGTGATACTGAAAGCCACGGCCGGCGGGGGAGGCAAGGGAATGCGCGTGGTGTTGGAAGAAAGCGAGCTTGACAAGGCATTCAGTACCGCAAAGGTTGAGGCAGGCGCTTCATTCAAGAATGACGGGATATACATGGAGAAATTTGTGGAGGAGCCGCACCATATTGAGATTCAAATAGCAGGTGACCGTTATGGTAAGGTATGTCACCTGAGCGAAAGGGATTGTTCCATTCAAAGGAGGCACCAAAAGCTGGTGGAAGAATCTCCTTCGCCTTTCATGACGCCGGAGTTGAGGGAAAGAATGGGCGACGCCGCGGTGAAAGCCGCATCGGCGATCAATTATGAAAGCGTTGGAACGGTGGAATTCCTGGTTGACAAACACAGGAATTTCTATTTCATGGAAATGAATACCCGTATCCAGGTGGAGCATTGCGTAACGGAAGAGGTCACAAACTTTGACCTGATTAAGGAACAGATCAAGATTGCGGCTGGGGAGTCCATCTCGGGGCGCAATTACTATCCTGAAATGCATGCCATCGAATGTCGTATCAACGCCGAAGACCCTTACAATGATTTTCGTCCCTCTCCCGGAAAAATAACCGTATTGCACCAACCCGGAGGCCATGGGGTGCGAATTGATTCCCATACTTACGCGGGTTATGTGATCCCTTCATATTACGATTCCATGATCGCGAAAATTATCGCCGTAGCCCGAACCAGGGAAGAAGCGATCAGCACCATGAGCCGCGCGTTGAGCGAATATGTAATTGAAGGCATCAAGACCACCATACCATTCCATCAGCAGTTGATGCGAAACGAAGATTTCCGGAGAGGAAATTTCACAACTAAATTCATGGAAACTTTTAAGATGGTGTAGAACCATAAGGCCCATTCATGCCTTCTAAATCTTTGGCCTGAACTTCTGTTCGGGTATTTACTCCCGCATTCTTAGTGTTGCCAAAACAAAACCCCGCCTGAAATAGCGGGGCTTGTAACCTGAAAAGGCCACTGTCAAATTATCTCAGGAATAAAATTTCACGGTATTTGGGAAGGAGCCAGTATTGGTCGTCTACCAGGAGTTCCAGTTTGTCAACATGGTACCTTATCTGGTCGAAGAAGGCATCTTTTACCTGGCTCTGGTAGGCAATAGCCCTGGTGCGCGATTCGGTGATATGATTGC
>CALFNL010000147.1 GCA_937902875.1 uncultured Bacteroidota bacterium | reverse complement strand
TGTTATGCGTGTACACCTGGGTGGCGGCAAGACTTGAATGCCCCAACAGTTCTTCAAGAGCATTGACGTCTGCTCCATTATACAAGCGGGGGGTGGCAAAACTGTGGCGTAAAATATGGGGACTCTTTTTCTCAATGGTTGTAACCATCGAAAGATATTTCCTTACTACCCGGTACACATATTTTGAATAGAGTTTCCGGCCTTTTTGGTTTACAAGCAGAAAATTCTCATCTGGCTTTTCCAACTCATAGCGTTTTTCCTTCATGTAACGCGCAATCTCCTTTCGCAAATCACCCTGCAAAGGAATGATCCGCTCCTTATTTCCCTTTCCCAATACTTTCAGATTTCCAACACCCGCGTCTACCTGGCTTTCCCTGATATTAATCAGCTCGGTAAGGCGCAATCCTGTTCCATATAATATCTGAAGAATCAGTTTTTCGGTCTTTCCGGCCCAGCCTTCAGGAAACTCAACATACTTGAATAGCGTGCTCGTGTCTGCCTGCTGCACAAAACCTGGCAATCGCTTACCGGCCTTTGGTGAAATTACCGTGGTCATAGGGTTGTTTTCCAGGGCTCCTCTCTTCAATTGATATTTAAAAAAAGACTTAAGTGTGGATATCTTCCTGTTAATGCTTTTGGCCACAAGTGCCTCCTCCTTGAGTGCGGCCAGCCAGGATCTGATCAAAGAGGAGGAGATTTCAGACAATTGCAGGCTGCCAAACTGCAATTGTAAAAAATCAAAAAATTGTTTGAGATCATCATGATAAGCCCTGATGGTGTGCTGAGAATATCGCCTTTCAAATTTGAGGTAATCCTGAAAGGCACTGAGTTGTTTTTCGTAATTAGATACCATAAAAAGCCGGTAGCCATAAAGTTATGAAAACTCTACGGCTACCGGACAAAGTATTTAGTGGGGACCGGGTTTACTTAATCTCGATCTTACCGCTGGCAATATTCTGTTTGTAAATTGCTTTCAACACCTGGCCGCGACGTTTTACCGAGGGCTTGGTGAATGACTGGCGCTCCCGCAATTGAAGCAGGATCTTGGCTTTTTCGAACTTCTTCTTGTATTTCTTAAGCGCTTTGTCTATGTTTTCGCAATCTTTGGAATCAATGATCAGCATAAATTATGATACCTCCTTTAAGGCTTTTAAGGAGCGCAAAGATATTACAAGATTGTCAAAATCCAAATTGGAATTTTCAAAATCGGGTGGGTTGGTTAATTTGCATATATGTTCACCGGAATCATTGAAACTATTGGATTTGTGAGGGAGGTTCACGCCCGGGGTGGCAATATCACCTTCTGGATCGAATCTTCCATAAGCAAAGAGCTCAAAATTGACCAAAGCCTGGCCCATAACGGGGTTTGCCTGACTGTGGAAGAAACCAGGGGCAATTTACACAGGGTGACCGCTATTAAAGAGACCCTGGAAAAGACCACTATGGGAGAATGGACCGATGGCAGGATACTGAACCTGGAAAGATGTCTCAAGCCATCAGACAGGTTGGACGGTCATTTTGTACAGGGTCATGTAGATACCAGGGCCACCTGCATCGAAAAAAAATCATTTGACGGAAGCTGGCAATACCGATTTCGTTTTCCGGAGAATTTTGCAAGCCTGGTCATTGAAAAAGGATCCATTTGTGTGGATGGCATAAGCCTGACAGCATTCAATGTAAGTGCCGATGCTTTTACCGTGGCCATCATCCCCTATACCCTGCAACATACCAATATGCAAGATCTTAGTATCGGCGATCTGGTTAACCTGGAATTTGACATGATTGGGAAATATGTAGTGCGGAAAATGCAGCTTGAGTTACAGAACTCCTGATCCGGCAAATTCATTACCCTTCGGCAAATCCCTTTTATCAGCCTGCCATTGAATTGCCGAATGCCGGCCTCAATTAGATGCTCCGTGGCCTGCTGCTGAGAAAGATCAATTGATCATTTACAAAGTATTTTTGCAGAGGCGCCCCGTTTGTCGCATTGCATAAATGGATAATACATTCAGAGTTCAGGTGATATTCATCTCTAACACCAGGCAGTCTTTTAATTTGAATCAGGTCTGGAACATAAACACTTCAATATCCTCTATGCTTTTCCACAAGCCAATTCTGCAATGTGCTTCAAACGAGAAAAATGTGGTTAGAAATTCCCAGCCCTACCAGCCCGGTTACACTTTCAATAAGGTTTCCATCCCAATCACATGATTTCAGGTTTTTGTAATAGCCGGTTCGGATTAAAATTCCTTATATTCAAAATTGAATCTTCCTTGATTATATTTATAGATGCATTTCAGGCAAAAGACTATCCTCCTTTGGCTCTACCTATTCTGGGGTTTTGTACAACTCTTAATACTGAACAGGTTTGGGATAGTGACCAGGCTCGAAGCGACAAAATACATTTATGAAGCTGAGTACTTCTTAAAGCAAGGGCATTTTTCGCAAATCAAATATATATTTTACAGCCTTTATATTTTTCTGCATGTGCTCAGTATCAAACTGGGGGTGGAATTTATCGGCATTTATATATTACAGGTTACACTCAATGCTTGCGCGATGCTTTGTCTATACAGACTGAGCCTGCGCCTGACAGGTGATTTCGGGGCTTCAAATATTGCTTTCATATTACTTACACTTTGTTTTCCCTGGCAGGTGTGGACCACGCATTTATATACGGAATCTGTATTTGATTCGCTCATTGTAATTTTCTCCTATTCGTTAATCCGTGCTATGGATGCGGGATTAAAATGGCGGGTATTAGCTATAATATTCTTTGTGCTTCTAATTTTTGCAAGGCCCACGGGAATACTTTTTGTTCCTGTATTGATTTTATTATTTGGCTACAAATTCCTGCGTGCGGGAAAGAAATTAATGGCATTGATCACCATATTATTACCAACTATAATCTTCTTGGTATTATTGAATTTCGAAATGAGGGGGGAGGGTGAATTTGACTTCATGAAACCCTTCAGGGAGTCTCAGATTATTTGTGGTGTGCCTGAAGAATTTACGAATAACCTGGTTTTACCAAAGGATGGGAACAATGTGCAGGGGTTATTTTATTACATTATTCACAATCCGATTCATTTTTCAGGCCTGGCCTTGAAGAAGATCATTTATTATTTTGGAATGACAAGGTCGTATTATTCCCTGCCTCATAATATATATCTGATAGCTTTCATGTACCCAATTTACCTATTCGCTTTTGCAGGGTTGCGAGGGTTGAAGAAATTGAATAAGATCTATTGGGCCTATAGCATTTTCGTCATTGGCATTTTTGCTTTTAGCATCATACTCACCTGCGATGACTGGCTGAATCGCTTTGTCGCGCCCATAATGCCATTCATTGTTATAGCCGCTGCGGTTGGCATGAAAAAATCCCTTCATTTTATAATGGGCAGGGGCAGTGCCGCGGATATTTCATGAATTATGTGTTGTTCAATGAGAAGGATTTCCTTCCCAAATACGGCAGTTCAGTCCTTCTGCCCGTCAAAGTCACAGAACATTTTTCAGGCAAGGGCAATTGATTACCGCATCAGGTACATCTTACCGTAACCTTTGGTGAAATATTTATCCGTATCATCTCCTTCGGCCCGATATTTATCCAAAGATTTACCATTAAGGTTGGAGACTACCCTATAGAGATAAACGCCGTTGGCCAGTTTCTGCCCGAACTGGTCTGTTCCATCCCATTTATATTCGGTTATATTCCTTCCGATATGTATGGGTCCCAATTCATTCATGGTGATCTCCCTCACAATCTTCCCGGTTATGGTCATGATCTCAATCTTCAGGTTTTGAGGCACATCAACACCCGTTACTGTAAATACAAATGCAGTTGAGGTGGTGAATGGATTGGGATAATTCAGCAGGTTTGAGATCATGGGTTTATTGATAACTTTAAAGCTCACACGATATTCCAATTGACCTGCCTCATTTCCACTCTTATCCTTTCCCGTTAGAATCAATTCATAGTCGCCATCCTGTAATAACCTGGGATTAAAGTCGATGGATGCTGTATTATCACTCCCGCCCGGCGTGAGGTTTGATGGCGTGAATCGCAGCGTGTCATTGTCAAAACTGAAATTTCTTAAGGTCCCATCAGGATACCTCAGTTGCAATTTCATCAGCGAAGTGTCGTCCAATGCAAGGAAGCGGCTGTCGTCTTTGAGTTTGGCAACTATATGGGGTTGCGCAGACACGATATCCCTGTTAAGAATATGAACTCCATCGAATGTCACGTCTAAGAGCGGATTAAAATTGTCAGGCTTAACGTAGAATTTTTTGAAGATGAAATTATTAAAATGGTATTCTTCGGGTTGATTATTGTCTGGATTGAATTCAACATATAAAGTATTATTTTCAGGATAATCCCTGGTGTCCAGATCCAGACGCAGCGTAATTGTATCGCCTGAAACCAGTGCCTTTTGTTTGGGAAAGCTGAAAGTATGAGAGACATTGTTCCTGTCCAAAACATAGCATTTCACGGTGAGGCTGTCGAAATTCAGTTTGCTCACATTCTTAAATGCTATTCCAAAATGAAGTTGTTCTCCAATATCGAGTGTATCTTTTGAAGTGAAGAACAGGTTGGCAGCCATGCCTCCCTCAGGCACGGGGGTATAATGGATTCTCCAATAATTAAGTTGATAGGGTGTGGCCGTAACAGAATCAATATTCCGCATTTTCAATTGCAGGAAGGGGTATTGAACCGGATCTATCGCAGATATGTCAAAATTCTGCATGGTCTTATCCAGGGTAAAGAGCGTGCTGGCATTATTATTCACGTCATAGCCCACCACGTCAATGGTTGGCTGATCATTTGATGGTGACTCGAGTGAATTTCCCTGCCAGGTAATATTTTTCCAGGCCTTCGCAGGTCCGAATTTAGGAGAAGTGATGAAGCCAATGGTATCGGGAGAGCCCCATTCAGTATTCAGGGTGATACGATCAAATACGCCCTGGCTGAACAGGAATTTGGGCGTGTAATCTGTAGCCATATCTTTCTTATATATGAAGATGAAGGCCCTGGGAAAGCTGAATGAATCTATGCCGGTAAAGCCCTGCTGCAACAATCTGTCGTAAAGCGAATTATCGGGTCCCACGAAACTGCTGTCGGCCTGCCAGTCTTTTGCAAATGTGTTGTGGGCCAGAATACTGTCGGAAATATTTCTGACTACAACAAAATAGCCGGGCGGTATGATATTCAGGAATGCCGCAGCCTTTCGTCTCGTGGCCGTATCCAGAATATTATATTGAAAATTGTATATGCGATTAATGCCGCAAACCGGGTCACTCCCATACTGAGGCGGGTCTCCCGGCATGGCATTTAACCAGGGCCGGAGGGAAATGGGGTCGTACACACTGAAGATAATACCCGACACACCACATACGGATAGCACATTGTTGGAACCATTTACTGAAACACTTATATCAGAGGCCTGGGTAGCCGCGATAGGGAAAATACCATTACGAGCCAAAACACTGCTGGTTCGGTAGTCATACTTCCATTGAAGTGAAGCAGAATCGATCAAAATTCTATCCATGTTAGACTCCAAATGCTGGTAATAATGCGATTGATTATACCCTTCACCTCCGCTATTACGGTACATAAAAGAAGCGGAGGTCCACAGATAAGTGCCGCTACCTGATGGTACAGTGGAAGTTCTCCAATAATAAACTATGCTATCCTGGTAGCTGATGCCGGGGTCAAATTCCAATACTCCACCAATAGATGTGACTGTCTTGCTGATCTTGGAGGAAGAATTAAATCTTGCCGTCGTATCTAATTCCATCACATAAGTTCTGGAAACGCTTACCGGGTCTGCAGTGGACGCATAAAGTTTTTGTACAGGGTCATTGATAATGGCATAATTGTACGGATATACCGGCCTGATTTCATCTTCATAAATAAAAAGGTCGCGGGTATATGAATTATTATTTTCCGAAATTTCATCTATGTGTGAATCCGCGTCAACCGTCACGGTGATTTTGTTTAACCCTTTATCGCGCGTACCAATGATTGGCACACTCAATGTAATGGAATCGGAATTGAGGGTAGCTTTCATTTTTTGGCGATAGACAATATCGCTACTGCCATCGGGATATTGCCGTTTTATTTCCAGAACAAAAGAATCATCCACGGCTTTTCCAAGGTTAATGATCCCAACTTTCATCTGAAAACTGCTTTCGGCAATTGAAATAAATGCAGGGTCTATTTGAACTTTGGATTCTTCCACCACATAATCTGGCTTACCCAATCCATACATTTTGATAACGGGATCCCCATGAAGTGTCAATTCTTCTCCATGAAGGCGGGCATAATAATCCGTTCCGGTTATATTAAGCATTTCCCTGATGGCTTCTTCCATAAATTCTCCAATGTTGGAGCCATATTTTGTATGAGAAATGGCATTATAAATGGCCGTGTTGAATATGTCCAGATAGTTTACAATGCCAAAATGAGAGCTGGCAATGAATCCTATACTCCCTCTCTCCACGGCCAGTATGTATTTTTCAGAAAGTGAACTTGCTTGTGAGAATCGAACGGGATCAAAATTGAAGATATTACCTGCGAGACAGCCATTGACAATGAACAAAGGATATTTCCCGGGATTATTGTATTTATAGGGGTCTTCAATATTGAATTCCAGAACATTTGCAGAAGAGTGCCCGAAATAAGTTACCAGGCCCAGGCCCTCGGCAAACAAATTGTCCAGTGCCTTACTGTCAACAGACTGGACTGATCCTGAAGCCTCTTTTGCAAACGTATATACCTTTCCACCAAACAGAGTATCCTCAATTACATTCTTGTACCTGCTC
The DNA here is from genome assembly GCA_937902875.1 of uncultured Bacteroidota bacterium. Lineage (GTDB taxonomy): Bacteria > Bacteroidota > Bacteroidia > Chitinophagales > Chitinophagaceae > PSRI01. Next base: position 1,339 of record CALFNL010000147.1, on the reverse strand, counting down.
ATATAACCCAGAATAATATTCCTGAGTTCGGGGGTTCCACCACCCGCCGTGTGAGCCACATTTTTCATCCAGGCCCTTCCTGCAATTGTTTCTGCGGCGTTTGACCCTGCTGATTCATATTCCTTCACTTTGTTGAGGTAATTCAGGATTTCTGTTGAACTTACAACTGACAAACGACCAATCGGCGTTGCGGGAATGATTTCGCCATAATTGGATGCGAGCAGGTTATCAGATGCAGGATAACCGAAGGTGGGTACCAGGTTCATCCGGCCCAGGTTCGGATCGCTTTCGTTTGTCCTGCTCTCGACATAAGTGACTCCTTTCCCTATCAGAAATACAGCGTTAGGGGGAGTAGCGAAGTTATCCCTGGCATATACCAGGAAATTCTTGATGGCTCCAGGGTGCCTTTTAATGCCCAATCCAAATTGATCCTGCAACTGGTCAATGTCATATATCTTCGCGTCAAATCCCCCGCCGGCTGCAGAACTTCTGTATGCCCGATACGCCTCAACCTGGTTGCCTGAAGGCCCCGAATATAAAAACTGATTACTTATGATCAGATAATTTCCCTGGTTAGCAGGCAGCGCATAATTCACAAAATTCCTGCTGGTAAATGAATTGATGATATTCAGATTCGAAACCTCTTCATTCACCAAAATGAGATGACGTGCCTGGGCAGAAGCCGGCAATGCGAACCTTATTTTTCCGGGCACGGCCAGGTCGCCTGAATATCTTTTTAGATTGGAAAGATCATATAATTCCGGTGCGGTGCTTCCGTAATTGAAATTGGTTATTTCCAGATAATTTCCGCTGCCACTGGCCGGAAGATCAAAAACAAAATTGCTGCTGCCGCCAAAATTGAACAAACGCGGGTATGAGAGCTCATATTTCGCCACTACAAGCCTGTCGTTTGGGTTGGCAGACGTATTACGTAATTCAACGCTTGCCGAGCCCGAAGCAATTTGTGAAATGGGCACAACCGATTGTGTTTTCAGATCACTAAAGAAATCCATTTGCTGGTCAATGAACTGCGTATTATTTACTTTTACACGAAGGGTCCGGCTGTTCAATGCATTCCCCGAACCGGCAACATAAAGACTGGCATCAGGGCCACTTGTATAAGGATATAAATTTGTATGGTTGATGGTCAGCGGTGAGGAAGGATAGATGTCAAGGCTGGAGTAGCCCTCACCCACGTCATAGCTTGAAGAATACACATATTCCCCGATTACGGCCGCAAACCCCGGATTGATACGGTTCTTAAAATACATGCCCAGGGTGAATATGAAATAGGGTTCGGGAGGTAATATGTTTGCTGCAACATCATTAACGTCGTCGC
>CALFNL010000146.1 GCA_937902875.1 uncultured Bacteroidota bacterium | reverse complement strand
GACCCGAATTCGGTGGCCTCATTTTTGGGCGAAGGTATCCGCACCAGGTTCTTGAAATAAAACTCTAGCGGGCACTTCAAATAATTGTTCAGGGCCGTAACATTCATCACGAATTTTTCCAGCAGCCGGCCTATGAATTCTTCTTCCAGCTTTTCAATTTCCGGAGCCACAGACTCTCCGAACTGGAGCAATTGAAATTCCGCCAATACCTCCTCGCCGATGAAGACTTTTTCAACCGGATAATCATGTTTGGCCAAAATTTCCGCAATGAACATGGAAGGTTCCTGTTCCTTGCCATCATTCTTGTAACGGCTATAGGAAATGTAGAGATTTTTTTCGGCGCGGGTGAGGGCAACATAAAACAGCCTACGCAGTTCCTCTACATCCTTTTTGTGAATAGCAGGATTACTGTCTCCTCCTTCTTCTGTTAGAAGAGATGGAAAAAAAGTATCAGGCAATTTATACCCCGATGAAGGGGCGCGCTTGCCTTCCCAATAGCCCGCGTTGCAACCGGCGAAAAATACATATTCAAATTCCAGCCCTTTGGAACCATGCACAGTAAGGAGGTTCACTCCCTTATCATTGCCACTCACCTGAATGATCGGAAGCGCGATCCCTTCTTTTTCCATCAATTCAAAAATGCTTACGAGACCCTGTAGTTGCAGGGAAGGATCACGCCTGCTTTCCTCTTTAACAAAATCAAAAACCGCGGTCAGCACCTGGATCAGCCAAACCTTTTCGGGGCTTTGCATGATGTATTGAAGTATGCCTGTTTCGCGAATGATATTTTCCAGTAATTGCTGAAGCGTCACGTTCGGCACATCCGAAATCAGTTTTTCCAAAACTGTATGAGCCTTCTGCAAACTGGCGTGCAGGCCCTGGCTGAAGAGGTCTTTCGCGGGAGCCTTTGATTTTTCGTAAATCAATTCCCTGATTGAGGTCTTGTCTTTGCCAAATTGCCTTCCCGCCACTTCCACACTTATCTTGGCCACTTCCATGGCCGGTATTTGGAACCAGTCGAAATGAAGTATTTCGAATAACATCTCATCGCCACCATAGGGTATATCATGTTCAGCGGCCAGATATTCCAGCAGGAGTACTATTTTTCTGGCAAAAGGAATTTCGAAAATGTTCTGGTTTCTGCGGCTGTAAAATGGAATTTTCCGAAGCTTGCAATATTGCATCAGCTCATTTCCGTATTTATTCTCCTTGTAAATGACAGCGATTCTCTTCGGCAGAGTTCCCTGCAAAATGAGTTTTTCCACCTGCAATATTATATCCGTCATTTCCTCACGCTGCGTTTCATATTCCTTTAGGATCGGTCTGATTTCCGACTGACTGACCACAGGATTCGCAGACTGGAGGTCCTTGCTCAATCCCTGGATCTGTTTTACCAGCCTTTCCTGATTTTGATCGATCAACGTTTTGGATATGTCGAGGATGGGTTGTGTGGACCGGTAATTATTGGTAAGCACCACTGTGAGAAGGTCATTCTTGTAACTATCTGCAAAATTGAGCATGTTCTCCACATTGGCACCCTGGAAGCGAAAGATGCTCTGGTCATCATCCCCCACCACGAATACATTTGGTTTGTTCCAATAACTGATGAGCAGCTCCACGATTTTATTTTGAGTACCGCTGCTGTCCTGGAATTCATCTACCAATATATATTGAAATTGCTCCTGGTACCGGGCGAGCAGGTTCTTATTTTCCTGAAAGGCCTTTATCACCCAGTTGATCATGTCATCAAAATCGTAACGATTTCGTTTGTGCATGAGTTGCTGAAAGCGAGGGAACTCATTGGCAGCGGCCCTCAGCTTTTCCATTTTTTCTTTTAATTCTTCAAAAGCCGGCTTCAGGGATCCGGCATCCTTATCCCTGTATTTTTTCTGGTATTTGTATTCCCTGTAATATTTGTTGCCGGCTTCACTGTTTTCAACAA
>CALFNL010000145.1 GCA_937902875.1 uncultured Bacteroidota bacterium | reverse complement strand
GGCCATGATCCTGATGGGCCAAACGGAATTGTTCATATACTTCCAACGCAAGCGCGAATCTTTTCCCTGCCGTTTGTTCTATGAATCCAATTACTTCAATGAAATTATGGTATGCCAGCTTCTTCTTTTTTTTCTGAAAAAGGGTATCCGATGTATTGCAAATATCCCCTGCGGCTACAATTCCATTCTTCAGCATCTCCTTTTCCGCCTCTTCAATAGCTTCCTCAATCCGTTCCCTTTCCACGTTCCTTTGCCCGGTTACATCCAAAAGAAATTGAATCATTCCGGTTTGTTCGGGAATCATTCCTTTCAGGTGTGAAAGTTCCAGATGGCAATGACAATTGATGAATCCCGGGCTCAGGATCCCGCGCAATGACCTGATACCATCACCCGCCTCCGAAATTGGCAGTATGCCTTCGATAATACCATCAGGCCTGCATAGCAGCACATGGTCTGATCCCAGCATTTCACTGCCGGTGAATAGTTGGTCTGCCCTGAATTTTAGATAAGCCATAAAACGATGAATGAATTAACTTTGCACGCCCAAGGTGGCAGATCCCGAATCACACAGCACTATATTTCCATATTATGAAAATGCTGTCTGTGAGTAGTCGGGATTGCAGGGATCGGAATCCCGGGGATAAAAGTAATTTAAAACTATGTTAGACAGACTGGAAGCCATCAGAGCCAGGTTTGAGGAGTTGGGAGTAGCGCTCACCAATCCTGAAATAGTGCGTGATAATAAGAGGTTTTCACAATTGAGCAAGGAATACCGCAGTCTCGAGAAAATTGTAAATGCCTACAGCGAATATAAAGATGTTCTTGACACGATTGAATTCAACAGGGAGGTTTTAAACGGAGATGATGCCGAGATGCGCGACCTGGCAAAGATTCAATTGCCTGAACTGGAAAGGAAAAAAGAAAGCCTGGAATCATCGATCCGGCAGATGCTGATTCCCAAAGATCCCCAGGACGAGAAAAACGCCATCCTCGAGATCCGCGCCGGTACCGGTGGCGATGAAGCCTCCCTCTTTGCGGGTGACCTGCTGCGCATGTACCTGAGATTTTGCGAAAAAAGAGGATGGAAGACTGCCATACTGAGTGAAAGCGAAGGAACCGTGGGTGGATACAAGGAAGTACAGGTAGAAGTTACGGGTGATGAAGTGTATGGCACTTTGAAGTTTGAAAGCGGCGTGCACCGCGTGCAGCGTGTACCCGATACCGAAACCAGTGGGCGTGTGCATACCAGCGCGGCAACCGTGGCCGTGATGCCCGAGGCGGAGGAAGTGGACTTTGAATTGCGTGAAAGCGATGTGAAGATGGAAACGGCAAGAAGTGGCGGCGCCGGCGGGCAGAATGTGAACAAAGTGGAAACAAAAGTGATGCTGACCCATATCCCAACTGGTACCGTAGTGGTCTGCCAGACCGAACGTTCCCAGTTAGGCAACCGTGAAAAAGCCATGCAAATGCTCCGCACGAGGCTTTACGAAGAGCAGGTGCGCAAGCAGGAAGAAGAAATAGCCCGAAGGCGGAAAAGCCTCGTGAGCACGGGCGACCGTTCGGCCAAGATCAGGACCTATAACTACCCACAGGGAAGGGTAACTGATCATAGGATCGGGCTCACGGTTTATAACCTCGATGAAGTGCTCAATGGTAATATCCAGCCATTCCTCGACGCGCTGCAATTTGCGGAGAACGCTGAAAAACTCACCCAGACCGCATGATCATATTTGAAGCTCCATCAACCAAATTTTGACTCCGATACTTCTTATTCATAACGGATTATATCTTATTTTTGGATAGGTATAGTTTTTGATGTACAGTCCCCTCTCCCTGCCATGGAGATTATGATTAGATCTGGAGATTGGTGCAGCCTTAATCCCGAAACATTTGATTTTACGAAAAGGGGGCGGCTGATGCTATGAGTAATCACTTTTTGGCTCTGGTTTATTTACGAGCACGAATACCTGAACGCAAAATAATTCGTTTCGTTAAGATTGAAATAGTACCAGGATCATGAATAATCAGAAGATTAATTATTTCAGAAAAGGAAAAAAGTTCTTAGGCAGAATATTCAGGAATCTGTATTTCCTGATATTCCTGGTAGGCTTCCTTTTTGCCACCCTTCTTTATTTTAGAGTGGAGTCCAATTACGAAGCAGAACTGTTCAATAATATTGTTGAAAATATCAGAGCCGATTCCGGATCCGCAATTTCGGAAGACAGTTTCGCGGTGCGCTCTATGCATATCACCCATGAAATGCTGGCTAATAGGAGCAAGATTTTTGGCAGCGTCCCTTTCAAGGATTTTAAGGCCGGAGTAATACAACCCCTCACCTTTGATCTCGCCACCGCCAATGGCGCCTGCGGCAGTTTTTCCATAGTTCTTGCAAGAATACTTGCCGCCGGCAATATGAAAGCGAGAATAGCCCAAATGGAAGTAGATGGCGTATATGGCGGCCACATGGTTGTGGAGGGAAAAACCAGCCGGGGCTGGGTAGTGATGGATCCCACCTTTGATCTTTATTTTTTGAGGCCAGATGGAAAACTGGCCAGCTTTGCAGACGTTAGCGCCGATTGGAATTACTACAAACAGCAGGTGCCTGCCGACTATAAGCCCGAATACAAATACAGCGCCGTGCGTTATACCAACTGGAACAAGATCCCCATCATGTTTCCCGCCACTAAAAAAGTCCTTGACTTGGTATTAGGCACAAAAAAAGCGGAT
>CALFNL010000144.1 GCA_937902875.1 uncultured Bacteroidota bacterium | reverse complement strand
GGCCTGGATGAATGGGTGGGAATGAACAGTGAAGATCCAGGAAGCTGTGGAAATTACCTGGAACATGAAATATTGCAACCCCTGGAGATTGCAAATGAAAAAATCTGCCTTTTCAATGGCAGGGCCGGGGATCTTTCAACGGAATGCAGGAGAGTGAAATCATTCATTGAAGCTCATGGAGGAATCGATGTTGCCATACTGGGTTTGGGTAGCAATGGTCATTTGGGACTGAATGAACCAGGCAGCGACGAAGACCAATTGGTGCATGTAACGGAATTGGCAGAAAGCACGCGGAAAGTGGGTCAGAAATATTTTTCAACATCTACCGAGCTAAGCCGGGGTATCACGCTGGGACTGGCCTCCATCATGAAGGCGAAGACGGTTCTCCTGCTCGTAAATGGAGCACATAAGGCAGAAATCCTGAAACAGGTGGTTGAGGGCGAGCCGGGCAATCGGGTGCCGGGTAGCCTCTTGCAGAAGCATAAGAATTGCTACCTGTTTACGGAAAAGACGGCGGCCAGCCTGCTAAAGCCTCAAATTGCTCAATAAACGGAAGCCCCTGTGAATGGCGGCGAAGTATTATCAATCCTCTTCCCGTAAAAATCATGCTTCCCACGGAAAATGTGCAGAAGCTGAAGGTCTATACCACTATTCCGCATACACGAAGTTTTTTGCAGCCGGTAAGCGTTCAATTGCCTTGCCATCAGCCTTGTATTACCAATGGTCTTTCCCGAACCTGCGGCGAGGAATTGCGGATCCAGTGTTGTTCCCAAGAACTTCCTCTCAAAAAATTCCTGGCCCGCTGTGGCAGATCGCCAGCTTTCCAGCGAATGAAAGGAATGATCGCCCCAGATGAAGGCGTTATTGTTATTGTAAGAATAATAATTATTGGAAATAAATTTCACGGCATTGGTGTCAACTTTCTCCTCGGCTTTGATAAGTAGTGCTCCACCTGATGTGCTGATAATATTGTTGGTGATGACCACTCCTTCCAGATTGGAACCCATGAGCAACACACCGGAAGGAATACCATTTACCGTAGCATTTCCACTCACAAAGATGGTATTATTGTAGATGGCTGAATTTCTCACTCTATAATTTTTGTCCACTCCCCAGATGGTAATAGCCCCATAACCGTTTTTCCTTCCATCGTTCTGGCTGATATTGAATCGGATCGTGTCATTCACAAAGGGCAGTATCGCTCCATATTCCGCGAGGAGGTAACCCGCTCCTTCATTGTCGTGAGAATAATTGTATTGTATCACGCAATCGGAGGAACCGCCGTCTATGTCAAATCCTCCTCCGTCCTTAATGAGGCCTGCATGGTTGTGGTGCGATTCACAGTATTGGATAACCGCTTTTTTGCAGAGCCAGACCCAGATCCCGACGGGTCCGCCACCCTTACAACGATTCAGGGCCCCGTTTTCAAAGGCTTCACAATGTTCTATCAAAAGATTTTCAATCCCTCCCATTACGATGCCGTTCCCGCTGTGATTTTCCGTCTTGGTAGGGATACCCTTATTCCCAAAAGCCTTGCAATCGCCTACATAAAAATTGGTATGGTGGAATTTCGTTTGCCCTCCGGAGGAACCAATTCCCGCTTCGCCATTGTCAAATGCGTTGCAATGGGTAATCCTCACCTGGTCAAATCCTTTTATGTCTTCACCTTCGGCGCAACTGAACAGTATGCCATATTGGTGAAACCCTTCTGTTATGCAATGGTCAATCCGGATCTGCCTGCATTGCATATCATGGCGGTCAGAATAAAAGAATATCCCGCAGCCTTTATTCTTTTCCACTCCTCTGCCTTTTATAAGGAGTTTAGAAATGCTGATAAAGGAACAGTCGTATCCATAGATCCCGTTGCCATAGCCGGCCTCAATAAGAGCCATTCCTTTTCCATAAGATGAAATGACGAGGGGATTCCCGGGTGATCCACCGTCAAGACTGTCTAATGTTATGAATCCGGCAAAAGTTTTTCCGGCTTGCAGCAGGATGCTGTCACCCGGATTGAAGCGCTTTTGATTAATTCTGTCAAGTGTGCGCCAGGCAGTAGCCGGGCTAATTCCATTTGCCCGATCATCACCCTTCGGACTCAGGTAATACGTTCGGGATCGTAATGTCTGTGCTTTTGTAATGGAAGGACAGTACTGAAGAATGAAAACGAACAGTAATAGAATATTTCCGGGCTTTACTGGCATCTTATAAAAATAAAGGATAATTAAGAACCTGGATGGAATCTTGTGCAACAATTTGAATGAAAAAATATGGCAAAGGGAGGGAGAATTCCTTTTGCTTAGTGATGATTTTAATCAGGGATTCTCTGCAAAAACTAATATGTATATTTAATAAAAAGTGATATGCAGATACCATCGGAACTTCTGGAGAAATTGCTTTTGTCTATGCTCATTGGTGGCATCATTGGGGCAGAAAGGGAATTCCGCAGTAAGTCTGCCGGTTTCCGCACCATGATGTTAATCAGTATGGGAGCCACCTTGTTTACGATGGTCTCCCTGGATTTCGGGGGCAACAGCACGGCGGATCGTATCGCCTCCAATATTGTGGTGGGAATTGGATTTGTTGGAGCGGGAGTAATATTCGTAGCGGCCGACAGCCGGGTGAATGGAATCACTACGGCGGCAACTATCTGGGTAACGGCATCATTGGGCATGGCCATCGGGGCCGGTAAGGAAAAGCTGGCGATTATTGCCTGCATTATGGTGCTGGTGATTCTATTAATATTCACCAGGATTGAAGACATGATCGAGCGACGCAATCAGATCCGCACATATCGCATCGTTTGTCTGTTTGAGAATACCACTCTTCACCGCTATGAAGACCTATTCAGGGTTCACCACCTCAGGCATAAGCGAAGCAGGCAAACCAAGTCGGGTGACATGATTACCGGCGAATGGCTGGTGCAGGGTTCTGAATCAAGCCACCGTGCATGCGTGAAAGATATTTTACTGGATGAAAGAGTGAAAGAATTTATTTTTTAGAGGAATCTATTTCTTCACTTCCCTGTTTAACCATTCTGTGATCAGGTTTAGCGCTTCGGGAGCGAAGGTTTCCTGCAATTGTGCATATTCCGCCACGGTACAGGATTTGCAATGCTGGAAGAGGTGATTCAGACCCGGGATCTCTTTGGTTTGATATGACTTCGACTTACTTTTTTTCAGGGCCGATTCGAGTCCGGCCAGATTTGGTTTTGCCAGAAGCTGGATATCTTTTTCTCCGTTCAATGCCAGTACCTTGCAGCTTAATTGTTCCACAACGGGGGCAGGATCATATTTCAGGAAGTATATGAACCAGGGAGTATAGAGGATATTCACCATGGTTTCAACGAATACATTCCTGGTGCTGTCATTCGTGATGCCGGTGGTGGCTCTCACCACAACCGCTTTGGTATTCTTTTGCCAATCGCTTGCAATCACCTGTGAATTTTCGAGTGCTATTTTTTTATTTTCCGCGTTAACCACGGCAGGCAGCAGCTTGCGGTAAAGCAGTCTGTAATCGTCTATGGCTGATTGAATGATCCCAGCTGATTTCAATACGGCGGCGGTTTGATCCTCCATAAGCTGGGTGATCTTTACACCCGGGCCGGCCAGCAATACAATGAAACTGACGTCGCGGCGCCTCACAGCCACCATGGGAGCTATCATGCCTCCCTCACTGTGGCCGATCAGTCCTATTCTTTTTCGGTCAACTTCTTTTCTGCTTTCCAGGTAGTCCAGGTGTGCCTCCACATCTTTTTCAAAGTCTTCGGATGTGGATTTGGAAAAATCTCCGGTTGACTTACCTATGCCCCTGTCATCTGCTCTCAACACAATATACCCATGACGCGTGAGCCAGTCGGCAATCACGGCAAAGGGCTGATGCCGCGCGATTTCTTCATTCCGGTCTTGCTGACCCGAGCCGGTGATCATAACCAGAGCCGGGTATGGACCTTTACCGGGAGGGATCGTAATGGTTGCACCGTAATGTATAGTTTTTCCTGCATTGTCATATTCAACTTCTTCACTGCGGTATGAAAACGGTGGCTTGGGAGTCTGTGGCCTCAGCAGCTCGCTTACCTTATCAACTTTATGCAGGTCAAGCTGAAAATTGCCTCCCTGCGTCCAGGCACCGGTAATAAGGCTGTCCTTGAAAATCTTCCCCAGGTAATGCCCGCCAACAGAAGCAACATCTACACGAATGCTATCGCCATAGATTGACACGCCGGAACAGGCAATGTCTTTTGGACTCTGATCCGGACTATTGAGAACAGCAGTCCATTTACCATTGGAATCTGTACTAAAATGAAATACGAGCCTAAGTTCAATATTCAGTTTGAGCCTGCCTTCCCAAATACCATTGATAGAATGCTGCGCGAAACCCTGCCCGCTGCATAATGCTAAAAGAATCAGAATTATTCCACTTATTAGCTTTTTCATATCACTAATTTGGCCACATTCTGTCAAAGCGCCAAAATTTCCGTACCAGTTTGCAATGTAAATCCCTCTTCGTGCCGGGTCATTCAAAAACAAACAGGTGGTCAGGGAGTGAAAAAAAATGCTGCGGATGACAATCAAAATTGAATTCTTTCCATAAATCTCCTTTTCCGTGGGGCCATAAACTGTTGAATATATCGCAAAAACGCATGAGGATTAGTTTCTCCATTCCGGCGGAAAATAATTGATCTGTGTTTTATTCACACCCGTGCATAATTCTACCTAAGCTTCTCTGCCGCTGTTTAACTATATTTGCGGCACATCGGAAATACTAAATTAGTTAGCAACCTTGCTGACGGGTAATCATTTGCATCTTTGCTGACGGTACTCTTATTTAGTTATGATACTTTCTTATTATTGCTAAATTCTATGACTGGAGCAGTTTGATCCGTCCCTGGCATAGATCATGATTTATTATATGGCTGAATCCAAACAGAATTTATTTGAATACACGGAAGAATCCATTAAATCGCTGGATTGGCGGGAACATATACGGCTGAGACCCGGCATGTATATTGGCAAACTGGGAGATGGAAGCAGTCCGGATGACGGTATTTATGTTCTGCTCAAGGAAATATTAGACAACTGTATTGACGAATACACCATGGGCCATGGAAAGCAGATTGAAATAGTGGTGGAAGGCAAAACGGTGAACGTTCGTGACTATGGCCGTGGCATTCCCCTGGGGAAAGTGGTGGACGTGGTGAGCAAAATCAATACCGGCGCCAAATATGACAGTAAGGCATTTCAAAAATCTGTGGGGCTGAATGGGGTTGGTACAAAGGCCGTAAACGCCCTTAGCCAGTATTTTAAGGTAACCGCGGTTAGAGACGGCAAACAAAAGTCAGCGGAATTTGAGCGTGGCGTTCTCATAAAAGAATACAAAGAATCCAAAACCTCCGAATCCAATGGCACGCTCGTAACATTCATTCCGGATGGTACCGTATTCCGCAATTTCCATTTCCAGCAGGAGTATATTGATAACCTTCTTTGGAATTATTGTTTTCTCAATGCGGGATTGGTGATCAGTTTCAATGGCAAGAAATATGTGAGTAAGAATGGTTTGCTGGACCTGCTGCAACGCAAGACTAACCAGGATGAGATTTGTTACAATATCATCCACCTGAAAGGAGAAGACATAGAAGTGGCCATTACTCATAATAACGAATATGGAGAGGAGATCTTCAGCTTCGTGAATGGCCAGTTTACCACCCAGGGTGGCACACACCATCAGGCTTTTCGGGAGGCATTTGTAAAGGTGGTGCGCGATTTTTATAAGAAAGATTATGATTTCGTGGATATCCGCCAGGGCATTGTGGCCGCTTTGGCAGTGCGCGTGGTGGAACCGGTATTTGAGAGTCAGACCAAGACGAAGCTTGGTTCGCAATCTATGTTCGAAGGCGGACCCAGCATGAAAAACTTCGTATATGAATTTCTGGCAAAAGAGCTGGATAATTTTCTTCATAAAACTCCCGGCACTGCCGAGGCCCTGAAAAAGCGAATAGAACAAAGTGAAAGGGAAAGAAAGGAATTGGCAGGGATAAAGAAGCTCGCCAATGAAAGGGCCAAAAAAGCCAACCTGCACAATCGAAAGTTAAGGGATTGCCGCATACACCTCAATGACGAACCACCCGCCAGGGGCAGGGAAGAATTCATAGCGAAGGCATTGGAAAGTACCATATTCATTACCGAAGGGGATTCCGCCAGTGGCTCAATCACCAAGGCGAGAAATGTGGAAACACAGGCCGTATTCAGTCTTCGGGGAAAACCCTTGAATTGCTTTGGCCTCACCAAAAAAGTGGTCTATGAGAACGAAGAGTTCAACCTCCTGCAACATGCGCTGAATATTGAAGAAGGAATTGAAGGCCTTCGTTATAATAATATTGTAATTGCAACAGATGCCGACGTGGATGGGATGCATATAAGGCTATTGCTCATGACTTTTTTTCTGCAATTCTTTCCCGACCTGGTGAAGAATAACCATGTGTATATATTGGAGACTCCTTTGTTTCGCGTTCGCAACAAACAGGAGACTATTTATTGTTACGACGAATCAGAGAAAAAAGCAGCGGTTAAAAAATTGGGCCCCAAACCCGAGATCACAAGATTCAAAGGGCTTGGTGAAATTTCGCCAGATGAATTTGCGGCTTTTATAGGCAGCGATATCCGCAAACAGCCTGTAACCGTAATGCCCGAAACGCATATTCAGCAATTGCTGGAATATTATATGGGCAAGAATACCCAGGAAAGGCAGGATTTTATTATTGGCAATTTGAAAGTGGAATTAGACCTTATTGAAAAAAGGCCCGAAGAATGAATTCAAAATAAAACAGAGAGCAGTCGATGATACATATTGTGTTCAATGCATCCGATGTGGATGTTCTTCAGAAGGCGATTGAATTGGATCCCGGATTAGCGGGAGAAGTAATGCAGGTAAAGGACGAATTCGCGGTGGGCCCCATTCTGAATATATATGAAGAGGAAGGAATCGAAGCAAGAAAACAATGGTGGAGGGAGGTATTGGCCGGTGGCGAATATGAAGGTAAGGTGGATGATGGTTCCGTGGATGACCCGGCATTGGTCGCAAGACTGAGAGCATCATTGCAAACCGATCCGGGCGAAATTGTCTGGATCTGGGCCGCCCAAAACAAGCATGACGTGAGTGGTTATTACTGGCTGATGAGTCAGTTCAGGGATTTTCAGGGAAGGATTTTCATCCTGTACCTGAATAATTTGCCCTTCATAAATGAAAAGGGACATATTTTTTATCCGGAATGGTTATCCATGATCCCGCCCAGGGAATTTATCAAGGCTAAAAAATTAGCCAGAGCCATTTCCGCGGCCGAATTTGAAGTGGACCCTGATGAATGGATCAGGCTGCAGCAGGAAAATAAGGGCGTACGGGTGTTGGAGGGTGGCAAAAAACTGCAACAGTACCACTATGATTTTTACGACAATGACCTCAGGAAATTCATTACGGCCGACTGGCAAAAAGCCGGCAGGCTGATCCATCAATTCCTGGGCCGGAATAAACATACAACCGGTGATGCCTTTCTGTTATGGCGATTGAAAAAACTTGCGTTAGAAGGCGAATATGATGTTCAGGGCGAATTGAAGGGAATGAAAGATTTTGAGATCAAATCCAAGGCGGAAGCCATTGCGGAAAACTTGCCGGAATAATTGAATAAGCTATTGATACAGGAAGTATATGAGTGCAGCCAAAAATAAGAATGTTGATTTTTCTGATAATGAAACCGGTTTATCCGGCCAGTACAAGACCTGGTTCCTGGATTACGCGTCTTATGTAATTCTTGAACGCGCTGTACCTGCCCTTGAAGATGGCTTGAAACCCGTACAGCGACGCATCCTGCACGCCATGAAAGAAATGGACGACGGGCGATTTAATAAAGTAGCAAATATCATTGGGCAAAGCATGCAATACCATCCTCATGGCGACGCCTCCATTGGGGATGCATTGGTAAATCTTGGGCAGAAAGACCTTTTGATTGAAACCCAGGGTAACTGGGGTGATGTGAGAACTGGCGATGAAGCCGCTGCCGCAAGATATATTGAGGCACGTCTCAGCAAATTTGCGCTGGAAGTGGCATTCAACAACAAGACCACAGAATGGCAACTCAGTTACGATGGACGCAAGAATGAGCCCATAGTATTGCCCATGAAATTTCCCCTGCTGCTGGCCCAGGGCGCCGAAGGAATCGCGGTGGGTCTTTCCACCCGGATACTGCCTCATAATTTCTGCGAACTCATAGAAGCTTCCATAAAATGCCTTCGGGGGAAAAAATTCGAACTCTATCCTGATTTTCAAACAGGTGGAATGGTTGATATCACGCACTACAACGAAGGCAGGCGTGGAGGCAAAGTTCACGTGCGCGCCCATATTGAAGAACTCGACAAGAAGACTCTGGTCATTCGCGATGTGCCCTACGGCATTACCACTGCCCAGCTCATGGAATCCATCGTGAAAGCTAATGATCAGGGAAAGATCAAGATCAGGAAAGTGACCGACAATACCGCCGCTGAAGTGGAGATACAGATTGACCTGGCTCCCGGAATTTCACCCGATATTACTATCGATGCACTATATGCTTTCACTGACTGTGAGGTGAGCATTTCTCCGAACGCCTGTGTAATTTCCGAACACAAGCCTCAGTTCATGAGCGTGCATGAATTGTTGCGCATATCGGTTGACTATACTAAGGAACTGCTGAAGAAAGAACTCGAGATCAAACTCTCCGAGTTGCAGGATAAATGGCATTTCACTTCCCTGGAAAGAATATTCTTCGAAGAGAAGATATACAAGGAGCTGGAGAAAAAACATGATACCTGGGAGAAAGTGCTTGCCGCGATTGCAAAAGCATTTGAGCCTTTTCGTAAACAATTAAAAAAGGATATTACCCGGGAGGATATATTGAAGCTTACTGAAAAACCAGTGAGAAGAATCTACAAGCTTGACATTGCGGAACTGAACGCGCAGATCAAGGCGCTGGACGCCGAGATCAAACAGGTGAAAAACGATTTGGCGAACCTGGTGGACTATGCGATATCGTATTACGATGGACTGCTAAAGAAGTATGGCAAGGGCAGGGAACGCAAGACTGAAATAAAACTTTTCGAGACCATTCAGGCCAAACAGGTGGCCATCGCCAACGTGAAATTGTATGTAAACCGCGCAGATGGATTCATCGGTTCGGGTTTGAAGAAAGATGAATTCATTACGGAGTGTTCAGACCTGGACGATATCATTGCATTTACCAGGGGAGGCAAAATGAAAGTGGTGAGAGTTTCAGACAAGGCTTTTATTGGAAAGGATATCATTCATGTGGCGATATTCCAGAAGAATGACGATCGCACCACTTATAACATGATCTATCTGGATGGGAATACGGGCATGAGCTATGCCAAGAGGTTTAATGTTACCGGAGTTACGAGAGACAAGGAATACGATCTTACTAAGGGAACCGAAAAGAGCCGGGTACATTATTTTTCAGTTAACCCCAATGGCGAAGCCGAATTGGTGA
>CALFNL010000143.1 GCA_937902875.1 uncultured Bacteroidota bacterium | reverse complement strand
CAAATGGATGGAGATATTGAATGAATTCACATCCGATGAAATTGATTTCAGTGGACTGGACGATTACCGCAAAATCTCCTGGCAGAGGCAGCTTCACCTGTTCGAAGTGCCTTTCTACTACATTGAATATGGAATTGCACAATTGGGTGCCATTGGGTTATGGAAGCAGTTCAAAGAAAATAAGAAAAAGGCTTTGGATAATTATATGAATGCATTAAGTTTGGGGGGCACTAGACCATTACCGGAATTATATGCCGCGGCCGGATTGAAGTTTGATTTTTCACCTGCCTATATCAGAGAATTAATGGAGTTTGTTCATGGTGAGATGACTGCATGAAGCAATCCAGGAACAAGCTTTAAAATAGCTACTAATCAGAGCCTTAACCAAAGTCCCGGTGTTTCCACATCGGGGCTTCTTGATTAAATGAAGGTACTCATTTTTATGGAACACCCTGCTTCATGGCCACAGGGCCGAATCTATTGCTTTTCCATTACCAGCACAATCTTATTGAAGTCAGCCGAGGCATTGATGATCCTCTTGAAATCTTCGTATTGGCTCAATGGATAATAGGTTTTTCGATATTCTTCCATGATTTTGATAGAAAGCCTATTTCCAACCAGTTGATAACTTGAAACAAAGCCCATGGTCAATTCTCCATCTTCCCTGAACACCTGCTCCATCTTCAGGTCATCTGGATTCCTGATCTTAAAACCATCTGGAATAATTAATTCAATTTTCCTTTCCAGGAAATGAGGAAATTCAATCTTTATGGGCAACTGTCTCGGTTTTTCCT
This sequence comes from uncultured Bacteroidota bacterium, assembly GCA_937902875.1. Lineage (GTDB taxonomy): Bacteria > Bacteroidota > Bacteroidia > Chitinophagales > Chitinophagaceae > PSRI01. Next base: position 13,275 of record CALFNL010000143.1, on the reverse strand, counting down.
GGTATAACTCCGCCTGTGGTCCAATAATTTCTCCAATTTTAAGTAGAATCTTATTGCCCGCTCTTTCCACCAATTCCCCGGCCTTAACTTTCGCCTGAACAATGAATGGCTTGTTGGAATTTGCGTCTTCAAAAGCGGCATTTTGAATTTCCGAAGAAATGATTTGCTCCGAATTAGTTCCGAACTTCACCATTTCCTTCAGCATTTGTTTTTGCTCCTCCGCAGAAGAAAAATTATACGAACCCCTGTAATATGCGGCATTGTACCCTCCAAATATCTGTTTCATATCCACTATCAAACTGTCGCATTCTTTATTGAACTCTATCCTGGCTTCCACATTACTGTATGATTTGGTATAATCTTCAAGAGGCACTGGCTTCACCTCAGCAATAGCCGTTGCAAAATTTCCGATGGTAGTGCCCTTGCAGAAAAGGCCATTTGTCGCCCCCCAGGAAGGGAATATCCAGGGATACCGGAAATCGGCACGGGTAGGACTAAGGCATTTTTTTTCGTCAGGGAAATAGAAGATCGGTGAATCCGTATTATTCCAATTCTCAAAATCCTTGTCAATAAAATTTTCATTGCGGTCGCTACTCAATACTACCTGGTAGTTTACACCCAGTTCCTGAAACAGGGCACAATACAATCGCACAATCCCCGGCGAACTGGCAATCTTATTCTTGATGATCCACTCCAGGTTTTCCGCGTCGGCTCCATCAATATCTTCACGAGTTGCAAAATTTTTTTTCACAAGATTTTCTACTGCCATGATCTTGTTTTCTTCTCCTGAAAGCATGCCCCAATCATTGTCTTTTACCATCTGAGAAACTTTCTTGGTTTCCTTACCGCTAAATGATGTATAACGGTTGAACATTCTCTTAGCCAGTTCGTTCCAGGTAAAAAGACGCTCGCCCTTGCGGATGGCATTATTGTAAGAAAGCTTGTATTCCAGCCTTCGGAGATTGACGTTATAAGAAGCATATTTTTCTTCTTCCAGCCCCGGCGCTTCGCTTACACTGGCATAGATCCTTCTCTGTGTGTCCACAATTGTGTCTTTGGCATTCACCTGACACAAATAAGGCTTGATTTCAAATTCGAGTCTTTGCGGACAAATTATTTCAAGCTGGCTTTCCAATATGGGAATCGAACTTTGGGCCGTTTGGGTACCAAAATAGGAGGCTGGTATTTTATAGGTATAATAATATTCCACTTCGCAACCCTTTTCGAGTCCTTCCAGCGCGAAAATCTTATAGGAATTGCCATCCGATTCCTTAAAATCCTTAATGTCTTTTTTGTCTAATTCAATTGTTTTACCACCCGGCAGTATAGTCCTGGCCTTCATATCCACAATATCAATACTGCCCGTTACACCCAAATAGATCTTATTGAATGTTTCGATTCCCCGGTCGTCATTTACGTGAATGATTTTATGAAGAGTTACATATTCCCCCACTTCATTCTTGGATTCATCTATATATTCAATCCTCTTTTTATTCAGCAATACCACTGCGGGTTCACCATTATATGCTGCCTTGATCTGATGAATTCGGGCACCATCAGACCACTGCTCCTTGGCGATATTGGCCGTCTGTGCCTTAGATTGCTGAAGCGATAGTGCGAGTGCAAATGAGGCAATGATCTTTAGTTGCATGAGGAGGTCATTTCTTGGTTAAGACTACCGTTTCCTTGTATAGAGGGAACAGGTTTTCGAGTACCTTGTTCCAGGCTTCAAACTGAGCTGGTTGAATCATGAGATGGTCATTATCGAATTCCTGGCTTAGGATCAACCTGTCACCCTTCACTTCGTAGTTCACATCAAAACCCCAAACCTCGTTATGAAATGATTTACCCTTGGGTAAGTAGCCGATACGGTATCCCTCGGGTATCTTCAATATGGTAATATATTTTCTCACGGATTTGAAATCAATTTCAATCGGTGATTCCCTCTTTGGAAAATCTATTTCCTGATGCTCAAAAAATTTGAAGAGATTCAGATTGAGATATCTTTCTCCGTCAATATTTTTAGCATAGCCAGGCAATTGGAACTTCGCCTGCAGGGTGAATGAATCAGGCTTATTCAGGCCGCCCATGCTAAAGCTGTCAAGGTGAAATTTGTTAGACCCGCGTGCTAAATCATCCCTTAAGTATTGCTTCAGATCCTTTTCCGCAACATAGGTGAGCCTGGTATGTATGTCCATGGAAAAATATCCGGTCATAATTTGTTTTATATGCCCGTCTAGTCCATCCGCTGTAATATTCACCCATGTACTGTCTAATAATTCATTCGTGGTCTTTTCAGGTGCAGGGACTCTTAAGATTTTGTATTCCTTTTCATTCAAGGCCAGCATGGCTTGCTTATCCTGAATTGCTTCGGATGGTCTCCCAAATATGCAATCAGGATCCGTGCCATCCAGGAAAATATAATCGTCCTTTAGCCTGATGGTGCAGATCATATGATTACTTACCAGGGGCAATGGGGTCTTAGTAAATTCATAGGGCAGGCTTCGGGTGCCAATCCAGGTATAATAGGCGGGTATTCCTGCGGCCCTCATCATTTGGGTGAGGATGCTGCTCATGTCTTTGCAATCTCCGAAGCGGCGGTTGAATACAAGGCTGGCTTCTCTTGGAACAAATCCTTCCATACCCTGTTCAAAGGCGATATACTTTATGTTTTTTTGCACCCAGGAATAGATCTTCCTGGCTTTTTCTTCGTTCGAATTCAAGGAGCTTGTGAGCGAATCTGTAATTTTCCTCAGCTCCGGGCTGATATCGTGGTTGATGTTACTCACAAAACCATAGTTGAGACGATACAGGTCGTCTGGCCCGGATAAATATGAAATGATCTCTCCATTTTCATTTTTGTATTTTTCAATATAGAAAACCACATGCGGAGAATACCATGCGATTCCCGGCTCGTCACTATATGACTTGCTGGCCGCACAGTTCAGGTATTGAAAAGTGTAGATATATTCATTACGCTTTGTTTCCATCGAAAATTTCACCTGGTCGCTGTCAACGCCCAGTAACTGATACCTTATCCACATCCCCTTCGGGAAGCTGATCTTCAATTCGCTTTTCAAAACAGGGATGCCACTGGAAAAATAGAAAGGCGAGAGCAAATGAGGATCTTTATGGATCCTTGACACTTCCAGATTCCCAATGGAGCCACGCCCTACTGAAGGAAAATCAAATGTCGTTTCCCTGACATCGTCGTAAAATACAGAGCTGGACTTACTCGAATTGGTTTTAAAATCGCTCACCTCCAATTTCTTTTCATCAGAGGTTCTTGTGAACGCCTTGTATGCCAATACCTGCTGGAAATCGCTCTGGTAAAATCCATACTTGCTCATGTAAACGGCAGCGTGAGGTGAAAGAAATAATATTTGTTGCACTTCATTGCTTTCAACATAGGGCGATCCATCCTTGATCCTGATCTTATATTGCATGGAATTATTCAGGAGCACGGCCTCTTCTCCCGGGAATTTCTTCGCAACAGAATCAACTGGCTGCCCGTATGCCTGCTGCAGAATCAGCATAAATAACAAGAGCGGTTGAAAATAAAAGATTGTTTTGAATTTCATTTTGTAATGGCTAAGAGATATCCATAATAATACTTTCTGGTTTCTTTAATCTTTCCGTTTGCATCGTATCGTTTCACTATTCCATGGTAATTGCCATTGTAATAATTTCCCTCCTCCGTGAGCACGCCATTTTCATTGTATTCTCTGTAGGGGCCATCCATATTATCAAGGTGATAAAGATATTCAGTCTCTGGTTTGCCATTTTCAAAATAGGTCTTCATCTCCCCTTCAAAATCTCCATTTTCATTTGAATATAAAGAATGAATTTTACCATTAGGATAATAGAGAATGTCTTTCCCATTCAAATTCCCATTCAGGTATTCACATTCACGCGATACCTGGCCATTGGGAAAAAAGGTCTTGAACTTTGTACCCTGCAACGAAATCCCTATTTCAGGCACATCCTGATTTCCATTCCCCGGAAAAGAATAGGCCACAGGTACTCCGTCTTCATAACGGATAAGGTAAATTGGGCTCCCGTTGGGGTTCAGTTTGACTGTGATGCCATCTCTTAGGCCGGCTTTAAAATTTGCCTCGAGATCTATTTTTCCATTTTTTGCATAGTATATCCGCTTGCCATCCAGGTCTCCGTCAGTAAAATCATAGCTGGAAGAAATGGCGCCATCCGGATAATAATAATTCCACTTACCATTTCTCTTCCCCGATCTGAATCTTCCTTCAGAACTTAACACCCCGCCATAATAATAATTGTGATATACACTGTCTTCCAGCCCCCTCTTATAATATTCAACGTTTTGGATGCTGCCATCAAAATAATAGCTGGTATTAACTCCATCGAAAAAGCCTCTGTAATAGTTTTGCTCCGCTCTTATTCTTCCCCCGGGATACAGCAGCCTCAGCCTTCCAGTGCCGCCGGGAAAATAATCCCGCGCAATTTCTTTACCCAATGTGTCAAATTGCCGCACTTCCTCCAACCATCCGCCTGAATATTTTTCTTCGAGTAATTTTCTACCATCGGGAAAATATACTTCTTTGTAACCAGACAACACGCCATCCAGATAATTTGATGAATTGGCCAGGTGGCCGTGTTCATCATATTGCATCCACTTACCCTGAGCCTCATCCTGCACATACCATCCTTCATTTTGCAGGGTTCCATCCTGGAAATAGTCCCTATAATAACCATTCTTCTTCCCATTTTCCAGCTTCACTTCCACCTTCTTTTTGCCATTGGGGTAATAACTAATAGACATACCGCTAAGCTCTCCATCTTTGTATTCCTGGGTTTCTTTCACACTGCCTGCAGAATAGAATGTTGTCTCGGTACCCAATACCTGTCCCTTATCTGAATAAGTAACTTTCGACTTCATGCTGCCATCCTGGTTAAATGTTGTCAATTCTAATTTCCTGTCCTGCATCTCAGATGAGCCGATCATTTTACCGGAAGGATCAAAATATTTGGCAGATTTGAGATTATTATTGTCGAATATTAATATGGAATATAGCTTTCCTTCCTTTGAATAATAGGTGGTTTCTCCATTTATCTTTCCCTTCTTATATTGGTACTTCACAAACAATTGTCCATTGTCAAAATAATCCTCCAATTCACCCTCCACTTCACCTTTCACAAATGACCTTTTTTCTTTGATCTTGCCATTCTCGAAATAATCAATCCATTCACCTTCGGCCTTACCATTATTATAGATTCCTTCAGAGGAAAGTTTAGCATTTTCAAAATAACTTTTGTAATTCCCGTCCAAAGCATTTTGCTTAAAACTGGTCGTTTCATTCAGTGATCCATTCTGATAAAATGTAGAATAGGCTCCATCCAATGCTCCTTTAGAATACTGTTGAATGATATGGATGGCTCCGTTTGGATAATAATCCCTCTTTTCGCCATCGAAGTCACCCATTCTATAGTTTGCAACGGATTTTTCGGTGCCCACCCTGTAATAGACCTTCGTCACTCCATCTGCTTTGCCATCTGCATAGTTTTCAATGGAAGACTCCAATCCATTATCAAAGTAATAAACCTGCTTGCCTTCCAACTTGCCTTTTACAAAATGCTCTTTTGCCTTTAATTTCCCATTGAAAAAATAGTAAGTCCAGTCACCCTCGCGTTCTCCTGCTTCATTGAATAGCCCCCGGGCCCTTAAATTTCCCGCAGGAAAGCTGAATACCCATGGTCCGGTCAGTGCATTGCCGTCGTTGGCAAGCTTACCAAAGCCCTGCAACTCGCCATTGCGGAATAAATATCTTGTAATGGTGGCTTCACGTTTGTCATAATGCAGTTCTCTTGTGGCGCGAAGGAGATTGTAGTAAGCTACGATTTCGTTCACATGCAATTCCAACTCCTTTTTGTTTCTTTTTACGAATGTCTGGATCGATGGAATATTCACGCTGGAAAACAATCGATTGACAAACAATTCAAATTGGCCATTCTTATAAATGCTTTTAAAATGGGGAAGATAGTATTGCACCCAGAAATCTGAATCATTGGCGTTAAATTCGGCTTTCTCAAGAAGCACCTGCATTTGCCTTGAAATTGGATCGTCGAGTTGTATGATGGGCTTATAATTCTTGTCGAGCGCAATCCCCGACAAAACTATTTCTTCAATAGTAGCATAACTCTCACCAGCCCCTTCTTTGCGATTATTCTTATACGTTAGTATTTCGTCTTTACTCTTGGCAATTAAGTCCATCAATTGTATTGACCTTGCACTGTATTTGCCTTCCGGGCTCATCATCAAATACCCCATGAAACTCAGAAATGCGGGAATGATTTTTCCTTCATTCAGGGCTACGATTCCCAGGTTAAAATGGGCGCTGTACATATAGGGATCGATAAGAAGGCATCGTTTGTAAACATCCTCGGCCTGAGAATATCGTTCCAGTTCTGAAAGCACAACACCTTTATTGAAATATAGCAGGGAGAATGCCGGATATTTTTCCAGGGCAGAATCAAAAAGACTCAGGGCCTCCTCCTTCTGGCCATTCGCGTCAAGCATATTCCCCAACTCCACATAGAGCTCGGGCTCATGTTCCCGTTGGTCAGTCAGTGAAAGACCCTCCCTGCAAAGGGCAATAGCACGCGTAAACTGGCTATCTGCTCCGCATGCCAGGGCCTTCTCATACAGGGCCCAAACATAGTTAGTGTCGTTCCTGTCAATTTGGTTAAATAACTCAATTGACATCTTATATTGACCTGAATCATAAAGCTCACTGGCAAGTCTGATGATTTCCGCAGAATTAATGAGAGGATTCTTGTCCTGCGCTTGTGAACTGGTTAACAACAATGAAAAAAATACAAGGGTTGTAGAAAGGTATTTCATAGTAATGATTCATGAGGTTACCCCTGAAAATAACAATAATTTCATGATTATATTATGCGTTCAGGCAATTTTAGATCATAATACTCCTTTGCTCCGCCTGTATTTCATGAAACAATACCATCATAATCCCCAAGCCGCAATTCATATTATTTTTTTTCACATAATATTGCCCGAATGCCCCGCCTTACAAAAGATTAGCATGATTCTGCTCCAGGTTTAGCCGAAGCTTCCTATAAAATCATTCCTGCTAACGGTGATGGTAAAAATTCTTACATCAAACTGTTATCCCAACTCTCAAATGCAGGGTGCCAGCAACAACTCGTTGAGCCAGCCTATTTCCAACCCATCTACTCATTTCCCCAATTCATGCAGCTCTGCCTTTCTGTAAAGAAGCCTCCGGATTATTTTCGTTCCATTCAATGAGTAAAATAATGAAATACAAAATTGCCTGGTTGATGATAGTGGCATTGTTGCCCTATTGACCGGATCTCAAATGGATGGGTTTTTTAAAAAAGTAAAAACCAAAATAAACCAGTGGGTATACAATAAGGTTCACAAGACCCTGCACAAGGTTAAAGGAAAAAAAGAAACTATTACAAAGGATTCAGTCAGCCATTCAGGCAACAGGGTTGAGCCTGCAAAAGATGAGGTCACGCCTTTGATAATTTATTCCAAATACGACTTTATACCCGGGGAACATATTCTCATCAGATTGTGGTGCTAAGCATCCTTGAAGTGTAGCAGGCATGCTTCCGTTAAGGGCCATTCATGCATTCATCCCAAGCTAAGGCCATCACTTCTGATGACCTACTGAAACTACCGGGTACCAACAGGGAAGGATATTATTAACAAGGACTAAGAAAATGTTAACGAGTACAGACAGGGACAGGCTTGATTAGAAACTGAAATCCCGAATCCTGGCTTTATGATTACAATTCCCGGAATTTCAAGCCCATAATTTCATATCATGAATTATGGACTTTTTTATTTTAGTTCCTGAATGTTATTGAAAAGTTATAATCGGAATCACTAATATACCTTCATACATTTTTGCCGTCTAACAGCTGAATCAAAAAACTAATAATATGAAAAGGCTATTCTTAATGATCGTATCGTTGGGACTGGCTATGAGTGTTTCGGCTCAAAAGATTCATCGCGGCTATCACTTTTATCGCCAACCCCGCGTAGTGGTTTCATTGGGTGCCTATGGGCCGCTTTATCCCTACTATGGTTATGGGTTACCTTATCCTTATTATGGGTATCCCTCGCCTTATATGTATGGGCACAGGCCTACCAGGCTCGAAATGCAAGTACAGTCAATCAGGGATGATTATAAGGACAGGATCTATTCCGCCCGTCACGACAGGAGTTTAACCCACCGGCAAAGAAGGGAGATCATCCGCCAATTGAAAAAAGAGCGTGACAGGGAGATCGAAAACCTGCGAAGCAGCTATTATAAATCCAGGTACAATAAGTAATATCCTGCCTTTGTAAATCTTATTCCCCTCCATTTCTAAAAGATGGAGGGGAATTTTTTTTCCGGGAAAATTTCGGGCATTTCAAATCAGGCCGAACTGAATGCCAGCGGGAATACCACAGTCCTTCCTTTCTCACAAAGGATATATAATGGTTATTGTATAATTTCGACGGGTAAATCGTTCCAAATGAACCGCCGATCCTTCTTAAAGAATAGTGGCCTCATCACGGCCGGCCTATCACTCACCGAGGCAGCCATGCTAAGTTCCATTCAGGCGCCGGCAAAAAATAAATTACCCAAATGGAAGGGGTTCAACCTGCTGGACTATTTTTCTCCCAACCCCGCACACCAACGTCCACGCAGCACCGAAGAACATTTTAAGTGGATGAGGGATTGGGGATTCGATTTTGTCCGGCTCCCCATGGCCTATCCCAATTATCTCGATTTTGACAGGAGCAGGAATATCACGCCCGATGAAGTCTATAAGATCGATCCAAAAAAAGTGGATGAAATTGATCAGTTGGTATCGCTTGCACACAAATACGATATCCATGTGAGTCTGAACCTGCACCGCGCTCCCGGCTATTGCATTAATGCCGGATTCAATGAACCCTATAATTTATGGACCGACCAGGCTGCCCTTGATGCTTTCTGCTTCCACTGGAATATGTGGGCCAGGCGCTATAAAAATGTTTCCAGTAAAAAAATCAGTTTCGACCTGTTGAACGAACCCAGTATGAGGGAAGACATGAATGACCAGCACAGCAGGTCCAGCACGGTGCCGGGGGAACTGTATCGTAAAGTGGCTCAGGCCGCAGCCATTGCCATTCGTAATGAAAATAAAGATCACCTGATCATTGCCGATGGAAATAATGTAGGCAATTCAATCATTCCCGAAATTATTGATTTGAACATTGCTCAGAGCTGCAGGGGATATAATCCCGGAGCCATTTCACATTATAAGGCGCCATGGGCAAATAAGGATCCGGAACATATGCCTGAACCCAAATGGCCCGGCCAGGTAGGTGACAGGTATCTGAGCAGGCAGATGCTGGAAACCTATTACAAACCATGGATTGAACTCACACAAAAAGGTGTGGGTGTGCATTGTGGTGAATGTGGATGCTGGAACAAAACGCCGCACGATGTTTTCATTTCCTGGTTTACCGATGTATTGGACATCCTGGGTTCAAACCAGATTGGTTTCGCAACATGGAATTTTATTGGCGATTTTGGGATCCTTGATTCCGGACGCACCGATGTGAAATACGAAGATTGGTATGGGCATAATCTCGACAGGCAATTGCTGGACTTGTTAATCAAGCACTGAAAAACGGACTGACTTCTGCCTTGGAATACTCATTTCGCAATGTCAATCTTTACCTTTTTATTTTTTATTTTTTCATTCTTGATGAGTTGAAGGGTATTACTCATCTTCGATTTGCGAATGGCCACGAACGAAAAAAAATCCTTCACATCAATCAGGCCTATATCCTCCATTTTCAATTGTCCCTTATTGGTGAGAAACCCGACTACATCCACTTTGTTCACCTTATCTTTTTTGCCAGCCGCTATGAATAAGGTAGTCCACTTGGGTTTTTCCGGCAGACTCAGGCCGGCAGGCAATTCTATCAGCAAAGGTTCAGTGTTGATATATGCCGGAATGTACTCATCCGGACCAATCATCAATATTGCCGTTCCGCTTGCTTCCATCCTCGCAGTTCTTCCGTTGCGATGCGTGAATACTTCTTCGTTGGCCGGAAGATTGTAGTGTATGATGTAGCGAATATTCGGGATATCAAGACCCCTCGAAGCGAGATCTGTGGTGACCAATACATTGGAGCTTCCATTTCTGAATTTCGCGAGTGCGCTATCCCGTTCGGGTTGTTCTAATGCCCCATGATAAAACACATTCGGAATGCCTCTTTCCTTCAAACCTGCACTGGTGCGCTCCACAGCATCCCGGTGATTACAGAATACTATGGCAGATCGGTTGCCAAGATAACAGATCAGCCTGAACAGGGATTCCAATTTGTCACGATTCTCTGTCTTCACCATTTGAATGGCAAGAGCTTCAGATTTCAAGCCCGACAAAAAATCAAGTCTTATAGGTTCATGCAAGCCAACGAAAGCGGGAATATCCACGGATTCCGTTGCTGAGGTTAAAATCCTTTTCTTCAGATGCTTCAATGAACCAATCACATTAGACATTTCTTCCTGGAAACCCAATTCGAGGGATTTGTCGAATTCGTCCAATACCAGGGTATTGATGCCATCCGGCTTGATATTTTCCCGGCGGAGATGATCCGCAACTCGGCCAGGCGTTCCAACTATCAGGGCCGGAGCCTCTAATAGATTGTTTTCTTCCGTCTCCCGCAAATGACCACCATAGCAGGATGTTACTTTAAAACCCGTGCTCATGGTTTTGAAAACAGTTTCAATCTGTATTGCCAGTTCTCTCGAAGGAACGATGATCAGGGCCTGGGTAAGGGGATTGTCGGCATCAAGTGATTTCAGTATGCACAATAGAAAAGCCAGGGTCTTTCCCGAGCCGGTATCAGCCAGAAGAATCAGGTCATTGCTCCTTTCACTCGCATCCAGGGTAGCCAGTTGCATTTCGTTGAGCGAATCAATCTTCAGCGCGTCCAGGATCTTCTGGATAGAATAATTTTGCTTTTGCATCGCGGCAAAAATACGGGAGATTGTTCAGGCTTCAAGTTCCAACTCTTTCAGCTCTTTCAGGTAGTCGTATTGAAGGTCTTCGTGCAGGGTTGACAGCGTGTTTTGAATCTTCTTGAGCTGTTGCTCCATGATATTCTTGATGGCCTGGCTCTTTTGGATAGGGATACCCGAATTTTTCAATTGATGGCAGTAGTCCAAAAGCAATTCTATCTCCGCCTGTTTGGAGCCCGTATAACGGATATATTTATTGACCCCGCGCAATATTTTTCGAAGGCTTTTTTTGGCGAAATAAAGTTGGGATTGATTGATGGCGGCAAATCCCGCAGCCGTTTCAGATTTCACCCACTCGATATATGCGGGCAGGTCATTCGCCTCAAAAAGCAGGAATGTGAGCAATTCCTTATTTTCCTTTTTGAATTTAGCGAGTCTGAGGCATAGTTCCAGCAATTCCGACGCGGGTACTTGTTTCAGTTCTTCCTTGAGTTCGTGAACGGTAGCAGTTCTCATGCAAAGGATGGGTGTTATTCAGAATAAAATTCCAGTAAACTCGCGAAATACGCATCATTCCATCCTTCCACAATATCATCATACACTTCTTCAGGTATATTAGTGTGCCGCAATTCAACAGAAGTTCCTCCTGGATGCGGGTGCAGCTTGATCGTTACAATGGAAGGTGTCTCTTCCTCCTCGCCAAAATACCATTGCTGAACTATTTTTTTACCTTCTTCGAATTCCAGGTTTTTGCCAACAATGCTATCATCCCACAAGGAGAATTCAGTGCCCGCTTCTGTTGACATCACCGCCGGTTCGCCTGTCCATAATTGTATGGTTGCGGGATTCGTCAGGGCTATATATAATTCTTCCGGCGGAGCGGGAATCTGGTAATATTTTTTATAGTCCTTCATTTAATTCGTATCAACATTATATTAAAATCAACTCGCAATTATTCTTCTGCTAGAGATTTATGCCTCCCGTGGCTTCAATTCTCTGACCAGTTATCCAGGCCGAATCTTCTGAACACAGAAAAGCTACAATACCTCCAATATCTTCCGGCTGCCCCACCCTGCCCAAAGCCGTCTGCGCAGCCATCATGACTTTCCTTTCGGGATTGTTCCGGATAGCAGCATTGTTGAAATCGGTCTCGATGGGACCGGGAGCGAGCACATTCGCGCTGATGCTCCTCGCACCCAATTCTTTCGCAAGGTAGCGGGTAAAGACTTCGATGGCGCCTTTCATGGAGGCATAGGCGGAGTATCCCGGAACACAAAAACGGGTGGTGCCGGTGGAGATATTCACGATGCGTCCTCCGTCATTCATCATTATCAGCGCCCGCTGTGTGAGAAAATAGACACTCTTGAAATGGGTATTCATAAAACGGTCAAAATCGGCCTCAGTCACCTTTTCAAATGGTATCGTGGCGCCGAAACCGGCATTGTTAACCAGGAAATCGAATTTGGCCCTGCCCCATTTACCTTCCAAAGCTTCTGATAATCGCTCCAGAAAAGTATCAATAGCTCCCAGGTTGGAAGCATCATATTGCAGCGCAACCGCTTTTCCTCCTCCAGATTCTATGGCGGCCACAACCTCGTCTGCCAATTCCTGCCGGCTTTGATAGGTAATGATCACACCATTTCCTTTTTCGGCCAGGCGAAGCGCCATATTTTTTCCCAGTCCGCGGCTGCCTCCCGTAACGACCGCTATTTTATAAGTAGATTCCATAAAAAGATTTTTGTGGTTCAAATGATACGCAAATCTAAGGATTGTGGGTTGGTTGTTTCCTAAACCAACCATTTCTACAATTCAACCTTCCTATTCTTCAATTCAGCATCAGCTCAGAGATATTATATTCATAATTGGCTCATATTCGTATTTTGTAAAAACCTTCAAATCTGATGAAGAGGCGATTCAATGATCTCTGGTTGCGCATTATTGGGATTCCCCTCCTGGCATTACTGGGAGAAGTGATCTCAAATTACCAGGACGTCATGATCAATAAAGACCTCTCCAGTTATAGCTTTTACTATTTTTTGATCCTTTGTTTTTTTATAGGCCTGATCTGGCACCTGAATCTTCTCATCCATTTCAAAGTGCGCAAATATTATGAGCGCTTCATTGATAATAAGAAATTAATCAAAGGTTGGATAGTCCGGCTAATTTTATATGGGGCCAATACAATAGTGATTATCTTTGTGGCCACGCTGGTTTTTAATTACCGGGAAAAGAATTTCACCATCTTCTTCTT
>CALFNL010000142.1 GCA_937902875.1 uncultured Bacteroidota bacterium | reverse complement strand
CCTCCCAGAGGGAATTTCAATCCACGTTTTAGAAAAGAGCAGCAACAGGAACATCGCACCAACCACATGATCAGGGTGCCGCAGGTGAGGTTGGTTGGAGACAATGTAGAAGTAGGGGTATACTCTACTTCGGAAGCTCTCAAAATAGCCCACGAACAAGGCCTCGATCTTGTTGAGATTTCGCCCAATGCAGATCCTCCGGTATGCAAAGTGATCGACTATAACAAATTCCTTTACGAAAAAAAGAAGAAGGAAAAAGAGATGAAGGCCCATGCCAAAATCTCTGAAGTGAAGGAAATCCGCTTTACTCCTAATACTGATGATCACGATTTCAATTTTAAGGCGAAACATGCCGAGAATTTCCTGAAAGACGGAAACAAAGTAAAGGCTTATGTACAATTTAAGGGTCGTGCCATCATGTTCAAAGAAAGAGGCGAGCTGTTGCTCCTGAAATTTGCGGAGCGGCTGGCTGATTATGGAATCCCGGAGGGATTACCCAAATTGGAAGGGCGCCGGATGATGATGGTGTTCGCACCTAAGAGCCAGAAAAAGAAAAAGGAAAAAGAGAAGGAATAATTAGTGCGGCAAATATGTGAAGAGACGATGGTTTTCGCTATCGTCTCTTTTAATTTTTATGATGCCGTGTTTGCAAATGCGGCTGGCAGTTTGTTGCATTTCGCGTTGGATTGGGCTGCTTCAGGTGAGATTTTCCCAAAATTTTCAGATGCCCAGGTCTTTCGACCTGATGCTGCCTATTTTGAAAGTGATTTTTACACCCTTGCTGGTGGAGGGCGCATCGGCAGTATATACGGCGCCCGGCCAGAGATTGCCTACTACAACTTTTTCAGTCTTGTAAACATCGCCGTTATTCTTGATATAAGACACTTCAATAGTCACTTCATCAATAGTGTAGGATGTACCGTTAGTGACTGTGAATTTTAGTCCTGTGATGCCACCCAGAAATTTTCTCTTGTAATCACTATTCTTCACAGTTACCAGATCGTAAACATGCTGGCGGGCATACTCTTTCTTTTCATCTACGGGTTGTTTCTCATTTTCTGCCGGGCGGGCCGTGGCCTGCTGTGACTGCTGGGAAGTAACCGGAGCAGTTGCGACCTTACCGCTATTCGGAATGCTCTTTGGTTTCCCTTTATTTATAGGACGATTCGAAACGGGCGACTGGGTCTTTGTGGCGGCAGGTGGGGCCTCCTCCGCAGGGATCTCTGTCCTCTCCGGGGCAAGCGCTTCATATAATTCTTTCTGCGAAAGGTCTTTGACAGCCGTATTGGAATTGTCGGCCACGGCCTGCTTATGATCCTTCCCGGAATTGCCGAATAAAAATCCGATTCCCAGCAACGAAGCAGCACCCAATACCAGAATGAAAATTTCCAAAATATTCCTATTCCGTGGCTTCCGTGGAGTGATGACTCTCGATTCAATAAATTTCTCCCTGATTTCGTCCATTGGCTGAGCAAACTTTGTTTCGAGTTCAACAGCCTGCTTCACCTGATCCGATTGAGCCGCTCTTTCAGGAGAGAGAAAACTGGCCGGCCTGAAAGTAATTGGTTCCTGAGCGGGTAAATATTCTGAATTTTCCTTGTCCCTGATCTGCACCTTGATCACCGTGGGGCTCTTGATGGTCTTTGCTTCAACATGCTCAATTTTTGGAGGAAACGACACGATACTATGATGTTCTACGCTCTTTTCCTTTCCCGAATCTGCAAACGGAACTATTTTCGCATCGCCGGCCTCTATTTCTGAAAGTTGCGGAATGGACTCATTAACGGAGGAAAGTTTTTTTTCTTTGATGCTATTCGCAATGTCGGAAATGTTCTGCTCCACAGCAGGCATGAGCGAATTCAACTCATCTATTTCCGTCGGGTATTTCCATGAAAAACTCTTTCCTTCAACCCATATCAGGTCAGACGGCTTAAGGCCCAGCATATTCAATTCTTCCACCGAATAAGGACCCGACTGAATATTATTTCTTAACAGAAGGTATGGTTTCATATACACCGGTTTGGGAGCAGAAAGTAATGCGCAGGATTGCATAGGTGTGGATCACAACCAGGATGGACGCAGATACTATACCAGGAATTGCAAGCAAAAAGTTATAGTATTTTCACCTGAGTTGCCAGGATTCATTCAGAGGGTGGATTCCGGAAGAAAATCTTGATGATTCCGGCCATTCCTACATTAGTACGGATCAGTCCCGGAAAAGGTTCAATTTCAGCGTTAAATTAGCACATAAATAAGAAATAGCCATGAGTCAGGGGGCCGCTTTGTAAATTTTTAACACGGCTACCGTGGCCAGAAGAGGTTGTGAGTGAGTATCGACTGCAGTACGGCATGGTAGCCATGAATCAAATCCTGCTTACTGCCTTAAACTGCAGCCGGTAAGAGCCTGGTAAATTACACAATTCCTGCCTGTCAAAAGGTTCAGATTGGCAATCCTGATTATCGATTATTTATTAACAGACAGTTCGCTCATAATTTTCCCAATTATTTTGCTTCAGGATTAACCTGTAATCGATATAAGCCATTCTCCTGGAGTTTGGGTCTTTCTTGTCTACTAATTGCGGATTAATTTGGTGCAAGGCCATCTGAACCGGCTTGCTCTCGGCGCTGGTTTCATTGTGTGAGCCAAATGCAAGGAGGCAGGCGATTGCCAGTAATAATACAAGGCAAATTCCCAATATCATTCTTTCGAAAATGCTGAACTTACCGAATTTCCAGCTCTTAGCCGCCTTTTTACCGTAAAGCCGGGTAAATGTGGCGGGGCTGTTAAAAAACTCGGGATTTGCCAGAATTTCCGGAGTATCGTAAGCATTCTCATCCAGCACATTATCATATGATAATTCAAATTCAGTTTCAGACATCGGGGTTGCTTCAAATTCGGCCGGGATGAGTTGAGGATTTACCAGATACTCGAAGCCCGTTTCAATATCAGAAAGATAGGCGTCGGGAATGCTAATGGATTCAATGCAGAGTTTCTTATATAATAATTCCTTGTAATTCGATTTGAAATAGCGGATTTGCTTTTCCTTTCTGGAATTAATAAGACTGCCATAATAATAATCAGCCGAAGGGGCCATCGATTTCAATTCCTGAATTTCGCATGGATATTTCCAGGTAAAACTCAGATTTTCGATCCAGATGAGATCATGTTTTTGAAGCTCTGATTGTTGGATCTGCTCAAGTGAATAAGGGCCTGATTCCCGATTGTTTCGGAGAAGATAATACTCTTTCATTGGTAAAGATTTTTTAGGGGCGGTCTATGCACAGGAGCTTGAAAGTTGGAATTGGATAAGCAGGAATTGGATAAGGAAGTATTGGATATTGAGGAAGAATAACTGCGTGCAATTTACTGTTGCCGGTCATATCCTGCAAGCCCAAATCGATGATTCAATGGTTTTCTTCGATGAACAGGAACTGAATTTGACTTATAATAATTTGGGAGCTGAAAAAAATACTTCGAATGTTGATAGCAATAATATAGAAATGCAGAACCCGCTCAAATTTTCTATTTCTACCAGTTTATTCTGAATGAACCTAAGAAATTTTCCAGGCTTTCCCAACCCAGGCCTGCAATTGGGTTCTAAGTGGATGATCGCCGAATTCAGCTGCGAATGTTTTTTCAAACTCCAGTTTCAGCGATGGTAGAATAGTTGGGTCTTTTTCTGAAAGGGCAATGAATACGGGGTTGCCTTCCAGCATTCCCCTTGCTGCATCGGCAGCGGATTCGATGATTCCTTCTTTCTTCGCCAAAACGATTTCAGAATCTTTGAAACCCGCTTTTCCCATTAGCAGGCCCATTTCCTGCATGTCGTGCATACTGTAAGGTGTATGGTAAAATGCAGGGGCTTCATCTTTGAAGAAACGATTCAAGATCTCCTGCCCAACATAAAACAGCCTGTTATTTTCCAAACGGTCCCAGGTATTGAAGAGAAAACAGCCTTCGGGTTTCAGCACCCGGTAAACTTCCTGCAGGGCTTTTAATTTATCGGGCACAAACATCAACCCAAACTGGCAAACAACAAGGTCAAAGCTTCGGTCTTCAAAAGGGAGTTCCAGGAAATCTGCCACCTGCCAGCTCAGGTTCTTGCCGATAACTCTTTTCTTCGCCACAGAAAGCATATCGGGATTCAGATCCGTAGCCACCAGGCTCACTGAGGTGGGAAGGAAGTCTCTCAAATATTTTGTAGTTCGCCCGGTGCCGCAGGCAATTTCAAGGGCGGATGAAATATTGGTGGATGGAATCCTGGAAACCAGATCCTGCGCATACGGTTCGAATAATAAGGGCCCGAGATATGTATCGTAATTTTCAGGAATGGTGCCCGAAAACGCTATGTCAGATGAATTCATCAGAATAATTGATTTGTAGTATAACTAATTTTGAAATTGTTTTTGGATGATAGGGATCGGATCAGGGTAATGCAAAAGCCATATAAGCGTCTCCTGATCTGGTGCCCAATTTTCCGCCGCCGCAGGCTATCACAATATACTGTTTTCCATTTACCGAATAGGTGGCAGGAGTGGCAAATCCCGGAGCCGGCAGAATCGTT
>CALFNL010000141.1 GCA_937902875.1 uncultured Bacteroidota bacterium | reverse complement strand
CGGCCCAGGCCCTGCTCATATTTTTTCTTAGTCTGGCCATACACATTCTCTGCCAACTCCATATTTTTTTTCTGGGATTCCATGGTATTGATAGCCGCCGCGAAATTCAGCCTCGCTTGTGCCACATCGTTATCTATGGAAAGCTTAAGGGTCTCCATATTGTTCTGGATCTTGTTTAGCTGCAGTTGCGCGGATTTGATCCGGGCATCTCTTGCAAATCCGGCAAATATTGGAACCGTAAGGCGCAAAGTGACATATGAGGTGGTAAACCAGGTACTTTCTTTGGTAAATATATCCATGGCTTCGCGCTGCGCATTCTTACTGTATGCTCCGGTCAACGACAGGCTGGGCAGGCTGCTAAGTTTATAGCGGCGAACATTGAACTCTCCCAGTTTGCGGGTCAAATCCAGAGTTTGATAGTCTCTCCTGTCGCTGTAATTATAAATACCTTCGTCCAGGAGGCCTTCCTTTACCTGGTCATAACTCAGCGAATCCGTGAGTACCAGGGAATCCTGAACGGGCATCCCCATAAGCAGCTTCATTCCCAAATAACCGTTGGCGATGCTCACATTGGTCTTGACTTTTTCAGTTTGCAGATTGGATAACTGAACCTGGGTTTTATCTATATCGAGCTTTTCAGCGAAACCGTTTTTGTACAGTTCCCGTGTATCGTGGAGGAGTTTTTCGGCCCTGGAAATATTTGAATCGAGGAGGAGCATCTGGTACCTTGACAAGACCAGCTGATAGTATATCTTATAAATGTTGAGCCGGATATTTTCTTCCGTAATCTCCACGTTCTTGGTCGCCAGATCCAGGGCCGTTTTTCTCGCCTGCAGACCAACGAATACCTCGCCGTCAAAAAGCAACTGGTTCAATTCAATGGTAGCCGCTGAATTATACTTGGTGCCAAATTTTATGGGTACAAAGGTTCCTGGCTGCCCGAAGAAATCGCCGGGAAGCAGGGTGGTGGGGATCTGCAGATAGTCGGTAATGTAGCCATTCACGCTTAGCTGCGGCAATGCTTCAGATGTAAATTCCCTGTTGGTTTGAAACTGCAATTGATAATCAATAAGCGCATTCTTAACCTGCGCGCTGTTCTTTCCGGCATATTCAATGCATTCCCTGACGCTGAATGAATGTATTGGCGGCAACTTTGCCTGTGCCCAAACCATCGGTGCAAGCATCAGGAGCGCTGCCATCATCCAAGCTGTTCTAATTCCTGCTGTTTTCATTGTTGGTTATTTTTTCGTTCGGTCATATATTGTAGGATCAGTTTGTGTCCCTTCAAGGAGGCCACACCATATAAGTAGTGCTCAATAATTTCCTTGGTAACGCCCGCGAGCGTGTAACGGCTTGCAGGAAACAAATTCACGTCAAAGGCTATCATCATGGACTCCAAACGGAACTTGGAAATGATTTCCAGGTTGAGTTCCGGACGAAATAAGCCTTCCCGGATTCCCCTCTCGAGATTGTTGTAGATGATCTTCAAAATGAATTCAATCTTATGCTTTCTGAATCTCTGGTAAGCCTTATGGTGAAATTTCTCCATATCATGCAAAAGCATGGGATTCATGTTGCTGAATTGATCTATCACGGAATCCAGCGTGATGAATATTTCATGGATGGCATTTTGCGCCATCTGCGAACATTGCATGCAATCGCCCTGCATATGGCTTATCTCGTCTTCCACCACAGCATCCACCAACTCGTCTTTGTCGGCGAAATATTGATAGATGGTCTTCTTAGACATACCCAACTGTGCCGCGATATCATCCATTGATACGGATCGGATGCCATATTTCATGTACAGCTCCTCGGCCTTTTGCTTTATTCTGTCTCGTATTCCCATTGGCTCAAAATCGAGGCAAAACTATGGAAACTTTTATTGTTGCCAAAGTTTCCATCACGAAATTTGACCATTTGTCAGAAAGATTGAGTGGCTAAATCGAAAAACTTTATTCTGCCCCGGTTTTCTGATTTTTATCCTCTTGCTTAAATGCCTTTTTTGCTCCAATGGCCAGATACCGGACGCATTCGATGGCCAAACACCCGCTTCTTATTTCTGAATACCATTCCCGAATTCTAATTTTGGTGATGAAACCCAGCTACATGCCTAAGAAAAGTCTTCTCCGAAAGCTATTGCAATATTTTCTCCAGGGCCTGATCATTCTGGCCCCGATAGTGATAACGATCTGGGCCGTTACCACCATGTTCAATTTCATAGACAGAATATTGCCCAACCTGATTGAAGAACTTTTTCCGAACCTGAAGGATTTTTATGTAACAGGGATGGGATTCCTGGTTGTGATTTTGGTGGTATTTCTGGTGGGATATGTCTCCTCCAATTTTGTAGTAGGCAGGCTGGTAGAACTTTTTGATAATATCCTGCAAAAAACGCCGGGGATCAAGATCATTTACACTACCCTGAAAGATTTTTTTGAGGCCTTTGCCGGAAATAAGAGAAAATTCGACAAGGCAGTACTGGTGAGTATTGATGCGCCCGACATATGGAGGATCGGCTTTATTACCCAGGAGGATTTGCATGAATTCGGGCTACAGGAATTCGTGGCTGTATATGTGCCTCACTCTTATGGATTCGTGGGCCAGCTCTTCTTTGTGAAAAAGCAAAGAGTGAAACTGCTTACAGATATCAGTTCAGCCGAAGCCATGAAATTTGTGATTTCCGGCGGCGTAACCGAAATAGAAGATGAGGCCAAAGCAGAGAATTAGGAAATATCCCTACCGTGGTTGTGAAATCATCATAAAGCCAATGTATTTACCACAGAACCAGGCATAGCATTCCAATTTTGAGCGTATTTCATTTTATTTTCGTCGGAATAACTATTGCAGCCTTTTGTGCTGCCCGACAATGATGAAAGGCGCTTTCAGAAGAATATTACTTACCTGTTCCATCCTGGCTTTGCAACAACAGGTTTTTTGCTGGGGTTTTTATGGACATAGAACCATAAACTACTATGCGGTCTTCCTGCTGCCACCCCGGATGCTAATGCTGTTTAAACCTAATATTGATTTTATTACTGATCACGCGGTTGACCCCGACAAGAGGCGATACATTATAAAAGAAGAAGGTCCACGGCACTATATTGATCTCGACCATTACGGCCATCTTCCCTTTGATGCCCTGCCCCGAAGTTGGAAAGATGCCGAAGCCAAATTTGGCGAAGACACTCTGAGGGCCCATGGCATCGTGCCCTGGTGGATTCCCATAATGATGCAACGACTCACAAATGCTTTCAAAGAAAAAAATCAGGCCAAAATCCTGAAACTGTCGGCAGAGCTGGGTCACTACGTTGCTGACGCGCATGTGCCCCTGCACACCAACAGTAATCATAACGGGCAATATACCAATCAACAGGGAATACATGGATTCTGGGAGAGCCGCATCCCGGAATTACTCGCTGAAAAGACCTTCGATTTTTTCATTGGAAAAGCCGCGTATATTTCCAACCCTTCAGAATTCATGTGGAAACGAATACTGGAAAGTTCCGCGGCCTCCGATACGGTTCTGCGCGTTGAAAAAGAACTCACGTCTCAATTTGGCGGAAATCTGAAATTCGCTTTTGAGGAAAGAAACGGATTGCTGCAACGTCAATATTCAACTGCATTTACCATGGCTTATAATAGCGGGCTGAAGGGCATGGTGGAAAGAAGAATGCGCCAGTCAATTTTTGCGGTAGCATCCTTATGGCTCACGGCGTGGGTAAACGCCGGACAACCCGATCTCAGTGGTTTGTCTGGCAGGGACTTCTCACCGGATGAAAAGGCTCAATTTGAAGAATTGGACAAAGCCTGGAAATCGGGCGCCATATTGGGCCGTTCTTGCGATAATTAGCCTATCTTTGAGGCCCAACGATTCACCTGCCATACCATTTATTTATTTTTCACTTTCAACGCTCAGTCATTAGAAATGGTACACAATTTTAATGCAGGCCCCAGCATCTTGCCAAAAGAAGTTTTCGAACAAGCCAGCCAGGCCATACTCAATTACAATAATACCGGCTTGTCTATTCTGGAAATTGGCCACCGTACTCCCCTTTTTCAGGAAGTAATGAATGAAGCCATCGCCCTTATCAGGGAATTGATGCAATTGGACGCGGATCATGAAGTGCTATTCCTCCATGGAGGAGCTTCTACCCAGTTTTTCCAGGTGCCCATGAACCTCCTGGATGAAGGTGAATCCGCCGCCTACCTCGATTGTGGCGTATGGGGAACCAAGGCAATTAAGGAAGCGCGACTTTTTGGCAACGTGATCACTGTGGCTTCTTCAAAAGACAGGAACTACACATATATCCCAAGAGGCTACGCCATACCCTCCGATTCAAAGTATTTTCATTTTACCACCAATAATACCATTGAAGGCACACAGATGCATGCCCTCCCTGATACCAGGGTGCCACTCATAGCAGACATGAGCAGTGATATCCTGAGCAGGACCATGGACTTTAACAGGTTCAGCCTGATCTACGCAGGCGCTCAAAAAAATATAGGGGCAGCGGGTGTGAACCTCGTGATCGTAAATAAGAATATGCTGGGCCACGTGAAACGCAAATTGCCCTCTATGATGGATTACCAGCTGCATATTGCCAATGGCTCCATGCTAAACACTCCACCCGTATTCGCCGTGTATGTATGCATGCTCACCCTGCGCTGGCTGAAACAACAGGGAGGCGTAGTTGCAATTGAAAAAGTGAATAATAAGAAAGCGGCCCTGCTATATGATACGCTGGATAGCCTGCCTGTTTTTAAACCTACGGTGAACAAGGAAGACCGCAGCAAGATGAATGTAGTATTTGTGATGGATAACCCTGACCTTGAAAAGGATTTTTTGGAACGCTCCAAAAAAGAAGGAATGGTTGGCATCAGGGGACACAGGAGTGTAGGCGGATTCAGGGTTTCATTATACAATGCTCTTCCCCTCAGGAGTGTGGAAGCTCTTACGGAAATGATGAAGGATTTCGCGCTGCAGCACGCATAATGATCAGGTGATATGGCGGATCAAAGAAATCTTATTTGATCATCCTTATATGAAAAACAAAGAAGCGTTGAATAAGAATCCAATGCCTATCTTGCAGCCATTAGGTTTAAACCTATGTCTTGTATCGTAAATCCTGATGCCCCCGCAGTTGTTCAAGGCCCGCTATCCATTATCATCCAAAAACCAGGACCGATTTCCGGAATAAACTCTTGTAAGTAATTATGACGCTCATTGTTCCCTTCAAGGCATTGCGCCCGCAGGCTCAATATGCTAAACAAGTGGCTTCGCGCCCCTACGACGTATTAAATAGCAAGGAAGCCAGGCAGGAAGCCCAGGGCAACCCGAATTCATTTCTCCATATAACCAAGTCTGAGATTGACCTGCCGGAAGACGAGGACCCGCATTCACCCCTGGTTTATGAAAAAGCCAAACAAAATCTCGACGCATTTATTCAGAGAGAAGTATTGTTCAGGGAGAGTAAACCCTGCTACTATATCTACGAACTCGTCATGCCCGGAGACTCTGCCGGCAACATGGCCAGGAAACAGACGGGACTGGTTGCCGCATCTTCCATTGACGATTACGAAAACAATATTATTAAGAAGCATGAATTTACCAGGCCCGATAAAGAGCAGGACCGCATCAACCATATTATAGCTACGGGTGCGCAAACCGGTAATATATTTCTGGCTTACCGGAATGTGGATGAATTGGATGAACTGATTCAAAAATGGCAAAATGAAAAATCACCCGTATATAATTTTATTGCCGATGATGGAATCAGCCACACCATTTGGGTAGTAAGCGACGACCAGACCATCAATAACATCACACAGATTTTTGCCAAAAAAGTTCCCTGCACTTATATTGCCGACGGCCATCATCGCGCCGCCAGTGCCGCAAAAGCGAGGCAGGCACTTGACCATGGTTCGAATCCCGGCGCTGATTATTTCCTCACGACCCTCTTTCCCGCCAATCAGCTTCATATCATGGACTACAACAGGCTTGTAAGAGATTTGAATGGTTTGAGCGCGGATGAATTTTTCAGTCGGCTTTTGGAGAATTTTGAAATTTCGCAGGCAGGCAGGGAACCCTTCTCTCCCAAAACCCTGCATGAATTTGGAGTGTACATAAACGGAAAATGGTATAAATTGATCGCAAAGCCGGGAACATTCCCCAAAGATCCCATTGGCATACTGGATGTGAGTATCCTCCAGAACAATGTGCTGGATAAAATCCTTGGCATTCGTGATCCCCGAACCGATAAGCGAATTGATTTCGTAGGTGGTATCCGTGGCCTTGGAGAATTAGAAAAAAGGGTAGATAGTGGAGAAATGAAATTGGCCTTGTCTCTATATCCGG
The DNA here is from genome assembly GCA_937902875.1 of uncultured Bacteroidota bacterium. GTDB lineage: Bacteria > Bacteroidota > Bacteroidia > Chitinophagales > Chitinophagaceae > PSRI01. Next base: position 30,841 of record CALFNL010000141.1, on the reverse strand, counting down.
TAAGCATTCAACAATTATTTGATATTGCCGACACGGGAAATGTGATGCCGCCCAAGAGCACATGGTTCGAACCTAAGTTGAGAGACGGTCTCCTTACCAACCTCATTCGATGAATCAGGGATTTAACCTCTATTGCATGCCTGTTTTCACAATATGGGCCGCGGCCCGGATAATCTGTTAAAAATTTGTGATCTTGCAATGAATTCCAAAATCGATGCAATCATCGCACTTAATTTCCATTAATAATTGTCAACTGTAACATGAAGAAATTATTATTATTGGCAGGTCTGGCAATTGGGTTCCTGGGTGCTCTTGCGCAACAGGACGCGGCAACGCTGCAGGAAACCGCCCGCAATTTCATGAAACAGGGCGATTTGGGCAACGCCATCCTGGTTCTCAACAAGGCTTTGCTGCAAAAACCAAAAGATATCGGGATACTAAAAGATATCGCCTATGCCTATTATTTGCAAAGAGACTTCGCGAGGTCGCTTGAAACCATCAAGCCGGTTTTGGAAAGCGACGAAGCAGACGTTCAGTCATTTCAGATAGCTGGCAATATCTACAAGTCGATCGAAGACACAAAGGAATGCGCAAAATTATATAGTAAGGGCCTCCATAAATTTCCGAACAGCGGAGCCCTCAATAACGAATATGGAGAATTACTTTGGTCAAAAAAAGATTATGATGCCATCAAACAATGGGAAAAAGGCATAGAAGTGGATCCAAATTATCCTGGCAATTATTATAATGCCTGCAAATATTATTATTTTACCGTTGACAAAGTATGGAGCCTTATATATGGTGAGATGTTCATGAATCTGGAGAGCTATTCGCAGCGCGCTGCCGAAATCAAGAATGTTTTGCTCGATGGATACAAGAAGCTTTTTTCATCTGCCGACCTGCTAAAAGAATATGACAGCAAAAAGAAGAATGAATTTGAAAAAGCCTTCCTTGGCTCCATGAACAAGCAGGCCTCGCTGGCAGCGTCAGGAATTGACCCGGAAAGCCTGGCGATGATTAGAACCAGGTTCATCCTCGATTGGTTTGAAAACAATGCCGCAAAATTTCCATTGCGCCTTTTTGAATATCAGAGACAGTTGTTGCAAAGCGGACTGTTTGAAGCCTATAACCAGTGGATATTCGGCGCCGCCGCAAACCTTCCCCGATACCAGATCTGGACCCAGACCCACCAGGACGCCTATGATGAATTCAATACCTTTCAGCGAGGCAGGGTATTCAAGGTGCAAGCTGCACAATACTACCAAACGAAATTTTAGCATCGGGTAATTGACAGGAAAAGGAATCATTCATTATAGATTCACAATTATAAAGGAAGGGCGAAAGCTTTTTTTATTATGCTTTTTTAGGTAAATTGAAAAATCAAACTCCTATTCTTGAGGAGAATAATAATAATTTGTACGATGATCAATGGATCTGCCCATGATTCATCATAATAATGATTGCCATGACCGAACCCAGGAGATTATTTGATTGCATCCAATACCAACTGGAAAATAACCCTCTCCAGGACATGTTTGCCGCCAAGGAAGGAACCCAATGGAAGAAATATTCTACCCAGGCGGTTCAGGATATCGCCACAAGGATCAGTTGCGGATTATTGAACCAGGGAATTTCATGCGGCGATATGACGGAAGAATCGCGAGACAAGATCGCCATCATCAGCAAGAACAGGCCCGAATGGCTGATGCTTGATTTCGCCGTACAGCAAATTGGCGCCGTGCTGGTGCCCATCTATCCTACCATCAATGTAAACGAACTTCAGTTTGTTTTAAATGATTCCAAAGTGAAAATAATCTTTGTGAATGATCAGGAAATTTTTCACAAGGTGATCAGCATAAGGGATAAGATTCCTTCACTGCAGGAAATCTTCTCTTTTGAACATGTGGTGAACGCCAGATATTGGAAAGAATTATTGCCCGAACCGAGTCCGGATTTACTACAAAAGATCCGCGATATCTCCGCAAAGATCCAATACGAAGACCTGGCCACCATCATCTACACTTCCGGAACCACGGGCACGCCCAAAGGTGTGATGTTAAGTCATAAAAATATTTTGAGTAATGTAATGGCCTGCCTGCCCGCATTCCCCAACGAACCCCGGATGAGTGCCCTGAGTTTTCTGCCGCTGAATCATATACTGGAGAGGATGGTGAGCTATCTCTATCTCTTCAAAGGAGTGGCAATTTATTATGCGGAAAGTCTGGACAAGATTGGCGAAAATCTGCAGGAAGTAAGGCCGAGCATTTTCATAGCCGTGCCAAGAGTAATTGAAAAAGTATATGATCGCATCATGCAAAAAGGCGCGGAGCTCCGGGGAACAAAGAAGAAATTGTTTTTTTGGGCTCATTCACTGGCAGAAAAATTCGAGATCAATACCAACCAGGGCCTTTGGTACAACTCCCGGTTGGCGATAGCCAATAAATTGGTTTTTAGTAAATGGAGGGAGGGCCTGGGCAATAATCTGCTCTGTGTGGTAACAGGTGGCGCAGCATGCCAGGTAAGACTGATCAGAATTTTCACTGCGGCTAAAATTCCTATCATGGAAGGATATGGGCTTACCGAAACTTCGCCGGTAATCGCCGTAAACAGATATGAGGAATCAGGCAGGAGATTTGGAACCGTGGGTCCATTGATTGACGGGGTTGATGTGAAAATTGCCGAAGATGGTGAGATCCTGTGTAAGGGGCCCAATATCATGCTGGGCTATTACAAAAGACCGGATCTCACCGAGGAAATAATGTCTGATGGCTGGCTCAAGACGGGTGATATAGGCATGTTGTCTGAAGATAAATTCCTGAGCATTACAGACCGCAAAAAAGAATTGTTCAAAACCAGCGGTGGCAAATATGTTGCACCACTCGCCATTGAGAATAAATTGAAGGAATCCATGTTCATCGAGCAGGTAATGGTGCTTGGGGCCGACAGGAAATTTGTTGGCGCTTTGATAGTTCCGGCCTTCCCCTATTTGAAGGATTGGGCCAGGCAGAAAGGCATTTCAGAATTATCCAATCAGGCCATGATCAGGAATCCGGCTGTGATCGAAATGTATAAGGAACTGGTGGAAAGCTTCAATAAATACTTTAATCATGTGGAGCAGATCAAAAAATTTGAACTCCTACCCGACGAATGGACCATCGATACCGGCGAATTAACACCGAAACTGAGCCTAAAACGCAAAGTGATCATGGAAAAATACAGAGATGTAATTGAAAGGATTTATGCGTAACCGCTACGCTTAGCCGCCAGCAGGAATTGGTCAATTTCCTCTTTTACATAGCTTGGGCAGGCGCCCTGCCTCGTGGCCACGAAGGCACCCATTGCAGAAGCATACTCAATGGCTTCATCCATCGGCAAGGGTCTCATGAATTTTGAGAGGAATGCCGCCAGGAAAGCGTCTCCGGCCCCAATCGCGTCGGCAACTTTCACTCTAAACCCATGGTGTTCATAAAAATCCCCGTCATTCAACGCTATGGCTCCTTTTTCACCCCGGGTGGTAACCACAGTATGAAGCTGAAATCTTTCCTGCAAACTCATCATACGCTCCCTTTCGCTACCACGAAATTGAAACCATTCACTCAGGAGATCCAGTTCCGCGGTGTTGAGCTTCAGCATGTCGGCATGCTGCAACAAATACTCCAACACTTTTTGCTTATAATGAGGTTCCCTGAGATTGATATCAAAAATCTTAAAAGAAGCCATTTCGAGTAATTGAAAAAGAGTTTCACGGGAAACCTGATTGCGCGCGGCGAGGCTGCCGAATATGAAATACTCTGATCCTGCTACCAATTCCTGCAGCGCCTGGCTTGCCCTGATAAAATCCCAGGCAACGGGCTGAAGGATTTCATAATTTACCTCATTGCCATGCAAACTTGCCAAGACTTTGCCCGTGGGATGTTCTGCATCCCGCTGAATGAAATCGGAGCAGAGTCCTTTTGATTCGATGAAACGCAACAATTCTTCAGACAAAACGTCTACACCTACACAACTGATCAACGCAGCTGGCGTCTGCAACTGGTTCAAATGATAAGCCACATTCATTGGGGCCCCGCCAGGCATTTTGGCATCGGGCAAAATATCCCAAAGTATCTCTCCGAAACAAACTACCCTATAGTGCTTGTTCTCCTTCAACATTCAAATATTTAGTGCAAGATCACCGTGTCACCAATCTGTTCAAGCGATTTACCCTTTGTTTCAGGCATCACTCTCCAAACAAAAATCATTTGCAGTATCATCATTAAACAGAAAAACAGAAATATGGGACCCCCGCCAAATTTATCGGCAAAATAGGGGAAATTGAAAGCAATGATCACGGCCATGATCCAGTGGGTGGAGCTGCCCAGAGTTTGTCCCCTGGCTCTTACCTCATTTGGAAATATTTCCGAAATGAATACCCATATCACCGCGCCCTGTGAAAACGCAAAAAATGCGATATACATCAACAGGGCTACAGTGATGGCCCAACCTCCTATATGCTGGTAAAATGCATAGGATGCCAATCCCAGGGTGAGGACCAGTCCAATGGATCCAATCTTCATGAGCGTCTTTCTTCCAAAGCGGTCGATGAAATTCATGGCCAGGAGCGTAAAAGAAAAATTTACCACTCCAATGCCCACCGTTGATAAAAGTGATGAGCTCTTTGCCAGTCCGCTCATTTCAAAGATCCTGGGCGCAAAATAGATGATGGCGTTGATTCCTGAGAGTTGGTTGAACAAGGCGAGTAACATGGCCAGCATAACCGGCCTTCGATATTTGTTAGAGAATATTGAAGCGGATTCTTTCACGGCCGCTGCGCTCGTCTTTTGGATCTCCATGAGGTCCTGGTCAAAACCGGTGGGATCAATGATTTGCATGGTGGCACGGGCTTCTTCAATCCTGCCTCTTTTCAATATCAGCCATCTGGGGCTTTCGGGAATGAAGCGGATGAGCAATAGAAATACCAGGGAAGGAACAGCCTGCACACCCAGCATCAGTCGCCAGGAGCCTTCGCCACTGAGCCCGATGAGATAGTTGGATAAATAAGAAACCAATATGCCAAAAACAATATTGAACTGAAACAAGGCTACCAGTTTGCCACGGTTCCGGGCAGGCGAAATTTCGGAAATATAAATCGGAGCCGTAACCGATGATGCGCCAACTCCCAATCCGCCCAGGAATCGAAATAAGAGGAATGCGTACCAGTTGGTGGCCAAAGCCGTGCCCAATGAAGCGAATAAGAAGAGGGCCGCTATCAGGAAGAGGGTTCCCTTTCTTCCCAGTTTGTCTGAAGGTATTCCACCCAGCAGGGCGCCAAATGCGGTACCAATGAGGGCAATCGCCACCGTGAGTCCATGCTGGAAATCATTGAGTGACCAATATTTCTGGATTGCCTGCTCGGCGCCTGAAATTACGGCCGTATCAAATCCAAATAAAAAACCTCCGAGGGCCACTATCAGTGACCAGAGAATTATTTTTCTTTGTAGCATATTGAAAGGAGTTGTATGAGACGCATCCCTTAGGGTCTTTCAAGATAAAAAACAAATCCTGAAGAACCAAGGATCCTCAGCATTCGGGGCGGGTTTATCCCTCTGCTCTCTTCTTCCAGAATTCGTGATGCCAGTTGTCCACGAATTTCACGGCATGCGTTTGCTCCAGTTGCCAGCCAATCTTGTTTAATTCTTCGGAATTCAATTTCTGTTCCAGGTAAGGGAACAAAATTTTTTCTTCAAAGCGGATATGTCTTTCCATCATTTCACTAAACTCTTCAAATATATGTTCGCAAAGAATCCTGCTGCCATCATTGATGATTTCAGCCAATTGTTTCAGATAAGCGTGCTGTGCTTCTGCCAGGCATCGTTTTCCGTCTTTTTCAGGCAGCGCCACAAAAAGATATTGCTCTTCGTCTTTGAAATGTGGCATGATAGCATGTACCCAGCAAAAATGAACGTAGGCCGCTATTTCGCGTAAGTCCGTGCCATTCTGCAATCCCTGCTTCACCTTCCACCCCAGCATCAGGCCGTGGTGATGGTCGCGTGACAGCCAAAGCAGGTTTTCATTGCGTTTGATCGGTTTGGACGATTTCATAAAAAAGTTATGATGAGGGCAGGTTCTGAATGAATCTGCGCATCCTTTAAATCGTTTTTAAAGAGGGAGATCATTACTATGCAAAGTTATTGCATTAGTCCTGTATAACCTGTTAATTGCCGGGGTCAATGAATCCATCTAAATATCCAACTTCCAAATTCGATTTAGCCCCTGAGGTGAAATGCTTTAGGTTGCACAAATGCGCGAATTCCCTGGTAAGACAATGTGACACCAAGGCCCGAATGCCTGCGTCCAGACCAGGGCAGGCCGGCACTCACACGATCACAGCAATTCCAATAAACGGTTCCCGTGTCTAATTCTTTCATGATGGTTTCGGCCCTCTCAAAACTTTTTGAATACACGGCTGCCGTTAGGCCATATTCTGTGTCCTGCATGAGCCGAATGGCTTCTTCGTCATCTTTCACTTTCTGAATTCCCACTACCGGACCGAACGATTCTTCCGTCATGAGCCTCATTTGGTGATTGACATTCACCAATACAGTGGGTTCAATAAAATAACCCTTCCGCTCCGGTTGATTTCCACCACACAATATTGTAGCTCCCTTATCCCGGGCATCCCGGATCTGCGACAATAAGAATTCCACCTGGCCTTTCCTCGTTAATGGACCAATCTCCGTGTCGGCATCCCCTGGATTGCCAATGCGCAATTTTTTTGCATGTCGCGTAAATGAATCCACAAACCGGTCAAAAATTTTTTCATGCACATAGATGCGTTCCACCGCGCAGCAACTCTGGCCATTATTGTACACAACCCCCTCCAGTGCAGCTTCCGCCACTTTATCAATATCCTCTATATCATCCATCACGTATAGTGGATCCTTTCCACCTAATTCCAACTGGCAGGGAACCAGCTTGGGCGCTACTTTTTCCGCGATGCTTTTTCCGGTTCGAAAGCTGCCGGTAAAAAAATATCCATCCAAAGGCAGCGACAATATCATTTCCCCCACATCTCCTTTGCCAACAGCTGTTTGAAAAACATTTTCAGGAATACCTGATCTGTACAATAATTGCTGAATGGCCAAGCCCGTGAGGGTTGAATATTCCGAGGGTTTGTACAATACCGCATTACCTCCAATCAAAGCCGGAATGATCACGTTCATTCCTACCAGATAAGGATAATTCCAGGCGCTGATATTGGCAATCACGCCCAGAGGTTCATACGCAATCTTTTCCCGGGTGGCTCCTTCAGTAATGATCCATTCATCTTTCAGCCACCTGGCAGAATTGTCTATAAAAAATTTAATTCTTGCGCGGGCTCCGTTCAGTTCATTGTAAGATTGCTGCAATGGTTTTCCCACTTCACTTGTAAGGGTCGCGGCCAGATGATCTTTTTCCGCCTCCAGCAGATCATAAAACTTTGCAATGAAGGCAATCCTCCTGTCAATTGGCAGAGCCGCCCATGCAGGCTGGCCATTTTTCAGTAGCCTGTATTTTTCCTGAATCGTCTTTTCATCTTCTTCCCTCAATTCCTCCAGCACTTCTTCCGTAGCGGGGTTAATGATTTTCATCTGGATTACTTTTTTCAATTCTTATGCAAGGCCGAATTTTATTCTTTCTGACTCATACTTGAAAATATATTCTTCTATTCGATTCTGTTCTGGGCCGCAGCAATAAACGAACTACGAATATTCTGCACAAAATTCCCTTGCTGATCCACCATCCTTTCGGGATGCCATTGCACCAGACAAAGAAAGGGTTTCCCGTTGGGTTCTTTTCTTTCAAGTGCTTCCACAACCCCATCCGTCGAAAAGGCGCTTGCCACCAAATCTGCACTAATCCTGTCTGCACTCTGATGATGATTACTATTCACTGTTCCATGTTCTTTCTGCACGATCCTGAAGAACCACGAATTGGGATCTACTTGAATGGAATGTATTCGATCCCTGCCATCCTCCAATTTAGAATGGTTGAATTTTCCCCAGCGCGGAATATCCGGAATCAAGGTTCCCCCAAAAAATGCATTGACAACCTGCAGACCACGGCAAATCCCCAGCACCGGAAGCTCCAGCCGCTGGCTCAAATCCAACAACTTCCTTTCAAATTCATCCCGTTTCTCATTCACGTCACACTTATAGCAAAATTCATAGTATTCAGGCATTCCATAGTATCGCGGATGCAGGTCTTCACCCCCGGTAAGCACCAGCCCATGACACCTTTTCAAGTCCTGGATATTTTCATTTTCAGAATCCAGTTTAACTACTTCAGCCACCTGAGCACAGGCGCCTATCCATTTGCTATAGTTGGCGAACTTGCTACAATCGCTAACGCCTATGATCATTTGATTTGCCTTCACCATTATACTTTGAATATTGGTCAGGGCCATTTTTCAGCCCCTTATTGTTCTAGAGTGCTTCCAGGTAAAGTTGTTTAAAATTCGCCCTGTTAACAGGCTTGGGGTTATTGGGATGTGCGAAATCCGCTTCGGCCAGCCCGGCCAGGGTGTCAATATGTTCCATCTTCACACCAATCTCACGAAGTTTATGCGGAATGTTGATAGCGCTATTCAGGTCAAACAAATATTCCACAACTGCTTCTCCGTTTTCGCTTTCCAATTCAAGCGCCCTTGCAATCCTTCTGAATGGTTCTTCAAAACCGGCAATATTGAACCGCATGCCATAGGGGATATTCACCGCATTGGCGAGACCATGATGCGTATCCAGCAATGATGACAATGGGTGTGCCAGAGAATGCACCACACCCAAACCCTTTTGAAAAGCTATTGCGCCCATCATGGAAGCCATCAGCATTTTGGATCTCGATTCGAGATCGGGCTTAAGCGTGGCTTTTTTGAGGGAATCCCTGATCAATGAAATCCCTTCCAGTGCAATGCCTTCGCATATGGGATGCGGATTCTTCGCCAGGTAAGCTTCCATATTGTGCGTGAGCGCGTCCATACCCGTTGCTGCCGTTACAAAAGCAGGCAGATCCATCGTAAGCAAGGGGTCGGCGAACACAATTCTTGCCATCAGTTTTGGAGAGAACAAAATTTTCTTCTGGTGCGTTTCATCGTCAGAAATGATAGCGCTCCTCCCCACTTCACTGCCGGTGCCGGAAGTTGTTGGAATGGTAATAAAGTGTGGCACGTCTTGTGTAACATAAATATCTCCCCCTATCAGGTCATCATATTTAAATAGATCCTCCCTATGATTGACGCGCAAGGCTATGGCCCTTGCCACATCCAGGGCGGCTCCTCCGCCAATGCCAATGATGGAATCACGCTTTGTGGCATCCCAGGCGCTTGTGCCCTTGTACACATCCGACTTTACAGGGTTCTTATGGATTTCACTGAATAGCTCAACCGAAATCTGGTGTTTCTTTAGGTCTTCCACAATGGATTTAAAAAAAGGGAGTTGGGCAATGGTAGGATCCGTTACCAGTAGCGGCGCTTTTAGTTGTTGTTGCGCCAGATATGCAGGCAATTCCCTGGAGGCTCCCGCGCCAAACCGTATGGTAGTGGGAAAATTAAATTGCCTTATTACTGTATAGTCAATCATGGTAATATCCGGGTTTTACCCTGAATAATTTTTGTTGAAAAAAAGTCTTATTTCCAGCGGCATCGCTTTTTCAGTTTCTTTCTGGCCTGCCCGCCGCGCTGCTAATGCAGTCGCGGCAACTCCCTTCAGTTTCCTGTTGTTCCATGGGCTCCTCTCATTTCCAAAATCTCATATAATTTCCAGATACCGCTTCAATTCCCAATCAGTGACCACTTTCGAAAATTGGCGCCATTCCCATTCACGGGTGGCCGTAAAATGATCCGTGAAAGCATCACCGAATAATTCCCTGGCCAGGGCAGATTGCTTCATCGCCATGGAAGCTTCCCAGAGATTGGAAGGCAGCCTGCCATTCCTGGTATCTTTATAACCATTTCCAAGGGTGGCGGCGGTTTTCAATTTCAGTTTATTCCTGATCCCATATATCCCCGAAGCCAGGCATCCAGCCATCGCCAGGTATGGATTGGCGTCAGAACCCACCACCCTGGTTTCTAACCTGCAACCTGTGGCGCTACCCGGCAGAGCCCTCAATGCCGTTGTGCGGTTGTCAATGGCCCATGTAATTGTAGTGGGTGCCCAGGCTCCTTCAACAAGCCTTTTATAACTGTTAACTGTAGGCGCAAACATCGGGAGTATATGCGGCAAACATGCCAATTGTCCCGCGAGATAATGCTCCATGAGGCTGCTCATGCCCGATTTTGCTTTCTTATCAAAAAATAAATTCCTTTTTCCATCAGCGGACCAAAGGCTCTGGTGTACATGGCCACTGCAACCGGGCAAATTTTCATTCCATTTAGCCATGAAGCTCGCAATCAATCCATGACGGTGGGCGATTTCTTTTACACCGCTCTTAAACAGAACGGCGCGGTCGGCGGCCTCAATCACACCGGCATAGAGTATTGCCGCTTCATACACCCCGGGGCCCGTTTCCGTATGGATTCCTTCAAGCGGCACTTTGAATTTCAGCAGCAGATCGAACAGATCGTGAAAAAAAGAACTTTCCTGGGAAGCCCGAAGTATGGAATAGCCAAACATGCCCTGCGTCATCGGTTTGAGATCCCGGAATTTATTTTCATACAATTCCGTGGTGTTATTTACAAAATTGAACCATTCAAACTCCTGCGAAAATTGGGGCAGGTAACCGGCATCCTCCGCCTGCGCCGTGATTCTTTTCAACAGGCTCCTGGGGCATACGGGAAGTTCATTGCCGGAAGCGTCTCTGAAATCAGCGAGAAAAAATGGAAGGTCATCTTCCCATGGAACCTGCCTGTATGTATCCAGATCAACCATCGCCGTAGCATCCGGATACCCTGAATGCCACCCGGTAAACTTCACGTTGTCATAAGCCGCATCTCCGGCATCCCAACCAAAAACCACATCGCAAAAACCGAAGCCCTTTTGAATGACCGACCTGAATTTTTCAAAACTGATCAATTTCCCTCGCAGTACGCCGTCAATATCAGTAATGGCAAGCTTTATTTTTTCCACGCCCCTTTCCGCAAGGATTTGCAGGATGTCTTTATTCTTCAGTTGTTTGGGCATAAACCATTTTTTTTACGAAAAACTGAAACCAAAGATAGGATAGGCCCAGCAAGCCGAAATAGATCATTGCCAAATTAATATTGAGTGTGGTCATAGCTATCAACGATAAAAAAGCGATGACCAGCGCTATTGCCGGAAACCAGGGATAGAGCGGCACTCTGAAAGGACGTGGCATTTGCGGTTCTTTGCGCCGGAGAGCGATCACTGCTACCATCGAAATCACATAAAGGGTGAGCGCACCGAATGAGGCGATGATGATGATTTGGTTTGTTTTGCCTGTGAGTAAGGCTATGATCCCGATAGCCATATTGATCAGCAGCGCATTGGCAGGAGTCTTGAAGCGCGTATTGACTGCTCCGAATATGGATGGGATATATCTTACCCTGCCGAATTCAAAAGTAGCACGGCCCGCCGCCAGAATGATTCCATGAAAAGAAGCAACCAGCCCCATGAGCCCGATAGTAATGAGCAGGTGATAGAGCCATCCGCTATTTCCGGTGATCCTGGAAAGTGCCAGAGGCAGCGGAGAGTCTGAAGGGCCTGCTCCCTGATATGGAAATACTACTGCTTCCCAACCGGCCACTCCCACGGAAGAAAGGAAAACCAAAATGCACAGTACGATCAAAGTGAGTAGAGCGGAGCCAAAACCTATCAGCACATTCCGCTGGGGATTGATGGTTTCTTCCGCAACATTCGCCACGCCCTCAAGACCCAGAAAAAACCAAACGGCGAATGGAATAGAGGCCCATACCCCCGTCCAACCGGCCGGGAAAGCATTGGCTCGTATATTCTCCGATTTGAAATGTGGGAATGTAATTCCTGCAAACAATAACAATTCAAATACAGCCAGCATGGTAATGATAAGCTCAAAAGCTGCTGCAGCCCTTACTCCATAAATATTCAGGCCGGTGAAAATAATATAGGCACCAATCGCGATACTGGTAACGGAAAGCTGTGGAAAAAAAATATGGAAATAGGCCCCAATTGCCGCTGCTATAGCGGGGGGTGCAAATATGAATTCGATGATCTGCGCCATGCCTGCCAAAAAACCAATATCCTTTCCCAATCCCCTGGTGGCATAGTCAAAAACACCTCCCGCTTTTGGAATGGCGCAGGCCAACTCGGTATATGAAAAAGTGAAAGTGATATAAAGAACGATAATGAAAGAGGTCGCGATGGCCAGTCCATAAGTGCCGCCTTCCGCCAGGCCCAGGTTCCAGCCAAAATACATACCCGAAATAACGTATCCAACACCAAGTCCCCATAACATCAGCGGTCCCAGAGACCGCGAAAGCTGTTGCGAAGATGAAGAATCCGGCAATTTTGAACCCATCTGATGAAATTAATTAAATAACAGAATAATCAATAAGATTTATTCGGCCGGTCCTCATGTTTTCCTGAAGAAATCATAAGGAATTAAATTGAATTGGATTGCAGCAATCACCGGCTTCCCCGCCAATAGTGTAAATTCAGGTGTGCGAGCTCATAGATTTTATATGGAAGTGCTACTTAATGAGAAATTGGGGAAATTCCTGTAATTTAATTGCCGCTATCCCTGGGCCGGACTCAATCTACAATCATGAAAAAAAAGATCCTGGTGGTTGGAAGTTCCAATACAGATATGGTCATAAAATCCTCGAGACTCCCCCTGCCGGGAGAGACAATCATCGGAGGAAATTTTTATATGAACCCTGGAGGCAAGGGCGCCAACCAGGCAGTGGCGGCAGCCAGGCTAAATGGGGAAGTGATCTTCCTTTGTAAAACAGGCAATGATATTTTCGGGAAAACCGCCAAACAACACCTGATTGATATGGGCATTAATGTGGAGCATGTGATCTTTGACGCGGAGCATCCTTCAGGTGTAGCTCTGATAAACGTGGATGAACAGGGAGAGAATTCTATCACAGTGGCATCCGGAGCCAATGGCAACCTGCTGCCACAGGAAGTGGACCAGGTATTGAATGCCACGGCGGATCAGGTGAAAATAGTCTTGCTGCAACTGGAAATTCCGTTGCCATCAGTCATTCATGCAATCAGGAAGAGTGCCGCCATCTCCAAAATCATCATAGTAAATCCTGCACCTGCGCATCAATTACCCGATGATATCTATCCTCTGATCGACTACCTCACACCAAATGAGCAGGAAGCAGCATTGCTGGCAGGAATTCCTATCAACAATATAACCGATGTGGCAAGAGCCGCGGACATACTATTGAAAAAGGGAGTCAGGACTGTGATTATCACTTTGGGAGAAAATGGTTCCTATATTGCCAGCCCCACCTTACGCAAATATATACCTGCCAGAAAGGTAAAGGCGGTTGATACTACGGCTGCCGGGGATGTGTTCAACGGGGCATTGGCCACGGCGCTTGCCGAAGAAATGCCCCTGGAAGAAGCGGTGGATTTTGCCGCTTCCGCTGCGGCAATTTCTGTAACCCGCCTTGGAGCGCAGGCCTCGGCTCCTTTCAGACATGAAATCTAGTTCCACAGCATCCTCTGCTCCAATAACAGCTCATGCCCCTGCCCCAATTCTTACGCATATCAATGAAGCAGCGCCTGACTCGCGAATAGAATCTTTTCAGCCTGCAAAGGCTTTTGGAATTTCTGTATCTGAATACTCAGAATAATTCATGTAAATTAGTATCATCTATGTATAAAGAGTCCCCTGAGCTCACATCCATTTCCTTTCCTCAAACAATACAAAAATGAAAATACTATTTCTTGCCTTCTGGTTTTTCATGGCTGGTATCACGTGTTTTGCCCAGCATAAAACCATCCTCATTTCAAAACAGGATTTGCAGGATAAGATTCGGGGAGGCTGGGCCGGGCAAACCATCGGTGTAACTTTTGGAGGCCCCATGGAATTTCGTTTCCAAGGCAGTTTTATTAGCGATTATCAACCCATATCATGGTACGATGGTTACCTGAAAGAAGCCATGACCAATAATCCCGGGCTCTACGATGATCTTTATATGGATCTGAGCTTTGTGGATGTATTTGAAAAAAACGGGCTCGATGCCCCTACTGATTCATTTGCTAACGCTTATGCACATGCGGGATATATGCTTTGGCATGCCAACCAGGCCGGCAGGTATAATATTCTGCATGGAATCAAGGCACCCATGTCTGGCCACTGGCTTAACAATCCCCATGCGGATTGTATAGACTACCAGATTGAATCAGATTTCGCGGGATTGATGAGCCCGGGCATGCCTAATGTGGCCTCTTCCATAAGCGATAAAATTGGACATATCATGAATTACGGCGACGGCTGGTATGGTGGCGTGTACGTAGGAGCCATGTATGCTCTCGCCTTTACATCGAAGAATATTCCATTTATTGTATCAGAAGCCCTGAAGACAATCCCACCCAGGAGTGAATTCTATGAATGCATTCACGACGTTTTAGAATGGCACCGGAAATATCCCCTCAACTGGAAATCGACATGGTTTGAGATTCAAAAAAAATGGGCCGATGATATCGGTTGCCCCGAAGGCGTTTTCTCCCCTTTCAATATTGATGCAAAACTAAATGCAGCATACGTGGTGCTGGGCCTGCTTTATGGAGGCGGCGATTTCGGCAAGACCCTTCAAATTACCACTCGCTGCGGTCAGGATGCAGATTGCAATCCCTCTACCGCGGGCGGAATTCTTGGTACGGTGCTGGGGTATGACAAGATCCCCGCATATTGGAAAATGGGACTGGCCGCCATAGAAGAGATGGATTTCAAATACACAACCATGTCGCTTCGCGACGTGTATGAAATTGGATATAAGCATGCCCTCGAAAATATAAGTCGCCATGGAGGCAGCATCCAGGGTTCTCAGATCAGGATATTGTCCGAAGCCCCGGTAGTAGTCCGGTACGAAAAATCCTTTCCAGGACTTTTCCCTGTTGCAAAAATTCCGGTTCAATGGTCAGCCGAAAAGGACGCCGTTAATTTTGATTTTGAAGGTATTGGATTTGTATTGAGAGGGGATGCCGCACCCTGGGGCAGCGAATCAGATTTTGTTTTCCATACGGAATTATATGTTGACGGAACCCTGGTGGAATCGCCGGAATTGCCAGCGAATTATACCACAAGGCGATATGAGTTATGCTGGAAATACCAATTGCCAAAGGGAAAACACCAGGTAAGGTTGAAAATCCTGAATCCAGGCCGGGAGCACGAGTTGAAAGTGGATGAAGCCATCATTTATGGCGACGCTCCAATAAGAGGTATGGATTTGAATGGCGCCGGCGCAGGAAAAAAATCTCTCAAATAAATCAGATCCTCCTATATGTTTGTCATTGAAAGTTATCCCGCCGCCGTAGCATTTTGTTTCATAACCATGCTTTGTTGGGGTTCCTGGGCCAATACCCAGAAATTAGCATCCAAAAGCTGGCGTTTTGAATTATTCTATTGGGACTATGCTTTTGGCATCCTTTTAACGTCACTCATTTTTGCGCTTACCCTTGGTAGTAATGGCGAAACAGGACGGGGATTCCTGACCGATCTGGAACAGGCGCAGGTAAAATATTTAGGAAGCGCCCTTTTAGGAGGCGTAATCTTTAACCTGGCCAATATTTTATTGGTGGCCGCCATTTCAATTGCCGGCATGTCTGTGGCTTTCCCCGTAGGCATTGGCATTGCCCTTGCACTTGGAGTAATCACAAATTATATCAGTAACCCTGTGGGAAATATCCTATTACTTTTCGGCGGCGTGGCATTGATTATTATAGCCATCGTACTGAATGCCTCCGCCTACAGGAAAATGCAGAAGGGATCTGGGGCCGTTTCTTCGAGGGGGCTTATGCTTTCAGTGGTGAGCGGCTGCCTGATGGGTGTGTTTTACAAATTTGTGGCAGATTCCATCTCTCCCGATTTTCTCCTTTTGGAACCGGGTAAATTGAGTCCTTATACCGCGGTTGTGTTTTTTTCGATTGGTATTTTCCTGAGCAATCTTTTATTCAACACCATCATCATGCGCAAGCCCTTTGCGGGTAATGCCGTTTCATTTTCAGATTATCTCCATGGCAGTTTTCGCAATCACCTAATGGGCGTTCTGGGTGGAATTATATGGTGCATCGGAATGTCGTTCAGCATCATCGCGTCGGGTAAGGCGGGCCCGGCTATTTCCTATGGATTGGGGCAGGGCGCCACCATAGTTGCGGCGCTTTGGGGCATTTATGTGTGGAAAGAATTCAGGAATGCTCCAGCGGGAACCAATAGAGTTCTCATGATTATGTTATTATTATATGCAGCCGGATTGGCTTTGATCATCTTGGCGAGGAATTTCTAAGTAAGATTTACTCGTAAAATCAAGCGCCATGGTTTTTCTAACGTGCAACCCAATATTATGAACATGGATTCACCCAGAGTCTGATTCATCCAGCACGAATTAATGCTGATTTACATTTAATAAACTTGCTCATGAATCGCAAAATAATGATATCACTTCGGATCGTGCCCTGGATTCTATTGCTGGCCTGCCCGGTCAAGGCAATATCTCAATCTATTCCCTCAAAACCTGCCCACATAATCTTTGACTCAGATATGGGTCCCGATTACGACGATGTGGGAGCTATTGCTATTTTACATGCTCTCGCCGATAGCGGACAGGCGAAAATTCTGGCCACGATTGCCAGCACCAGGTATGAATCAGTAGCTGGTGTGCTGAATGTTTTCAACACTTATTTCAAGAAGCCGGATATTCCCATTGGCACGCCTAAAGGCCATGGGCTGGAATTGCGCGACAAACAGCACTGGACAGATACTTTACTGGCCCGCTATCCTCATTATTATTTAAAAAATGATGATGCAACAAATGCGGTTGAGCTATACCGTAAGATACTATCGAGCCAGGGGCCGCATTCTGTCACCATCGTAACAGTGGGTTTTCTCACCAACCTGGCAGACCTGCTTAGGTCAGGACCCGATCAATATTCACCCCTCAACGGGCAAGACCTGGTGAAACAGAAAGTAAAGCAGCTTGTATGCATGGCTGGCAGGTTTCCCTCCGGAAAGGAATTCAACGTGGAAAGGGATGCTGCCTCTTCCAAAATGGTCTTTGAACAATGGAGCGGGCCTGTGTTGCTGAGTGGATTTGAAATTGGCATGAAGATCAAAACGGGTTTGCCACTCATACATAACGATTCTATCATACACAGCCCTGTGAAGGATGTTTTCAGAATCAGCATTCCGCAGTCACCGGAAGATTCTGCAGGAAGAATGAGTTGGGATGAAACCGCTGTGCTGGTGGCCATAAAAGGATGGCGGCCCTGGTATCGGATCCAGGAAGGTCGCATGTTGGTTGCCGATGATGGGAGTGATACCTGGAACCCAAAGGGCAAAGGTCATTTCCGCCTTATAGAAAATTGCCCTCCCGAAATAGTGCAGGATGCAATTAATACCCTGATCATGCATCAGCCTCGATGATAAAGATCAGCGGTGCTGGTCATACCGGTTTGCCATAACCGATTCTCTTAGAGTCCGCATTTCATTCTCAGTGAGCCAGGGCGCATGAGAAGCGGAAGCTACATCTTCCAATTGGTCCAGGGTTCTTATACCAACAACCGCGGAGCTGATAGCTGGATTTTGGATCACAAACCTGATTGAGGTTTGGGCTGGAGACCGCTTTTCGGAAGAAAGGGACCTGATGGCGCAAGCCGCCTTCCTCACTTCGGAGCTATCATATTTCAAATAAGATTCAGGTGGCTTATAAACCAGGAGTCCCCTTGCCAAACTTCCCCTTGAAAGCACCCCAATATCATGCTCCTTTAATAATGTCAGGCATGTTTCTTCTGGTCTCCTGTCAAGCAGGCTATACTGCATCATCACGCTTACAATGCCCGAGCGTTTCACATATTCCCTGATCACATTCGGACGGATGGAAGAAATCCCATAATGCCTGATCTTTCCCTGCGCCTTCAGAATTTCAAACGCTTCAATAGATTCATCAATGGCGTCATCGATAGTTCCTCCGTGCAACTGATAGAGATCAATATAATCGGTTTGCAACCTCTTCAGGCTTCCCTCCACAGATGCGAGTATATACTCTTTCCGGGGATTCCAGTCCCAGCCACTCCCATCGGGCCGCCACTGATTGCCCACTTTGGTAGCGATGATCAGGCTCTTCCTCCGCCCCTTCAACATGTTACCGAGGCTGGTTTCGTTGGCACCTTTTTGGTAGAGATCAGCCGTATCAAAAAAATTGATACCGGTTTCAATGGCCCGGTTAATCAACTGCCCGTTCGCATGCTGGTCTTCTCCCAGTGACATACACCCGAAACCGATCTCACTGACGCTTAAATCAGATTTTCCCAATGACCGGTAATTCATTCGAGTAAAGATTTAGAGTTGAGCCAGAAAATTTTCCTGACATTAGCAGGCCATCCGCAATCCGGCGCATGCTTTTTATTGAATTTGCATTTTTTTAATCAGGCCTTCCTGGCCCCGGAGTACTTACACCCTCAGAAAAACTCTTTTCCGGTAGAGGAAGTAGAGGAATGCCCATTTTACCAGCAGGTAGCAGAATACCATTACCAGTATGTTATAAGGATTATCTACCAGTTGCCCTACCCATTGGAAGAAGCCTCTGGCGCTATATTCCCAATTTATGAATCGGCCCGACATATAGATCAGGATTGAATTCATGCCAATCACCTTCAAGAAAAAAGCCCATTTTTTAAAACCAAGAACATCAATAATAAAATAGAAAAGTGCCAGCAAGAGCAGGCTAATACCTCCTACATGCAGCACAAAGGAACTTGTCCATAAATTTTTGTTGATCGGGAATACCAGGTTCCAAACCTGAGCAAGCACCAAAAAGATCACACCCGCCGCTACCATGCGCAGCACCTTATTTCGTTGGCTAAATTTGCTGTTCCTAAGCAAAGTTCCAGTGAATATACCCAGCAAACCCGTGGCAATGGCGGGGATTGTGGATATCAACCCTTCCGGATCGTGAATCACAAGGTAAAGCCTGCCAGGAATAATGTTGCGATCAATAAAGGAGGCAAAATTGCCCTCCATTGTCAAATCGCCCCTTGGATAGAGAGGCGCCGAATTAAATAATAACAGCAACCAATACCCGATGAGCAGGGCGGCAAACCAGATATATTGTCCCCTTCGTTTGGTATAGAGGTAAATGATATTGGCAAACATATAAGCGAGACCTATACGCCCCAATACACTCGGAAAACGCATCTGGTCCAGTGGCCTTATTTGCAACCCATTATTATAAATGATGCCCAGCAACACAAGTATCAATCCTCTTTTGATCACGCGCCATAATAATTGCCGGCGGGTCTTCCCTTTTTCAAGTTCCCGCCCCACCGAGTAAGGCGTTGCAACACCTGCCAGAAAAAGAAAGAGAGGGAAAATCAGGTCGTACGCATGAAATCCATTCCAATCAGGATGTGTAAACTGGTTGGAAATGGCTCCCCAAAACGGTGAGCCCGTAATCTTGAAAAGATTGTGAAAGATCTCTTCTCCTCCTATGATCCAGAACATATCAAATCCACGAAGTGCATCGAGAGAATAAAGACGCTGGGTTAAGGCATTTTCTTGCATGATGGTGAAGGCGTTTCTTTAAAAGGTCGGCTGAAAAAATTGGGAATTTAATGAAACTGATACGCTCTTGCAACCTCACACTGGGAACTAAAATTAATTGTTTTGATGAAATCTGCATCATGAATATCTAATTCACTCAATAAATAATTTGGGCGTGTATGTGCAAGACAGCAGTTTTTGTACTAACTTTCTGGTAACTATAAGGGGAGGAATTCGGTGTCCTGACACTGGAAAATAAACTGTCTAACCTGCTCCCACTTTATCTCTCACCAACATAAATTATAAAATCCATGAAAATTGTATTAGTCCTTTTTCTTATTTGTAGCTCGGCCGCCGCGCAAGAAATTCCCAGCCGTTGGGATGAATTAGTAGCCAGTGACTGGCCTCTTGCCCTTGAAAAATCTTCCAAAACCTGCATTCTCCCGATTGGCATCCTGGAAAAACACGGTCCTCATGACCCCATCGGTTCCGACCTGATACATGTGCGTGAATGGGCATCCCGCGCCACTAAAAAAGAGTACGCGGTGGTTTTCCCCGATTATTTCTATGGACAGATCAATGAAGCGAAGCACCAGTACGGAACCTTCGCCCTTCCCAGCCGTGTGGTATGGGACATGCTTGAAGCTACCTGCGATGAAATTGGCCGCAATGGATTCGATAAGATCATAATCATAAATGGACACGGTGGAAATCCGCAATTGATCAGGTATTTCATTCAAACCCGCCTCGAAAAACCCCGCAATTATGCGGTATATTTTTTTGAGCCTGCTCAGGATTCTGCGTTCAATGAAAAGCTGAAGAAGCTGAGAAAATCCGATCCCCTGGGCGACCAGCATGCCGGTGAAAGAGAGACTTCTACCCTGCTGTATCTTCGTCCGGATCTTGTAAAAATGGATCGTGCCACCCAGGAGTCTGGAGAAAATCAAAAACGATTAATGCTGCCTGCCGGAGTATATACCGCAATATGGTGGTATGCCAGCTTTCCGAATCATTATGCGGGCGAAGGCGCCAAAGCCACCAGGGAATTGGGGCAATTCCTCACGGAGCATACGGTAGAATCTCTAATAAAAGCACTGAAAGCAATAAAGGCAGACACCAAAACACTGGAACTGCAGAAAGAATATTTTGATAAATTCAAAAAATAAGAATCGCCTCTTATTGCAATCATGCTTATTCAAATAACTACCTATAGCCCAGATTCATTAATCACTAGCTGAAATGGAGCGTCGACAATTCTTCAGAAATACAATTGGCTGGAGCCTCGCCTTTTATCCATTTTCACAGGAACTCAGGAATTTCGAGGGCTCCTTGATAGAGGAATCTAATCAACACATGCTTCCCATCGGTCTCAAAAGGCCGGTAAATATTTATAACAACTGGTCTTCCTATGACGAACTTTCAGACAATATTCCCCTAACGGAAGAACTGGCCATGCGTGAATTGCAGGAGCTCATTCGTCTCAAGAAAAATGGAGTTCATTTTGACTATTATGTGATGGATGCCTTTTGGTTTAGCAGGGCTGGCGGATACCGTACCTGGAACCGGCAACATTGGCCAAACGGACCAGACAAATGGCTGCAAACCTGTAAGGATAACGATATCAAACCCGGCATGTGGTTCTCCACTAACCTGGTGGCTACGCGAAGCGGGCCTTTTTTAGACATTATTCCCGAATGGAAAGATTCATTGGCGACTGATCCTAATATACTCTGCCTCTTCAGTGGCGGCTATCTCAGGCACCTGGCCGAAACACTGCAGATTTGGGCCGATAAGGGAGTGAGGCTTTTCAAATTTGATTTCGCGTATTTTTTTGCGGCTACAGAAGCGGTGAAAAAAGTACATATTCCTTCTGAAATTGAAGAAATGAATCGCCTGGCATTCATGGATATGCTTAAGCAATTCCGTTATAGAAACCCCGAGGTACTTATTACCGGCTACAATGGATTTGGCGGCGAAATGGACGATACTGTAACAGATTTCCGAAAGACCATTGATCCAAGATGGATGGATGTTTTTGATACACTTTATAGCGGCGATCCCCGGATATCAGATGTACCCGCCATCAATTTCTGGCGTTCACAGGATATTTACAGCGACCACATGGTTCGCCAATTTGAATTCAACGGATTACCACTACAACGTATTGATAATTGCGGATTCATGATCGGGAAGACCGGAACTTGTTATTATCGCGCGAATCATGCCTGGAAAAGCATGCTCATTATGGAACTCGCCCGCGGAGGATGGGCAAATGTATATCACGGTAATCTGGAATTGCTAGGTGATACCGATGCCTCCTGGTTTGCCAAGACCCAGCAAATGTTCAATAAATTGCAGCGATATGGAACTGCCGGCACCTTCGGCGCAATTCCGGGACATCGGGAGCCTTATGGTTTCATGTATGAAGCCATAACGGGAAAATTGATCACCGTGGTCAATCCCACTCAAGGCTTCAAGGAAATAATTCTGCCTGTTGAAGCAAATGAATCCGGAAGCATATTATTTACGGATGAGGGATTCCGTCCTGAATTAAAAGCCAATAAAATATTATTGGGTCCCGAGCAAATGGCCGTGACGGGGTGGGGAGAATATGCTGATAGGAAATATGATTTGGGCATTGAGGAGTCCAACCATATTCCAAATACCATTGAAAAATTGAATGCCGATTTCAAAGAATCCAACAAGAACCAGGTTGCGGCGAAGCTGAACGCGCCGGCGGGGAAAAATATCCGAATCCTCCTGCAGCAGTTTGGAGCAGATGGCCTTCCCCACCGGTCATGGGGAGGCGCACCGCCGGATGGCAAAAAAATGGACGAAATGCTCCGCATTGAGGTTATACAAAATGGGAAAAAAATTCCGCTGAGAATTCAATATGATAAAATGATCTGGAGCGGACTCTCATGGGGCGCCGCCGAGTTACCTGGCAGTAATTTCAATCCCCGGCTGCCACTTGATATCCTTTGTTCCTCATCTGAAAATGATCCCATGAAACTCAGGGTGGAATTGTATGCCTGCTCCTGAAAAATCCTCACTTCCCGTCTAACCCTGGCAGTAAGCAAACTAATTGCTGATTGAGGGATTCATCCATCCATCGATGAAGCCCAATTATCTTCAAAAAAAGCCCAAAAAACGAAAACAGCCCGGTCGTAATCATTTCAGGGCACCCTTTCACGTTATATAATGGAAATCAATTTTTATGAAAAAGATTCTTGCAGTGGCCCTGGTTTGTTTGATAGGTGCAAGTCTTGAGGCCCAGGATGGATCATACAATTTCTCTTCAACCTATGTGCAATACGTAAAGTACGACACTCAACAGAAATCCTATTACGTAGATAGTGAGGGTAACCTGATTTCAAATATCCTGATCAGAGACAGCCTGGTTTCCCTGATAACGATTTGCCAGGACAAACCCACTATAGTAACTATCAAGGTGAGCGATATCAAGAAGGATTCCCTCGACAGCCACATGACCTTTACCCTCTGCGGTATCAATATCAAGGATCAGAAACAGGTGAAATTGGGATTCTGGTTCATTGCAGGGGAATTGGATCAGGTGAGTTATATGGATGAGGCCTCCCAACAATTCATCGCTTTCCGGGATCTGAAAAAAATCGAAAACTAACTCCAGGCATTTCCAAATAGTTTAAGGGAACCATCAGGCACTCAGGTGAGCGCTAAAATGAAACAATCGCGGCGCCACTTCAGTAATCTGGTGGTTTATTTTTGTTATCCGGTTCCATTGCCCCCCTACAGGATAAACACCTCAACAACCCGCCACTTAACCATATATCATATTTCTTCAAATAGCCATTTCTTTTTTATATTTTGACAGGATTTTATAAACCACATACAAATATGAAAAAGCTTGTCATTCTGTTTCTGCTGCCCGCGTTCACCGTATGCGCACAGAATTCCGTTAACCCCACACTCAAGAGTATTTTGCTCGAACAACTCAGGACGACCCACAACCAGAAGGATTGGTTCGTACCCGTAAACATCGCCCTGGAAGGACTCAGCGCCGGGCAGGCCATGTGGAAAGACAGCAGCGGCAATCATTCGATCGGACAATTGACCACACATTTAATTTTCTGGAATGAACAGCAATTGGCAAAATTCAAAGGGGAAAAGCCTACCCTCTTCAACGGGAATAACGATGAAACCTTCTCCGATTTCGACAAAAATAGTTGGAATGCCACTGTAAAAAAACTCGATGAGGTGCTAACGGAATGGGAAAAACTTGTGCAGGCCGCCGATGAAAACAAACTGAAGGAATGGTATTCGGCAATAGCGCATATTGGCACTCACAACGCATATCATACTGGACAAATCATTTATATCCGAAAAGAACAGGGCTCCTGGAACCCCGAGAATGGCGTGAAGTAAAAAGTAAGGAATCTCAAATTCCCCTCATAATCTTCATTATTATATGCCCGAGGCCCTTCTCCCGCATATACTGTGCTATCGCTAACGTTATAGCATAGTTGGTCATAAAGGGAAACTTATCCAGAGAATTTTTTGTCAATCATTTTGGCATTCCATCTCCCCTTTTGCCAATCCGTGATTTTATGTTTTGCTCTCAAAAAAAATTTGTGTTCCTCAATTACTAAGTAAATGCTAAAATCCCCCTCCCTCAAAATTTTCTTCCTCTCCACTTGCAACATTCTCTATCCGTTGCTGGTCATTGCAATTAAATAGAATAGTATCCGGCCGGAGTAGAATCTGAACTTGTATCAAAACCGGTCTGAATTGTTTGAAACCGAACGGTCACTCTCCCTGAAAACAAGCACAAGCATTTATTTATCAACGATTAACAAACTGGAACAGGCTTTGATTTTATAGAATCAATATCTAAAGAAACCGAAGAATCAGATGGTTTAATAGTTAAAATTAATCAGGATGGAACTGGAACGTTTATGGAACCTCGTGGGCAAAAAAATATCCGGGAAAGCTACCGGGCAGGAACTTCAGGAAATGCTGGATATGCTGGAAAAAGACCCCGATTCACATTACCGCATGCAAATTATTTCCGATTTGTGGAGGCACGCCGCTAACCAAAGCAAGGCCCACGGTGGCCCTGCCTTTACCATGCATTGGAAAGAAAGGGCCGAAAAAACCATTGCCCTCAAATATGCGAGTCTTGGACTGGAGGCTGGCAAAGAGGAGATCATCTGGAATAAGGAAATACTCCGCTCAAAGGCCACACCCGAAACTTTCATGCAAAATTTCGTGGCCCGAAACTTTTTTGACTTTGCTTGGAAAAATCTGCTGCGCTATAATGCATTCTTCCTGGGTTTATTTGGAATCTTGTTCTCCGCCGGAAAAGACCATTTGGGAAGGGTTTAAAGCAAGTGAATACGGAACCCGATCCTGGCAATTAAATCACCCTTCATGGGTTATTGTTGCTCTCAGGAGAATTCTTTTTTTAATACTCCTATTGATACTTACAGCCTTTGACTGCCTGCCAGATTCCCATGTAAAATATCTGAATATTATCTCCGGGAAATTGAATTAATTCCAGGCATTCTGGTTAAAATCCACTCCTATTTTTCCGGCTAAGAATTTATTTTCGGGCCGCAATTTCTTCTCCTGAATCAACTTTTTTTTGGCATAAATCTGGCCAGGAAATAACTTTTATCCGCTTGGTAAATCAGAAATACATAATTTTCAGAATCTGAGTGAGGAAATTCTTAATTTATATTTATAACAGAGTTTTGGTACCGTTGCAGATTGAAACCATCCATCTCCTTTAGCATGAAAAGAAGAAATTTTATTTTGCTTTCAGTTTCCACTGCCGCTTTCATAACAATACCATTTGTTAGATGCACGAGCAGAAACGCCCCGTTGGCAAAGTCTTTATCAAGACCTCTCTTTCTTTCACAAATATGTGATGCCAACACCCTTCGTGAAATAGGAAATGCCTACCGGGCAAAATCACCCGACGAGGCCACAGAGAACCAACTCGTAAATAAGATACTAGGTGACCAGGGCTACAAGGCCCATTTCAAAGATGAAAACGATCCACGGTTCCTGGCATTTCTGGATGAAAAGATTCATAAGGATTTTTCAACTGATCAAACCCTTATCATCAAAGGATGGGTAGTCTCTACCACTGAAGCCCGCCAGTGCGCGCTTGCTTCATTAATTAAGCCTTAAATTTATTGTATGCATATAGATGCCAGAAAACTGCCTGACCACTCGGTTATAGAAGGTGATATTTGTATTGTAGGTTCGGGGCCTGCCGGCATCAGCATCGCCATGGAGTGGGATCATACACGTTATAAAGTGATCCTGCTTGAGGGCGGAGGGTTTGAGTACGATGACCAGGTACAAGACTCCTATGCAGGCAAGACCACGGGACAAAAATATTTTCCGCTCAAGTCTGCACGCCTTCACTATTTCGGAGGCACAAGCAATCACTGGGCGGGCTACTGCTCTCCATTCGATTCCATCGATTTCACTAAAAGAGACTGGGTTCCGCATAGCGGCTGGCCCATCACGTTCGAAGATTTGGATCCATATTATGCGCGTGCACAGAAGAACCTGGACCTCGGACCCTACGAGTACGGCGCCGCGTTCTGGCAAAATCAGGATCAGGCCATGAAGTCGCTTCTGCCAAATGATTCGGTTGTATGGAACAAGATCTGGCAATTCAGTCCGCCAACAAGGTTTGCACCCAAGTATAAGAAGGATATTGTGAATTCAAAGAATATTCATTTATACACTTACGCCAACCTGGTAGATATAACAGCGAATGAAAATGTTTCCGCAATCAGGGAAGTAACCGTCAGAAATCTTGCAGGCAGGCAGCATACCGTGCGGGCCAGGCATTTTGTACTGGCATGCTGCAGCATTCAAAACGCAAGGCTCCTGCTCGCAGCCAACAGGCAGGCACCCAGGGGGCTTGGCAATGATAATGACCTGGTGGGACGTTATTTCATGGAGCATCTGGAAATCAAATCAGCCGAACTCTTCCTTGCCCAACCCAATCCCCTCAAATTGTATGAAATGGAATTTGGCGTTACCAAAGCAAGGTGCGAATTGGCCATCAGCGCCCAAATGCAGGAACGGCATAAGATACTTAACGGTACCTGCTCCTTTACACCCCTGGACGTAGCCAGGAATATAAAACCCGCGATAGAAACATGGAACAATGAGGATCCCAGAAAGAGTGATGAGAACTTCTTGGGATCCATTAACAGTGCGGTTAAGAATTCAACGACTCCCAAAGAGGGCAGCAGGGCCTATGAATTATTTACCAGAATAGAGCAGGCTCCCAATCCAAATTCAAGGATCACGCTAGACAGGGAACAAGACGCATTCGGGATACCCCGCGCCAACCTGCACTGGGAATTGACAAATTTGGAAAAACGAAGCATCAGGAAAATATACGAGTTGATCGGCCAGCAGGTAGGCTTAGCAGGTATGGCCCGCGTGAGGCTGATGGAATATCTCCAGGACGAAAACGATCTTTCCTGGCCGCCATTTACCAGTGGAGGCTGGCATCATATGGGAACCACTCGTATGAGCGACAGTTCTAAAACCGGAGTAGTGGATGCCAATTGTAAAGTGCATGGCATAGCGAATTTGTTCGTGGCTGGCTCCGCTTGCTTTGCCACAGCGGCGGCTCCTAATCCTACCTTTACATTGGTAGCGCTCAGCCTGAGGCTTTCGGATCACTTGAAGGCGTTGCTGAAAACCTGAAGAATCGATTTGCTTTTTTCGATTAGGCAATCTTCTCAAAACCTATTGCCTTATGCCAAATCCTCAAACAATTTTTGTGGTGGGCGCCCCTGGCAATTGGGAAGCGCTGTTGGCAGAAACCTGATCTCTCCCTGATTCGAGTCAAGGCCCTCAAAAGAAATCTCATAATGAATCGTTAATTCTTATGGTGCCAATATTGAGTTTATTTCCGGGAAATTGGCCTCAAATGGGCATATCCAAATGACCACAATGAATCAAATTGGCAGATAGCCCGGTCTGATTTGTATCTTACCAGGTATAACAAGGCCTGCCTGGAAATAATCATGCGGGTAAAGTGACTTGCGTCACGTTCTAGTTGAAAATGAAAACCCAATTTTGCATCATCTGTGGAGGAATAAAATGGAGCATATGATCATTGAGCAAATTTATACGGGCTGCCTGGCCCAGGGAGCATATTATATAGAGAGTGATGGTGAAGCAGCCGTGATAGACCCGCTACGGGAAGTTCAGGCGTATATTGATAGAGCCGCAAAGAATAATGCCCGTATAAAATATGTTTTTGAAACGCATTTTCATGCCGATTTTGTTTCCGGCCATCTGGACCTTGCCAGGAAAACAGGCGCCACTATTGTATATGGGCCTACTGCCAAACCTGGATTTGAAGCCCATGTAGCGTCTGACAAAGAAATTTTCAAGGTAGGAAAGGCCAGCATCACTGTTCTGCATACCCCCGGGCACACCATGGAAAGCTCCTGCTTTTTGCTGAGCGATGAACGTGGTAAAGACATCGCCATTTTTACCGGCGACACATTGTTTATCGGCGATGTTGGCCGTCCTGACCTGGCACAAAAAGTGGTGAAGGAATTGACGCCCGAAAAATTAGCTTCACTGCTATTTGATTCTATCCGAAATAAGATCTTACCTCTTGCGGATGACATTATTATTTATCCCGCTCATGGCGCCGGCAGCGCCTGCGGAAAGAATATGAGCAAGGAAACTACCGATAAACTGGGGCATCAGAAAATAACCAATTATGCGCTGAACCCAAACCTTACCCGTGAGGAATTCATGCAGGAATTGCTAACCGGTCTAACGCCGCCACCGGCATATTTTCCATTAAACGTGCTGATGAATATTAAAGGATATGAAAGTATAGAGAAGGTTTTGGAGCGAGGCAAACATGCCCTGGATCCCGCTGCCTTTGAATCGGCGGCCAATGAATCCATGGCCCTGGTGCTGGACACAAGGGATCCGGAGCACTTTGTGAAAGGACATATTCCCAATTCTATCAATATTGGCATCAATGGCAATTTCGCTCCCTGGGTGGGCGCCTTAATTCCGAATATCAGGCAGAAAATCCTCCTGGTGGCCGATGAAGGCCGCGAAGAAGAAGTTATCACGCGTCTCGCGCGCGTAGGGTACGATTACGCGATCGGCTTCCTCAAGGGTGGATTCCAATCCTGGAAAGAATCCGGTAAAGAAATTGATAATATTGATTCTATATCAGCAGAAGAACTTTCGACAATTAAGCAAAAGAATAATCTGAATATAGTTGATGTGAGGAGGCTGAGCGAATATGAAAGTCAACACGTTAAAGGTGCGATCAATGCCCCTCTTGATTATATTAATGAATCAATGGAGAAACTGGATAAGACCAAGACCTATTATGTTCATTGCGACGGCGGCTATCGTTCTGTGATATTCAATTCCATTTTGAGGGCGAGAGGATTTGAGCGTCTGATTGATATCCCTGGAGGATTTAAGGCCATGAAGACTTCGGGGAATTTCGAGTTGTCTGAATATGTTACGCCCACGACCATGCTGTAGTAATTTGTAAATTTTTTTAGAAAGGATATGGGTTATTGTATTTTACCAATCCAATTGATTCCGTAAAAATCAATCCCCTGGCAAATCAGCAATTCTTATGAACATTCAAAAAGAAATATTAAGCACAAAAGCTTTGGTCTGGTTCAGTCGTTCGCTACGCTGGGCACTTGGCATATTTCTGATATGGATAGGTTTTCATTTTGAAGATGCCTGGCCCGTGAAGATTTTTGGCGCGATTGTGTTTGCCACCGGGTTCCTGAAACCCAGGCGCTGTATAGACGAGAACTGCATTATGCCAGACGAAAATCATGGCAATACTGAATGACAAAAAGAATTTAACAAGGCGCTTGAAAAGCCTGGCACCAATCTACAACTGACTTGATAACTACCATGCATTCAGGGATCGCCAGTTTGAACTCTTCACTCAATAGGAATTCCTCGTATCAATCATAGTACCCAACTTTCAATTTATTTCAGGTAGCGCTTCTTAAAAGCAGATGGATTTTCCCCGGCAATTCGTTTGAACAGTTTATTAAAATAAGACAGGCTTTCAAACCCCACTTCATAACAGGTTTCTGTAATGGTTTTGCCTTTTATGAGCAAAGTCCTGGCCTGCGTGATCCTGTATTGATTCACGAAATCTGTAAAAGTGATATTAGTCTGTTTCCTGAAGTAACGGCAAAAAGCAGCGGTGCTCAAATGTACACTGGAAGCCACTTTATTTACGTCAGGCTTTTCATTGTAATTGGCATGTATGTATTTGTAAATGGCGCCCATCCGTATTTTGTCATTCAGGAATAATTTTACACTCGTATCTTTTTCGTTAAGCTCAACCACTTCATCTGACTTAGCAAGAATTTGAAATACCTCCAATAAGCATAACAATTGTTCGAAATGACCAATCGTTTGCATGTACTTTAATTTTTTGGCTACAACAGTTTTAGTTTCACCCAGGAATGACAGCCCCAAAACAGCCCGTTCAAAAAGTTGTTGAATAGATAACAGTTCCGGTGTTTCCCTAATAGCATCTCCCAGAAAATGCTCCTGCAACTGAACAACTATCTGCCTGTATTCAGTTTTCACTCCGTAGTCAAAATTCAAATGGGGAATATTGGGTCCTATCAAAACCAAATCGCTGTCCATATAGCTGGATATATGCTGTCCCACATGCCTGATACCGGTAATGGCTTCCACATATACCAATTCATATTCGGGATGATAATGCCAGAAGAAATAGTTTCTTAAGCTCGGGCTGAAGAGCCTGAATGATTTTCCCGGATCGGGCAGCACCAGCTCCTTCTGGATTTTCATCTTCCTATATTTCCTGTAAAGCTAATAAAGTCAGACATTTTTTAAGAATAAGGTCAATACAGAGCAAAAAGTGGTCATTAAAGGAGGTAAATACTTTAAGGGTATTCTTGATCTTTGTGATATTCTATCACTTATAATACGGTAATATGGAACAGCAAACTATGGCGCCCAATATGAATCCTACAATGGCGCCCACGAATGCACACAAAGATATTCCTGGTAACCCCTCTACATCAAAAAGCAGCATGGTTAAATTGAACGACAGAAGCAATGGCAAAGCGCTGCGCGTGCTCACTGAAGAAGAATGGCAATT